>JAUIDW010000069.1 GCA_030428395.1 bacterium | reverse complement strand
CAGCGCGTCCTGCTCGCGCCGCAGGGCCGCGTCGGCCTCGCGGCGGGCGCCGCGCTCGCCCTCGAGCGCTCGGTTCGAGGAGCTGCGCGCGGCCTGCTCGCGCTCCAGCGCGCGGCGCAGCTCGGCGGCGTGCCGGCGCTGCTGGACCAGCAGCCCCGAGGGCAGGCCCACGAGCAGCAGCACGCCCAGGGCGATCGCCACCGCGGCGGCGGCATTGCGCTGGCACCAGCGCAGGGCGCGCACGGCGGCCCCGGGGGGGCGCGCCGCGATCGGGTGCCGCGCCAGCACGTTCGCCAGGTCGCGCGCGAGCGCGTCCGCCGAGGCGTAGCGGTCCTGGGCGCGCAGCGCCATGGCCGTCCGGCAGACCGTCTCCGCGTCCTCGGGCACGCGCCGGTTGCGGGCGCGCATCGAGTCCGCGGCGCCGGCGAGGATGCGCGCCTGCACCTGCAGCGTGTTGCGCCCGCCGAAGGGCAGGTGCAGCGTCAGCAGCTCGTACAGCGTCACGCCGAGCGAGTACACGTCCGTGCGCTCGTCGAGCTCCCCGCGGCCCTGGACCTGCTCGGGCGACATGTAGGCCAGCGTGCCGAGCAGCGTGCCGGTGCGCGTCACGCGGCGCCCGACCGCGTCGTCGCGCGCCGAGCTCGTCAGGCCGAAGTCGAACAGCACCGCGCGGCCGTCGGGCCGCAGCGCGACGTTCGAGGGCTTCACGTCGCGGTGCAGGATGCCCCGGCCGTGCGCGTGGGCCAGGGCCTCGGCGACCTGGCGGGCGACCTCGAGGCACGCGTCGACGTAGGCGCCGCGGAAGAGCGCCGGCGGCTCGTCTTCCGCGCGCTCCTCGCCGACCACGGCCCGCCAGAGGTCGCGCCCCGTGAGCGACTCCGGGGCGCGGTTCGACAAGTCGGCCAGCACCTCCGACAGCGTCGGTCCCCCGAGCAGCTCCATGGCGAAGTACGGCAGCCCGGACTCCTCGCCGACCGTGTGGATGGCGATGATGCCCGAGTGCTGGAGCTGGGCGATGGCCTCGACCTCGCGGCGGAAGCGCTCGCGCGAGCCGCGGAAGTAGAGGTGCTCGGGGCGCACGAGCTTCAGGGCGACCTCGCGGTCCAGCGACGTCTGCCGCGCCCGGAACACGACGCCCATCCCGCCGCCGCCCAGGCGGTCGAGCAGCTGGAACTCGCCCAGCCGCTCGGGGAACGGGTCGCCCTCCGCCGGCGCGTCGGCGCGGTTCAGGAGGCGCACGGTCTCGAAGCGCTCGCGGATCTCGTCGGCCTGCTCGGGGTGCGCGGCCGCGAGCCGCTCCACGGCGTCCTCCCACTCCTCCTCGGGGAGGGCGAAGCACTCCGCCATGCGGTCCTCGAGCGGATCCGAATCCGTGGGGCTCCCCGCCATCATCGCGCGCCGCGACCGTGGGGCCGGGCGCTCCGGCGAGTCTAGCGGCGCCCCGGGCGAGCGGGCTACTCGGGCTCGCCGGTGAGCGCCAGGGCGCCCGCGCGGACGGGGACCTCGACCACGGTGGCGGTGCCGGCGGACCCGGCCAGGCGGAACTCGTGCCCCGGGGTCTGGTGCTTGCGCTTCACGTAGGCGAGGCAGAGGCCGGTGTCGAGGGCGAAGGAGTACGCCCAGGACGTGACCACGCCGAGGTCGCGCTCCTCGCCGTCCTCGACGAGGACGAGGCGCGTGCCCGGCGCGACGGGGTCGTCGTGCGAGAGGCGCAGCGCGACGAGGCGCTTGTTCAGGCCGCCGTACGTGTCGATCTTGGCCACGACCTCCTGGCCGACGTAGCAACCCTTCTCGAGGTGGAAGGCGCCCTCGAGGCGGGCCTCCTGCGGGTAGATCGTGTCGTCGACGTCGACCACCGGGTCGGCCGCGCAGGCCTCGACGCGCAGGATGTCGCGCACGACGCGTCCTCCGGGCGTGGCGCCCGCGGCCACGAGCGCGCGCCACAGGCGCTCGGCGAGCCGCGGGCCGCCGTCGACGCGGAACCCCGGCGAGCCGGCGACGGGCAGGGCCACGACGTCGACGGGCTGGTCCTCGAAGCGGGCGGCGACCGTCGCGTGCAACTCGGTCGGCGGGTCGATGCCGAGCACCGCGTCGAGCAGCGCGCCCGCGCGCGGGCCGACGAGCGCGAGCGGCGCGTGGTCCTCGGAGCCGTCGACGAGCTCGACGTCCTCCGAGAAGTGGTACATCTCGAGCGCCTCCGCGAGCGGGGCCGCCTGGCCGGGGGGCGTGGACAGCAGCACGCGGTCGGGCTCGACGGCGAGGTCGAACACGAAGCGCACCTTGCCCTTCGGCGTGAGCAGCAGGTTGCGGTTCCCGCCGCCCGCGGGCAGCCCGCGGACGTCGTTCGCCAGCATGCGGTGCAGGAACTCGGCGCGCTCGCCGCCGCGCACGACCACGCGGCCGCGGTCGGTCTCGTCGAGCAGGAGGGCGCCCTCGGTGCCCGCGCGGTACTCGTCCGGAACGGACCCGTACGTGAGGAGGAGCGGGGGCTCGGAGTCGGCGAAGCGGGCGCCGGCGGCCCGGTGCAGCGGGTTCAGGATGGGCAGGTTCACGGCGAGTCCAGGGTCCGGGGCCGGGCCGTGGCGGGGGGCGCGGGGGCCTCTCCCGGCCGCGCGGCGGGCCATCGAACCCTCCCTGGTCCCCCGCGGCAAGGAACTCCAGGGCCCGCCGTCCGCCGGGGGGCGGCGGCCGCTCCCGGGAGGGGGCCGCGAGCCCTCCGCGAATGTCGACGATTCGCGCGCTGCATGGCTCCGCGGGCGGGGCGCCTCGCTTGACTCCGGGCGGCCCAGCGTCACACTGCACCGATTCACTTCGGAGCGCGCGAGCCCTCGGGGCCCGCGCCCCCGGATCCCCCTGCCCGCCGCGCCCGTCGCCCGGTCGCCCCGGCGGGCCCGTCCCGACACCCCACGCGTACCCGGTTCTATGGTTGCGTCGTACCCCCGCGGAGCGGGCTCGGCCCCCAGGCTGCGCTCCCTCGCCCTCCCGACCGCTTCCCTCCTCGCCCTCTTCGCCGCCTGCCACATGGAGGCGAAGAACCCGACCCTGCAGTTCTCCCTGAGCACCGCCGTGGGCGGCGCCGCGGAGGTGGACGAGGAGGGCGACCCGCTGCTCCCGCCCGACGTCCAGGCGCACATCCAGGGTGCGCTGGAGATGCTGTGCGGGACCCCGTCGGCGCCCCAGTTCATGGTGACGGAGGACTGGTACGACGACGGGTTCAACCCGAACTACCCGCAGTACCCGGCCGACGACATGGGCTCGGGCGAGCTCTCCGACGAGGAGCTCGAGGCGATCGCCGCGTCGAACGAGCTGCGCTTCCGCCTGCAGCTCGAGCTGGCCGCGGAGGGCCGCTACGACGAGGTGCGGATCCCCTCGCACATGGTCGACCTGCAGGCCTACTACGACGACCTGCGCGCGGACCTCGCGGCCGAGCGGGCCGCGGCGGAGGCCGGCGAGGGCGACCCCGAGGAGCTCGAGTTCCTCGAGGGCGAGCTCTCCGAGGGGGCCTTCGTGAACTGGTACCCGACGCTGCGCGAGTCCGCGGAGATGTACCGCCAGCAGTGCCTGCACTGCCACGGCGTCGAGGGCGGCGGCGACGGCACCACGGCCGACTTCCTGAACCCGCGCCCGCGCGACTACCGCCACGGCACCTTCAAGTTCACGGCGATGAACGCGAAGGCGCGGCCGCGGCGCGAGGACCTGTACCGCATCCTCGAGCAGGGCGTGACCGGCACCGCCATGCCGAGCTTCCGGCGCTTCTCGCGCGCCGAGGTCTGGGGCCTGGTCGACTACGTCCGGCTGCTCGCGGTGCGCGGCGAGGTCGAGCGGGACCTGGCCTACACGTACCGCAACGACTTCGAGGGCGACGGCGTGCTCCCGCTGTCCAACGTGCTCGCGGCCTACGAGACCGTCTGGGACAAGTGGATGTCGGCCCCGGTCAACTACCTCGCCTTCGACGGGGAGATCCCCGCGGCGACGCCGGAGCTGATCGCCCGCGGCCGCGAGATCTACTTCGACGCCCAGAGCGGCAACTGCCAGAGCTGCCACGGCGACTACGGCCTCGGCGACGGCCCCGCGGCGTACGAGCTGAACGAGGACGGCACGTTCAAGCTGGACGAGAACGGCGACCGCATCTCCGCCTACGCGGACGACTGGGGACACCCGATCTACCCCCGCAACATCGCGCGCGGCATCATCCGCGGCGGGAAGCGGCCGATCGACATCTACCGCCGCATCTACGCGGGCATCAACGGCACGCCCATGCCCGGCATCGGCGAGTCGAAGAACGCGGACGGCGACCCGCTGCTGTCGGACGAGGACATGTGGGCCCTCGTCCACTTCACGCGCTCGCTCACGGAGCGCCCGGAGCCGATCGTGCACGCGTCCCCGGATCACGGGGGCGGGCACGCGGACGATCACGGCGCCGCGGCGGACACCCACGAGGAGACCCACTAGCCATGCGCCTGCTCTACGCCCTGCTGCTGCTCCTCGTGCCCGTCCTGGGCGTCTACACGTTCGTCACCGCCGACCAGCACGGCTGGTGGTTCCCCGACAACGTGTCGACCTACGGGCCGAGCATCGACCGGCTCTTCTACCTGATCCAGGCGATGGTCGCGATCACGTTCATCGGCACCGAGGTGCTGCTGGCGTGGTTCATGTACAAGTACTCGAAGCGGCGCGACGACCGCGGCGTGTTCTCCCACGGCAACCACAAGCTGGAGATGGTGTGGACGGCGATCCCCGCCGTCCTGCTGCTCGTGATCGCCTTCGCCCAGATGGGCACGTGGGCCGAGATCAAGTTCCAGAAGGGCTTCCCCGACGGCGAGTTTTCGATGGACCGCCCGATCGCCGAGGTCGTCGCGAGCCAGTTCGACTGGCGCGCGATCTACCCGGGCGAGGACGGCGTGATCGGCACGATGGACGACCTCGAGAACCCGTTCGAGTTCGTCGTCCCCGTCGACGAGGACGTGGTGTTCAACCTGCGCTCGCGCGACGTGATCCACGCCTTCTTCGTGCCGCAGTTCCGCCTGAAGCAGGACGCCTTGCCCGGGCACACGATCCCGGTCTGGTTCAACGCGACCGAGGAGGGCGTGTACGACCTGATCTGCGCCGAGCTGTGCGGGTGGGGTCACTACAAGATGGCCGGCCGCGTGCGCGTCGTGTCCCGGCCCGAGTACGACCAGTTCCTCGCCGACCTCGACCAGGAGTGGTTCTCCAACGGAATGGAGGAAGTCCAATGACGCCGCCCCCCCCGCCCCCCCCGAACGGCCACGCGGCCGCTCCCCCGATTCACGGGGCCCCGCACGTGGCACCTGGCGAGGGCGCCCCCGGCACGGTCCGGGAGCACCACGAGGACCACCACGAGCTCGGGTTCCTCCGCAAGTACGTGTTCTCCGTCGACCACAAGGTCATCGGGATCCAGTTCCTGTTCTCCGGCCTGATCTTCATGGTCCTGGGCGGCCTGATGGCGATGGCCATCCGCTGGCAGCTCGCCTGGCCGTGGACGGAGATGCCGGTCGTCGGGCGCCTGCTGTTCCCGCAGACCGGCAAGGTGATCTCGCCGGAGTTCTACACGGTGCTCTTCACCATGCACGGCACCGTGATGATCTTCTTCGTGATCATCCCGCTGCTGACGGGCGCGTTCGGGAACTACCTGATCCCGACCATGATCGGCGCTCCCGACATGGCCTTCCCGAAGCTGAACATGTTCAGCTACTGGGCGATGATCCCGGCCTTCGTCTGCGGCATGGCCGGCTTCTTCATCGAGGGCGGCGCCGCCGCCGCCGGCTGGACCGCCTACCCGCCGCTGTCGACCATCGAGAGCGCGGCACCGGGCAGCATGAGCGGCCAGACGTTCTGGCTGCTGGCGCTGACCTTCGTCGGCCTCTCGTCGATGATGGGCGCGGTCAACTACGTGACCACCGTGGTCAAGATGCGCGCGCCGGGCCTCACCATGATGCGCCTGCCGCTGACCATCTGGGCGCTCTTCATCGCCGCGCTGCTCCAGCTCTTCGCCCTGCCGGTGCTGACCTCGGCCAGCATCATGCAGATCCTCGACCGCGTGGCCGACACGGGGTTCTTCACGCCCACGAACCTGGTCGTGAACAACCTGACCCCGGACGCCACGGGCGCGGCCGCCGGCGGCCAGCCGCTGCTGTGGCAGCACCTGTTCTGGTTCTACAGCCACCCGGCGGTCTACATCATGGTCCTGCCGGCCATGGGTTTCGCGTCGGACATCCTCGCGACGCACGCCCGCAAGCCGATCTTCGGCTACAAGCCGATGGTCTACTCGATGTCGGCCATCGCCGGTCTGGGCTTCATCGTGTGGGGCCACCACATGTTCACCTCGGGCATGAACCCGAAGCTGGGCATGACCTTCATGGTCTCCACCGTGATGATCGCCCTGCCCTCGGCGATCAAGGTGTTCAACTGGCTGGGCACGCTGTGGGGCGGCCGCATCCGCCTGAACTCGCCGATGCTGTTCGCCTCGGCCTTCGTCAGCATGTTCATCATCGGCGGCCTCTCCGGGATCTGGATGGCCGCGACGCCGGTCGACGTCTACATCCACGACACCTACATCGTCGTGGCCCACTTCCACTACGTGGTGTTCGCCGGCTCGGTGTTCGCCATCTTCGCGGCGATCTACCACTGGTTCCCGAAGATGTTCGGCCGGATGATGAACGAGACGCTCGGGAAGCTGCACTTCCTCGGCACGTTCGTCTTCACGAACCTGGTGTTCTACATGATGCACCAGCTCGGGGTGGCGGGCCTGATGCGGCGCACCGCGGACCCGTACGCCTACGAGGTCTACGCGCACCTGCAGCCGCTGAACCAGTTCATCTCGATGGCGGCGTTCTCGCTGTTCATCTGGCAGCTGTTCTTCGTGGTGAACTTCTTCCACAGCCTGTTCTTCGGGAAGCGCGTGGGTCGCAACCCCTGGCAGGCCTGCTCGCTCGAGTGGGCCGCGCCGTCGCCCCCGGGCCACGGGAACTTCGACCGCGAGCTCTCGGTGCACCGCGGACCGTACGAGTACGCCGCGCCCGAGGCGGACGAGGACTACCAGCCCCAGTGGGAGAAGTAGCCGGCTCGCGCCCCGCGCGCTCCGGGCCCACACCTCGGGCATGAGTCCCCCCTCGGCACCCCGCACCGACCGTCCGTGGCCGCGCAGGTTCATCGCCTGCGCGGTCGTCACGCTGTTGCCCCTGTTCGTGTTCGGGGGCTCGGTGACGACGCTGGGCGCCGGGCTGGCCGTCGAGGGCTGGTGGAACGCCGAGGGGCACTTCATGCCGCTCTTCCCGATCGAGAAGTGGTTCCGCGACCTCGACACGTTCGTCGAGCACAGCCACCGCCAGTTCGGGATGGTGCTCGGCCTGTTCATGCTGGCCGCCTGCGCGTCGACCTGGATCTTCGACCGCCGGCGCTCGGCCGTGCTGCTGGTCGTCGCCGCCACTCTCGCCGTGTGCTTCCAGGGCTGGCTCGGCGGCTCGCGCGTGCTCGAGAAGAGCCCCCAGCTCGCCTTCCTGCACGGCTCGTTCGCGCAGCTCGTGTTCGCGTTCCTGGCGGCCGTGTGGATCCACCAGGGTCCGCGCTGGCGCGCGGCCGCGGCCCGGCCGGCGCGCGCGGCGCGCCCGCTGGCGCGGCTCTCGGCGCTGGCCACCGCGCTCGTGTACGCCCAGATCGTGGTGGGGGCCTGGTACCGCCACGGCCTCCGCACGGGTCTCGGCGAGGCGCCCGCCGCGCGCCTGCACCTGCACCTGGCCGGCGCCTTCGCGGTGCTCGCCGTGCTGGTGCTGCTCGCGCGCCGCCTCGACGCGGCCGCCGCCGAGCTCGGGGACGCGCCCGAGGCCGCGGACCTGCGCCGCGCCGCGCGCCGCGTCCACGTCGTGCTCGGCGTCCAGGTCGCGCTCGGCTTCCTGGCCTGGGGCGCCTACCGCCCCGACGCGGTGGGCCTGCTCGAGTGGGCCGTGGCCACCGGCCACGTCCTCGTCGGCGCCGGCCTGCTCGCCTCGACGCTGTCCGCCGCGATGTGGACCCGCCGGGCGCTGACGCCCGTCGGCGCGGCCTCCCGCGAGGCCCTCGGCGCCCGGGCCCCCGGCCTGGGAGGTGCTGCGTGAGGCCCGCCCGCGCGACGCACGGGACCGCGGCGACCGCGTCGCTGGTCGCGCCCTGGATCCAGCTCTGCAAGCTGCGCATCGCGTCGTTCGTGGGCATGTCCGCCTTCGTCGGCGGCCTGCTGGCCGGCGGACCCGACGTCCACCTGGGGCGCGTCGCGCTCGCCGCCGCCCTCGTCACGCTGACCGCCGCGAGTGCCAGCGTCTTCAACCAGGTCCTGGAGCAGGACACCGACGCGCGCATGGTGCGGACCGCCGGCCGCCCGCTGGTGACCGGCGCCATCCGGCCGCTGCACGCCGTGCTGTTCGCCGCCGCCTGCGGCGCCGCCGGCGTCGCCGGCCTGGCGGTCTGGTTCCAGCCGCTCAGCGCGCTGCTGTCGCTCGGCACGCTGGTCGCCTACGCGCTGGTCTACACGCCGCTGAAGCGCGTCAGCACCCTGAACACCGCCATCGGGGCCATCCCCGGGGCGATGCCCCCGCTGCTCGGGTACACCGCCCTCGCCGGCGCGCCGGCCTCGTGGGGCTGGTACCTGGCGGCGATCCTGTTCGCCTGGCAGTTCCCGCACTTCCTCGCCATCGCGTGGCTGTACCGCGAGGACTACGCGCGGGCGGGCCTGAAGATGCTGCCGTCGCTGCCGAACTCCGCCGGCGTCGCCGGGCGTCAGGCCCTGCTCTACAGCCTCTGCCTGCTGCCGCTGTCGATCCTGCCCGCCGTCGACGGCGGCGCCGGCTGGATCTACGCCGGGGGTGCCCTGCTGCTCGGTCTCGGCTACGCGGCCGCCGCCCTGGCCTTCGCCCTGCGCGAGGACCCGCGGCGCGCCCGCCTGCTGCTCCTGACGTCCCTGGCGTACCTGCCGCTCCTCTACTCGCTCGTCCTCTTCGACCCCGTGGTCCGGCTGCCGTTCCAGCTCTAGACATGAGCCAATCGATCCCCGCCTACGATCCCGCGCTGGACGCCCCGGCGCACCACCACGCGATCTACGACTACGACAGCGGTCCGCCCGTGCACCGCGGGAAGTTCGCCATCTGGCTCTTCCTGGCGACCGAGGTCATGTTCTTCGCCGGCCTCATCGGGACGTACATCGTGCTGCGCATGGGCACGCCGACCTGGCCGGACCCGGCCGACCGGCTGGCGGTCGACATCACGGCCTTCAACACGTTCCTGCTGATCTGCAGCTCGGCCACGATGGTGGCCGCCGTCGAGCAGGCCATGAAGGGCGAGCGGGGCGGCGTGCTGAAGTGGCTGGGCCTCACCATCCTGATCGGCGCGACCTTCGTCGGCATCCAGGTGTACGAGTACTTCCAGCTCATCGCGCACGGCTCGCTCCCGAACGTCGACATCTTCTGGTCGACCTTCTACGCGATGACGGGCTTCCACGGCCTGCACGTGAGCGCGGGCGTCGTGTGGCTGATCTGCATCTGGATCGCCGCCGCGCTGGGCAAGATCAACAAGGAGAACTACATGAAGGTCGAGCTGGCCGGTCTCTACTGGCACTTCGTCGACCTGGTGTGGGTCGTCCTGTTCACGATCGTCTACCTGATGTAGGGAAGCGGACATGAGCTCTCACGAAGGCCTCGGCTACAGCATCAAGAAGATCTTCATCGTCCTCTTCGTCCTCACCGCGGTCGAGGTCGCGGTGGGCGTGCTGATCGACGATCCGAAGTGGTTCAAGTGGTCGCTCCTCCTGATCCTCGCGGTCTGGAAGGGCGGCCTGATCCTCATGTACTTCATGCACATGAAGTTCGAGAAGTTCATCGTCTGGTCGCTGATCGCGCCGACGCCACTGCTCGTGCTCGTCGTGCTCCTGGCGCTGATGCCGGACCTGTCGTTCAACAAGGTGCGCGACTACCCCGTCGGCTACCAGCTGAACGAGCAGGGCGAGGTCGTCGACATGATCGACTCGCGCCCCGGCGCCGCGCACGGCGACGACCACGGCGAGTCCGACGCCGGCCACTGACCCGATGTCCCAGCGCCGCGTCGGTGCCCTCCGCGGGCTCGGGCTCGGGGCGGTCCTGCTCGGGGCCGCCCTCGGGACGACCGCGTGCGGCGACGGCGAGGCCGTGGCGCGCGGCGGCGCCCTGGTGGACGCCGCCGAGCTCCCGCCCTCGATCGGCACGGTGGGGGACTTCGCGCTGACCGAGCGCTCGGGCCGGCCGGTGACCGCCGCGGACCTCGCGGGTCGCGTCTGGGTCGTCGACTTCTTCTTCAGCACCTGCACGGGGCCCTGCCCCGCGCTCTCACGCAACATGCTGCGCCTGCAGGACGAGCTCGCGGGCACCGGCGTGCAGCTCGTCTCGGTCACCGTCGACCCGCGCGTCGACGACCCCGCGACGCTCGCCGCCTACGCCGACGACCTCGGCGCGGACCCCGACCGCTGGTGGTTCCTGACGGGCGACGAGGAGGCGACCTACGCCCTGATCCGCGAGCGCTTCTACGCCGCGGTCGAGCGCGCGCCCGAGGCCCAGGCCCTGCCCGGCCAGCAGGTCACCCACGCGACGCGCTTCTACGTCGTCGACCGCGACGGCGCCATCCGCGGGTACCACGACGGCCGCACCGAGGACGGCGTGGCCGCGACCGCGGCCCTGGCGCGGCGCCTGGACGCCCGCGGCCGCCCGTGACGCTCCACCTGCCGACCGTCAACGCCCTCCTGAACGGCACCGCCGCGGTGCTGCTCGTGTGGGGCTACGCGTCGATCCGCGCCGGCCGCCGCGAGCGCCACGCCCGCGTCATGGTCGCGGCCTTCGCGGTCAGCGCGGCGTTCCTGGGCTGCTACCTCTACTACCACTTCACCGTCACGGCGATCACCCGCTACCGCGGCGAGGGCTGGGACCGCACGGCGTACCTGGTCCTGCTCGCGAGCCACACGATCCTGGCCGCGGTGAACCTCCCGATGGTGCTCCGCACCTTCTACCTGGCGGCGCGCGAGCGGTTCGACGCCCACCGGCGCTGGGCGCGCTGGACGTTCCCGATCTGGCTCTACGTGTCGGTGACGGGCGTGCTCGTGTACGTGGTGCTGTACCACCTGAACCCCCCGGAGGCGGGCTGACGCCGCGGCGCGGCCCGGCCGGTTACAATCCCCCCGCGATGCGGTCCACGACCCCCTCCGCCACGACCCCGCTGAGCCGACGCGCGCGGCGCGCCCTGCTGCGCGGGGCCGCGGCCCTCGTGGCGCTCGCGGTCCTGGCGCCCCGCGGCTGGACGTGAGAGAGCTGCCGGGAGGCGGTCGCCTCCGGTCAGCAGGGCTTCGCGGACGGGCTCAACACGAGCATCCTGTTCATGCTGTGCGCGGTCGCGAGCATCATCGGCGGCTTCCTGCTGCTCGTGTGGTCGAGCTACCGCCGCGAGGCGCGGCGCGCGGCCCGGGGCGACGGCCCGTTCGCGCCCGAGGGCAAGGTGCGATGGGGCTCGCGCGGCGGCTCCTCCGCGGGCGCCTGAGCCCGGCACGGGGGGCGCGACCGCGGGGTCGCGAGCGGAAGTTCGCGGTTCGTGCGCAACCGACGGCGGCCGGGCCGGTCCGTCGGGCATGCACCTCGAGACCCACGCATCCCGGGGCGCGGCGGACGCGGGACCGCTGCGCCGGACCCGCCTCGCCGCGATCCTGATGGGCGTCGCGCTCGGCCTCGCCGCGCAGTTGCGCGACGACCCGCCGCCCGTCCCCGGCGGCGCGCGCCCCGCCGTGTGGGTGGCCGACCGCGACGGGCAGCGGCTCGTCGGGCTCGACGCGGACCTGATCGAGGTCGCCGACGTCGACCTCCGCTGGCCCCTGGAGGTCGAAGGGCGCGCCGACGGCGCGTTCTGGTGCGCGCGCGCGGCCGAGGGGCTCGAGGACGGCGCCTTCGAGCTCTCGCTCCACGGCCCCGACGGAACGGTGCGGCGGACCGACCGGTTCGGGCCGGTGCTCGACCTCGACGTGCTCGGCGGCGCGGACGCGCTGCTGGTCGAGGCGCGCGTGGGCGAGGACCCGGCGGCCTGGCGGACGCGCGCGGACGGGGCGCGGTGGATCGTCCTGCAGACGCACGCCCTGCGCTGCGCCACGGGGACCGCGGACCGCGTGCTGGCGGGGACGGACGCGGGCGAGTTGCTGCTGTACGACGCCGACGGCACGCGCACGCTGCTGGCCGTGCGCCACGTCGCGCTCCAGGTGATCGACGTCGCCCCCGGCCCGGGCCTCGTCGGCGAGGACGTCGAGGGACACGAGCCGCCGGCGGCGCGCACCGCGGGAACGGCGAGCGCGCCCACGACCCGGCGTCCCCGGGGAACCGTCGGGCCCCCCGGGACCGACGGAGCCGCGGCGGGCGGAGCGGTCGCCGGGACGGTGCCCGCGGGACAGCCGGAGACGCTGGGCGTGTCCTGGTGGGTGCTCGGGCTGGACGCGCAGGGGCTCGGGAGGCTGCTCGCCCTCGGGCCCGCCCTGGAGGTCCGCTGGGAGGTCGCCACCGGCCTGCGGCCCCGCCACCTGATCCCGGTCCCGGGGCGGGTCCGCGCCTGGGTGGCCGACATCACGGCCCCGCGGGTCCGCCGCTTCGGGCCGGGCGGTGTGCTCGAGGTCGACCGCGACGACCTGCAGGTGCTGGGCCTCGACCGCGGGGTGGCCTGGCCCGACGCCGGCGTCGTACTGACCGCCCCCGGCGCGCTGCTCCGGCTCGACGCCGCGGGCAACCTGCGCCCCTCCCAGGGCGGCTTCCACTACCCGGTGGACCTGACGGCACCTCGCCCGGGGGCGCGATGAGTTTCCTGCCCGCGGGCGAATCCACCTCGCGCGCGCAGCCGAAACCGCCCGTGAAGAGAGCGAATCGGAAGGGTCGGGACGCTCCAGCCGGCGCGGCTCCCGCACGGCCCGCCGGCGCAACGGGCTCCCGGCCCTGCCGACTCTCCCCCCCGCCGACGTCTCGCGCGGCCCCGGACCTGGACCAATCGCGCTCCGCGCCCGCCCGGGCGATCCGGAGCAGCCCCGAGCGGCGCGGAGGCTCGGCCAGGACATGCGTCACCCTGCTCGGGGCGCGCCCTGCCGCGAACCGCCCTGATCATGGCGGGAGCAGCGGGCCGGCACGCCGGGGACCGGGGCCGGGCAGCGGCTCAGCGGGTACCGCGGGACGACCCCTGCGCGCGGATGTCGTACTTGCGCATCCGTCGCCAGAGGGTGGTGCGGCTGACGCCCAGCTCGCGGGCGGCCATCTCGAGCCGGCCGCGGTGCTTGGAGACGGCGTCGAGCACGAGCTGGTACTCGCGGTCCTCCAGGGACTCCGCCATCGGCTTGGGCGCGCCGTCGGTGCCCGGCCCGATGCGCCGCAGGGCCTGCTCGACCATCTCGCGCGTCAGCACGCCGTCGGGGCTCATCGCCCGGCAGTGGTCGAGCAGGGCGAAGAGCTGCGCCACGTTGCCGGGGTACTCGCCCTCGAGCAGCAGCTCGACCGACTCCGTGGGGATCCGGATCGGGGTCCCGGTGGTCGCGGCGCTCTGCGCCACGTAGGCGGCCAGCAGGTCGGGGATGTCGCCCCGCCGCGCGTCCAGCGACGGCAGCCGGATCGTCGTCACCTTCGCCAGGACCTCGAGGCTCGGGTCGAGCCGGCCGGCCTCGATGAGGGCCGGGACCGAGTCCTCGAAGGAGAACGTGAGGCGGGCGTGCAGGGCGTGGGAACGATCGGAGCCCGTCCGCTCGTACGACTGGCGCTCGAGCAGCCCGGCCAGCGCGCGCTGGTCGGCCGCCGGCAGGCTGTCCACGTCCCGCAGGAACAGCGTGCCGTTCCCGACGTCGTCGAGGTGCCCGCGGCGCAGGCGCTGGCCCGCGCGCTCCACGCCGAAGAGCTCCTCGGAGAAGCTCGCCGGTCCGGCGCGGTCGCAGTGCAGCACCCGCAGGGGGCTCGCGTGGCGGACCCCGGAGAAGTGCAGCGACCGCGCGGCCAGGCTGCGCCCGGAGCCGGGCGGGCCCTCGAACACCACCGGCTCGTCGCCCTGCGCCGCCTTGCGCAGCGCCGCGACGACGGCGCGCATCGGATCGGACACCGCGACCAGCCGGTCGATGCTGAACCGCGAGCGCAGCTCGCTCTGGAGCTCGTGCAGCTCGGAGGCCAGCTTGCGGCGGTGCAGGTGCGAGCGCACCTTCGCCACGACCTCCTGGTTCTTGATCGGCTTGATCATGTAGTCGACCGCGCCGCGCGACATGGCCTCGATGGCCTCGTCGACGCTGGCGAAGGCCGTCATGAAGATCACGTCGGCGCCGGGGTGGCGGGCCTGGATCGCGTCGAGCAGCTCGAAGCCGTCCATGCCCGGCATGCGGATGTCGCACAGGACGAGCATCGAGGGGTCGCCGCGAAGCAGCTCGAGCGCCCGCTCGCCCTTGCCCGCGGTGGCCACGTCGAACCCCTCCCCCTCGAGCAGCGCCTTCAGGTAGTCGACCACCAGCTCCTGGTCGTCGACGATCAGGACGCGGTCGTAGATCGAGGGGGGGCTCATGAGGGGAGAGCGGAGCGATGGGGATTATCCGGGACGGGCGAGACGCGTTGCAAGTTCGATGGCCCGGCTCCGCTCCCGTGCGCGCGTGAGGGCGCCCTCAGGTTTCAGGTGCGCAACGCAGCGCGGTCACCGCGGCCGCCGCGATCAGCGACTTGGCGTCGCGGCAGTCCCCGTCGAGCAGCTCCGCGGGCGTGCGACGCACGAGCTCGATCTCCTCGTCCGCGTCGCACGGGAGGCCGCCGCCGGGCACTTCCTCGAGGTCCTCCGCGAGGAAGAGCGTGAGCTCCTCGGAGCAGAATCCGGGCGCCGCGTAAAAGCGGCGCAGCTCCCTCCACGCGCGCGCGCGGTGCCCCGTCTCCTCCTCGAGCTCGCGGCGCGCGGCGGCGAGCGGATCCTCTCCGACCTCCAGCCGGCCGGCGGGGATCTCGAGCGTCCACGCTCCCACCGCGTGACGGTACTGCCGCACGAGCAGCAGCCGCGCGCGGTCGTCCACGGCGGCGACGCACACCGCCCCGGGGTGTCTCACGATCGCGAGCTCCTGGCGGAGTCCCGACGGCAGGCGCACCGTCTCCGTGGCGACGTCGAACACGCGTCCGCGGAAACGGGTCGTGGAGGCGAGGACTTCGACGGGAGGCGCGCGGTCGGTCATGGGCCCTGCAGGGATAGCACGGGCGCGACCCGCGCGGGGTTCCTACCGGCGGGCGAATCCGGATAATGCGCGGCTTGAGCACCCGGGTACGACGCGCAGGTGCGGTGCTGCTCGGCCTCGTGGCCCTCGTGGTGCTGCGGACGATGCCGCTGGCCGTGGACGTCGGCGAGCGGCTGCCGTCCGCGCGGACGGGCCAGCCCCTCCCCGACGCCTGCGAGTGGGTGGCGGACCTCGCGCGACCGCGCACCGGCGACGCGCACGGAGCAGCGGACGGGCGCGGCGCCTCCAACGCCCCGTGGGCGTGGATCGCCGCGGGTCCGGCGGCAGGGCTCGACGCGCTGGCGGCCGCGAACGCGACCCGGCTGCTCGTGCTCGCGCTCGGAGCGCTGGCCGCGGCGCGCCTGGCCCGCGGGCTCGGTGCCCCGCTCGCCGGTGCGGGTCTCGCCGCCACGGCCTGGATCACCGGCGGCCTGGTCGGCGGCTCCGACCTGGTCGGACAACCCTGGCTGCCGCTCGCCGCGGGAGGCGCCCTGGGCCTGGCGGGACGGGGCGCGTGGCGCCCGCTGCGCGGCGGCCTCGTCCTCGGGAGCGCCTGCGCCCTGGCCTCCTGGACCACCCCGGGGGGCGGCGCGGGCGTGGCGACCGGCGCCGCGCTCGTCGCCCTGGCCGCCGGCCGGACCTCGCGCTCCCCGCGTCGCCCGGCTCGGGCCGCCAGCGAGCACGCCGCCGCCGAGCGCGCCGCGACCGGGCGCGCCGCGACCGAGCACGCCGCGACTGCGAGCGCCGCGACCGCGAGCGCCGGGCCCGGCGTCCGTCCGGCGGGGCGGGTGCGCCGGCGCGGGTGGGGGAGCGAGGCGCGACCGGCCGGGCGCTTCGCGGTGCTGGGCGTGGGCCTGGCGGTGCTGACCTTCGTCGCCCTCCGCTGGGTGCTCGGGCGCGCGCTGGACGGTGGGACGGCCGGGCCCGCAGGCGGGCCCGGCGGGCCGTTCCCGGGCTGGGGCGCCGTGGACCCCGCGGCGGTGCTGGGCCTCGGGGCGCCGCTCCACGGCGTGCCGCGCGTCGGGCCGGCCGTGGTGCTGGCCCTCCTGGTGTCGGGGTTCTCGGCGCGCGCGCGGCTGCTGACGGTCTCGGCCGCCGGCCTGGCGGGCCTCGCTCTCGTGGGGCTCGCGCCCGCGGCTCCCGCGCTCGCGGCGGCGCTCCTCGCGGCGGGTCTGGCGGCGGGGCTCGGGGTGGCCGACGTGCCCTCGCTCCGGGGGAGCGCGCTGGCCGCCGGCACCGGCGCGGTCCTGCTGCTGGCCGTGTCCCACGCCTCGCAGCCCGAGCTCGAGCTGCACGTCCCGCCGGCCGTCCGCCGGATCGGCGACCTGCCGGCCCCGGGGCGCGTCCTGTACGTGCCCGTGCGCGAGCCGCGCGGCGAGTTGCTCGTGTGGGAGGCCCTGGCGGGGCGCCCCGCGGCGCTGGCGCGCCTGAAGCCGCGCGAGCGGGAGCGGCTCGCCACGGTCGCGCCCGGGGCCGCGAGCCTGGCGCGCGGGAGCCGTCCGCGCGACCTCCAGGAGCTGGCCATCGACCTCGACCTGCTCGCCGTCGACCACCTGGTGGTCGACGCGGACAGGCTCGACGCCCTCGCCGAGCCCCTCGATCGCCTCCCCCGCTGGGAGCGCGGCCCGGCCGCGCCGGGGGCGCCGGGCTGGTGGTACCGGCGCGGTCTCGCCTCCGAGGTCGACGCGCTCGACCGCTAGCCGGCGCACCGCACGCCGCAGGCGAACCGCACCGGGCCCGCGGGCCCTGACTCGCCTGCGAATCGTGCGCGGCCGGCGGACGAACCGCAGGGGGCGAATCGTGCGCTGCTAGCGGATCGAAGCGCCCGGCGAACCGAACGCGGCCCGTGCACCGAGCGAGGCCGGCGAAGCGTGCGCGGCGGGTGAACCGTGCGCGGGCGGGCGAACCGCGCGCGGGCGGCGGACCGTGCGCGGGCGGGCTAGTCGTCGTCGATCGCGGCGCCGCGGCGGCGGCCGGGGTCTTCCTGGAAGACGCGGTCGAGGCCGGCGACGAAGGCCAGGGTCGAGTTGGCGAGGTCCTCGCGGCCGTGGTCGACGGCGAGCTGGGCGAACCGGCGCAGGCGCTTCTGCACGCGCGGGATGTCCTTCAGCACGGGCGAGTCCTGGCGCTTGCGCGACTCGACCTTCTGCTTCATCTGCTCGAGCTTCTGCTCGAGCTCGGCGAGGCGTTCCTCGTCGGTACGCCGGCGGTACGTGCGCTTGGTCGCTTTGGCCATCGGAGGCTCTCGGGTTCCATCGGGGCCGCCCGAAGGCAGATTCCCGGCGAGGTGCGAAGGAGTGGATTGGTGCGAAAGATCCTGGTCGGGACCGTTCGCGAGTTTCGACTTCTCGGCCTGCGCCGAAGCCGATCCAACCCCACCGCTCGAAGCGTTACGAGCCGGGCGGGAGAATTCACCGGCCCCGGCTCCAGGAAACGAATCTAGCACCCGCCCTCCGACGCGACAACGGCGCGGGCGAGGACTCGCGGCGGTCCCGGCGAGGAGGACGGCGGGGTCGGGGGCGAGCCGGGGAGAGGCGCGGGACGGGCGCCCGCGGAGACCGTTCCCGGGGGTCCCCGGAGCCCTCCTGTGGGCTGGTTGGGGCCCCCCGCGAACTGATAAGCTGCCCGGGCGGGACCCCGCGGCCCGGCCGCCGGCCCCGCGCCCCGTCCGGCCCGTCCGGACGGGCGTCGGACGGCCCGCCGCCCGACCGCCGTTCCCTTCGCCTCCCCCCCGGTCCCGAGCCCCCAGGCAAGCGTGCAAGACGACATCGACCGCGTCCTCTTCGACGAGGCGGAGATCCTGCGGGGCATCGACCGCGTCGCGGCCGAGGTCGTGGCGGCGTACGAGGGCAAGGAGTTCACCGTGGTGTCGGTGCTCAAGGGCTCGTGCGTCTTCGCTTCCGACCTCATCCGGCGCCTCCCGATCCCGCTCGAGCTCGCCTTCGTCGCCGCCTCCAGCTACGGCGACCGCACCGAGGGCGGCGACGTGAAGGTCAACTTCTTCCCCGCCGAGAAGGAGATCGCCGGCCGCAGCCTCCTGCTGGTCGACGACATCCTCGACACGGGCCGGACGCTGCACTGCCTCAAGAACGAGCTGCTGAGCCGGGGCGCCGCCTCGGTCGGCACGTGCGTGTTCCTCGACAAGCCCTCGCGCCGGTCGGTCGAGTTCGAGGCCGACTTCCGCTGCTTCGAGGTCGAGAACCTGTTCGTCGTCGGCTACGGCCTCGACTTCGCGGGCCGCTACCGCAACCTCCCCTACGTCGGCGCCCTGCGGAGCGAGGTCTACGAGCGCGAGCTCCAGGCCGCCGAGCGGTCGGGCTCCTGACGGACGCCCCGCCGCGCGCGGGGGACGCCCCCTTGAACGAGAACTACGTCGTCGCGGCCGAGCAGGTCGGTCTGGAGCTCGACGAGTTCCTCTGTCGCCACTACCCGCTGACGCCCAAGCGCGTCCTGCGGAGGCTCGTCCGCCAGGGCCAGGTGCTGGTCGACGGCGGGGCGGCGCGCCCCTCGCAGCGCCTGCGCGTCGACCAGGTGGTGACCGTCGACGCGGTCGAGGAGGAGCTGGTGAGCACGCGGCCCGCCGCGCCGGTCGAGCCGCCCGTCTGCCTGTTCGAGGACGACGAGATCTACGTGGTCGACAAGCCGGCCCGCCTGCTCGTGGAGCCGGATCGCTGGGACGCCGAGCGCCCGAGTCTGCTCGGCGCGCTCCACGCCGCGTCCGAGGAGCGCGAGCCGGGCGACTCCTTCCGGCCCCGCGTCGTGCACCGGCTCGACAAGGGCACCAGCGGCATCGTGCTCGTGGCCAAGAACGTCGACGCCGAGCGGCGGCTGGGCGCGGCCTTCGAGCGCGGCGACGTCCGCAAGACCTACCTCGCGCTGGTCGAGGGCGAGTGCGACCTCGAGGACGAGCAGACCGACACCATCGACCTGCCGCTCGGCCCCGCGCCGCGGCGGAACGGGACCATGCGCGTGGACGCCGAGGGCGGCAAGCCGGCGCTCACGCGCTACTCGGTGGAGGAGCGCTTCCACGGCTACACGCTCCTGCGCTGCAGCCCGGTCACCGGGCGCACGCACCAGCTGCGCGTGCACCTGGCGGAGATCGGCCACCCGCTGGCCGTGGACCCGCTGTACGGGCGGCGCAGCGTGCTGCTGCTGTCGGAGATCAAGGCCGGCTACCGGCCCAAGCCGGGCCGCCGCGAGGCGCCGCTGATCGAGCGGCTGACGCTGCACGCGTGGCGGCTGGCGTTCCCCGCCGACCGCGAGCGCGCCGGCGGCGAGGACACCGAGGTCACGGTCGAGGCGCCGCTGCCGGCGGACTTCGAGCGCGCGCTGAAGCAGCTGCGCAAGGTCCGGCCCTACGGCCGCGTGCGGGGAGGACGGGCGTGAAGCTGAAGCAGTCGATCGGGGACTTCCGCGTGCGCGAGCTGCTCGAGCCCGGGGTGCTCCAGGAGCGGGGCCCGCACCGCGTGTACCGCGTGCTGAAGCGCAAGCTGACGTCCCTCGAGGCCGCCGCGACCCTCGCGGCCGAGGCCGGGGTCACGCCCGGCGACGTGGCGCTCGTGGGGATGAAGGACCGCCAGGGGATCACGCAGCAGTACATGAGCATCGAGCGCGGCCGCGAGGTCCGCGTGCGCACGCCCGGCCTGCGCATCGAGCCGGCCGGGTTCGCGGCGGAGGAGCTCACCGGCTCCTCGGCGGTCGGGAACGCGTTCGAGATCGTCGTCCGCGCCCTGGACCCCGACGAGAAGCGCGCGCTGCGGACGAACCTCGACCGCGTCCGCGAGGCGGGCGTCGTGAACTACTTCGACGAGCAGCGCTTCGGCAACCTCCGCCACCGCCAGGGCTGGATCGCCCGCGGCCTGATCGAGGGCGACGTCGAGGGCGCCCTGCGGCGGCTCCTGTGCGCCGTGTCGCCCCACGACGACGCGCGGACCGAGGGGTTCAAGCGGGCGCTCGAGCGCTCGTGGGGGGACTGGGACGCCTGCCGCGAGGCCGCGGTGCGCCACGGCGCGCACCGCTCGCTGTTCGAGCACCTGCAGGGCGCGCCCACCGACTTCGCCGGCGCCTTCAAGTTCGTCGCCACGCGCATCCGCCTGATCCACCTGTACGCGTTCCAGTCGCACCTGTGGAACCGCGCGGTGGCGGACTGGCTGCGCGAGGGCCTCTCCGAGCAGCAGCGCGTCGTGCTGCCCGGCCCGGACGGCCGCTTCGTGCACCCGCAGGTCGCGCTCCCGCCCGAGGTGCACCTCGACGCGTTCCGGCTGCCGGGGCCCGGCCTGGAGGACGTCGCCGACCCGCGCCAGCGCGCGCGCTACGAGGCGGTGCTCGAGCGCATGGGGCTGCGGCCGGAGCAGCTGCGGATCGAGGGCGTGCCGGGCTTCCACCTGAAGGGCGAGGACCGCGCGCTGATCGTGCACCCCCGCCACCTGCGCGTGCGCCCCGCGGAGCCGGACACGATGAACCGCGGTTTCGACAGCGTGAAGCTGCGCTTCGAGCTGCCGCGCGGCGCCTACGCCACGATCGTGGTGCAGCGCCTCCTGGCCGGCGCGCACCGCGACGCCCGGCCGGACGGGGACTTCACGCCGCGCGAGGACGCCGGCCCGGCCCGCCACGGCGCCGACCCGCGGCCTCCCCGGGGCC
>JAUIDW010000453.1 GCA_030428395.1 bacterium | reverse complement strand
TCGCGCTGCTCGGCGTCCTGGCGGCCAACCTGCCGAGCTTCGCGCGGACCTCCGACGCGGCCTACGCGCCGCCGGGGGGCCCGCCCGCCGACGTCGCGGCCTGGTTCGTCCTGACCGCGCTCGTCCTGACCAAGTTCGTCGCGCTGTTCTCGATCCTGTTCGGGGCGGGGCTCGCCCTCCAGCGGGACCGCGCCCGCGCCGCGGGGGGCGCGTTCGAGCGCCCCTACCTGCGACGCCTCGGCGTGCTGGCGGTGCTGGGGCTGCTCCACGGCACGCTGCTGTTCCCCGGCGACATCCTGTTCATCTACTCCCTCGCCGGCCTGGCGCTGTTCCTGCTGCGCGACGCGCGGCCGCGGACCTGCCTTGTCCTCGCCGGCCTGCTGTTCGCCGTCGGCGCGGCGCTGTCGGTCGTCGTGATCACCGCGGAGGAGCCGCCGACTCCCCCACCGGGGCCGGCGCTCGCCTGGGGGCCGGGCGAGAACGTCACCCTCGAGCAACTCTGGACCGCCGACTTCGACCCGGACTGGCCGGCCCTCGAGCGCAAGGCCTACGGCGAGGGCCCCTGGCGCTCGACGCTGCTCATGAACACCGCCGGCTACGCGCTGTGGCTGTTCGTGTCGTCGCTGATCTCGTTCAACTGGCGCGTGCTGGCGTGGTTCCTGGTCGGGGCCGCGCTGGTCCGGCTGGACTTCTTCGCGGCCCGCCGGCGGTCGTGGCAGCTGCGCTGCGCGTGGATCGCGGGGCCGGCGGGGCTCGCCCTCGAGGTCTTCTCGACCGCGCGCCGCCTGGCGGCCGGCAGCGCCGACGGGGACGCCGTCGCGATCCTGGCGACCGAGGTGGGTGCCACCCTGCTGGCGCTCGGCTACCTCGGGGGCGTGACGCTGTTCGCCGCGAGCGGCCTGCTGCCGCGCCTGCGCGCCGGGCTCGCCGCCGCCGGGCGCACGGCCCTGAGCCAGTACGTCGGCCAGTCGGTCGTCGCCTGCCTGCTGTTCCGCTGGTACGGGCTGGGCCTCTACGGGCGGCTCGCGAACGCGGAGCTGCTCGCCCTCGCGCTCGTCGTCTTCACCCTGCAGGTCGCGGCCGCCTCGCTGTGGCTCCGGCGCCACCGCAGCGGCCCGCTCGAGGCGGTGTGGCGACGGCTGACCTACGGCACCGCGCGCTGAGCGCGATCTGCGCGGCGCCGGGCAGGACGTCGGGGCCGGGCGGTCGAACGGGGGCTGACCGTGGCGTACAAGGGAGGCTCGCCGCCCGGGACGGCGCGCGCGCTCGGGAGGGCGCGTCGGGCGCCGGCGGGAGCGGCCCGCCCTCCGAATGCCGCGCCCCGCCGGCGCCAGAAACCTCGACGAACGATGCCCCTCGACCTCGCCACGCTCCTGCAGATCCTCCTCGCCCTCGGGCTCCTGAACGTCTGGCTGGTGCGCGCCCGCTCGGCCACGGCCTACCGCGGCGGCGACGCGCGCTCGCTGAAGGAGGAGTTCGCCGCCTACGGCCTGCCCGCCCCCGTCTTCCTCGTCGTGGGGTTCCTGAAGCTCGCCTGCGCCGTGCTGCTCCTGGTCGGCCTGTTCCTGCCGGCCGTCGTCCTGCCCGCCGCCTGCGTCCTGGTCGCGCTGATGCTGGGCGCCCTGGCCATGCACGTGAAGGTCGGCGACCCGCCGCTGAAGTCGCTGCCGGCCTTCGTCATGCTGGCCCTCTCCGTCACGCTCGTCCTGCTGTCGTGGCCGGCGGGGTGACCGCCGTGGAGCGCCCGTGAGCCTGCGCGTGTTCGTCTCCTACCGCGGCGAGGACGCGTCCGCCGCGGCCGAGCTCGACGCCCGCCTGCGCTCCGTCGGCGTTACGGTGATCCGCGACGAGCGCTCCGCGGCCGCCTACGCGGAGTGGTCCACGTTCATGGAGGAGGCGGTCGCCGCGGCGGACTTCGTCGTGGCGCTGCTGAGCCCCGGCTACCTGAGGTCGCGCAGCTGCCTGTTCGAGGCGCGCGCGGCCCTGGACCGCGAGGGCGACCCGTTCGTCCCGGTCCTGGCCGCCGATCCCGACGCGGTCGTGTCCCCGGCCGCGTGGAGCGCCCTCGAGCGCGAGTGGTCCGGGCGCGCCGCGGACGCCGCCGACGGGGACGCCCTGCCGGTCCTCGCGCGGATCCGGGCGTTCCTGGACCGCCGGCGCATCCCGACGCTCGACGCGCTGCGCGCCGCGGGGTATGCGGCCCTGCTCGAGCGGCTGGGCTTCGCCGAGGCGGACCTGCAGGCGCAGGTGCTGCGCATCGGCGCGGTGGAGTCGGTCGAGCAGCAGGAGGTCCTGCTCGACGAGCACCTGCGCGCGCACCCCGACCACGCGCTCGCGCACCAGCTGCGCGCCGGCGTCCAGAAGCAGCGCGGGGACCTGCTGCGCGCCCGGCGCAGCTACGAGCGCGCGATCGAGGCCCGTCCCGACTACGCCGACGCGCACAACGACCTGGCGCTGCTGCTCGAGCACCACACCGACGAGCACGAGCTCTCCGCGCGCCACTACCGCGCGGCGATCGACGCCGACCCCGGCTTCGACCTGGCGCTCAACAACTACGGCTCGTTCCTGAAGTCCCGCGGCCGCCACGACGAGGCGCGCGCGCTGTTCGAGCGGGCGCTCGGGGTCAACCCCGCCTACGCCGGCGCCCACAGCAACCTCGGGACGCTGCTGGCCGAGCACTACGGCGAGCTCGAGGCCGCGGGCGCCGCCTTCCGGAGGGCGATCGCCCTGAACGAGCGCTACGCCCAGGCGCACTTCAACTACGCGGTGCTCCTGGAGGACTTCCTCGCGGACCCCGACGCCGCGGCGGTTCACTTCGCGCGCGCCGAGGCCCTGCGGCGCGAGCTGGGCGACGTGGACCTCGGCTGGGAGCGGCCCGGGCAGCGCTGATCCCGTACCGCGTCCGCCGCGCCGCGGGGCCGGAACGTAAGGGAATCCGCAAACCCCGGAGTTCGACGAGCGGGGGCCCACGCTCGCGCCGCCGGCCGCGTACCCGCCCCGGACGGGAGGACGCGCAGATGACGAGGACGACGGCAGGGAGCATCGGGGAGCCCGGGGGAGCGCGACCGGTCGCGCCGGCGACGGTGGATCGGCGAGGGTTCCTCGCCGGCGGAGGGGCGTGCTTCGCGGCCCTCGGCCTGCGCGGCGGGTCCGACGGAACCGGCGAGGACGGGGCGTCGCCGCGGCTCGATCGCGTGTTCGCCGCCAACGCCGACGTGCTGCCCGAGCGCCCCGGCGCCGGCGCGAACCACTACCCGATGGCGGCCGAGGCGCTCGAGGCCCTCGGGCACGCGGACGCCATCGAGGA
>JAUIDW010000452.1 GCA_030428395.1 bacterium | reverse complement strand
GCGCCCAGGGCGAGCCGCGCGCGTCCGGGCGCGCCCCCGCCGGGCGGCTCGAGCGCCAGCTCGACGCGCTCGCACCCCGGCGGCGCGACGGCCTCCAGGCGCGGCGCGAGACGCCGCTCGGCCTCGCGCCCGGTCTGGAACCAAACCAGGTCCTCGAGCGCGTCGCGCACCTCCGGCCAGGCGAGCAGGTGCAGGCCGGGGACGACGTGGCCGCCGGTGCCCCCGCCCGCGAAGGCGACGCGCAAGCCCAAGGGTGGACCCGCCGCCGGCCGCTAGCGGACCTGGCCGCTGGTCTTCTTCGAGCCGGTCCAGCGCGCCACGTTCGTCCACCCGCGCCCCCCGTCGGGCGTGCGCACCTCGGCGGGCGAGGCGGTCGCGCCGGGCAGGCGCAGGCGCGCGCCGACCAGCAGGCGGTTCGGGTCGACGTTCGGGTTCGCCGCCGCGATCTGGCGCCAGCGGTCGGCCGAGCCCAGCTCGCGCGCGGCGATGCGCGACAGCGTGTCCCCGGCGCGCACGACGTAGACGCCGTCGGCGCTCGCCGCCGGGGCGCGCTGCGTCTCGGCGGGACGCGGCGCGGACGGCGCGGCGCCGCCGCCGGGCAGGCGCAGCTTCGCGCCGACCAGGAGCCGCTCGGGCCGCAGGCCGGGGTTGGCGGCGACGATCTCGGTCCAGCGGCTGCTCGCGCCCAGCTCGCGCTCCGCGATCTCGCTGAGCGTGTCGCCGGCGCGCACGACGACCGTGCGGCCGCTGGCGGGCTGCGGCTCGGGGCGGCTCGCGGTGCGCGTGGCGGGCGGCTGGACGATCGTGGCCAGCCCCTCGCCGCCCGCGCGGGACCCCGCGCGCTCGGTGGACGTGCGGGCCGCGGGCGCCGCGGGCCCCGACGGCCGGCCCGCGGTCGCGGCGGTGGCGCCGCCGTGACCGCGCGCCTCGGCGAGCAGCTGCTCGGCCTGCTCGCGCGTGCTCGGGGGGCGCTGGGGCGTCCGGCGCGTCGCGGGGCCCTGGTTGCGGCGCGCGGGCGCCTCCGGACCCGTGGGACGGGCCTGGCCGGAGCTCCCGGGGGCCGCCGAGTTCGGGCGGTACAGCGGGGGCTGGTTGCGGTCCACCGGGCGGGCCGAACCGGTCGTCGGGCCGCGGCCCGCCTCCTGCGCGGCGGGCGTGGCGCGGGCCACCACCTCGTCGGGGGTGTCGCCGCCGCTCCAGAGCGACACGGCGAGGATGGTGACGAGGAGGAACACGAGCGCCACGACTCCATAGCGTTCGAGCTTGTGCATGGGATTCTCCTTCAGGATCCCGGCGCGGTGCGCGCCAGCGGCGTGAGGATCGCGGGGGCCGAGCGGTCCGCGACGCCGCGGCCGGCCTCGCGGCGGGCGGCGCCGATGGCGAGCCCCACGGCGATCGAAGAGACGAGCAAGGAGGTGCCCCCGTCGGAGACGAAGGGCAGGGTCATTCCCTTGGGCGGAGCGAGTCCGGCGACCACCTGAACGTGCAGCATCGCGCCGAGCGCCGTCGAGACGGACAGCCCGAAGGCGCAGAGCGCACCGTAGCGGTCGCGGATGGACAGGACCAGCCGCAAGGCGAACCAGGTGAAGGCCACGAGCAGGCCCACGACGGCGAGCACGCCGAAGAGCCCGAGCTCCTCACCCACCTGGGCGAGGACGAAGTCGGACTCGAGGTAGGGCACGCCCAGGCGGCGGTACACGCCGTGGCCCAGGCCGACGCCGAACAGCCCGCCGCTCGCCAGCGCCTCGCTGGCGCTGGAGACCTGCTCGTTGTGGGAGTACCCGAACCAGGTCTCGAGGCGGCCGCGGATGTACGGCACCAGCGTGTACATCAGCACCAGGGCGCCGCCGCCGATCCCGAGCAGCGACCCGCCGACGTGCATCGGGCGCGCCCCGCCGACCCACATGGTCGAGAGCACGCAGATCATGAGCAGCAGCGCGGCGCCGAGGTCCGTCTCGAGCAGGATCAGGCCGAAGAACGTCAGGGCCAGGGCCAGCATCGGCAGGGCGCCCCGGCGCATCTCCCCCACCAGGGGCCCCAGCCGCACGCAGCGGTCGGCGACCCACAGGATCAGCACCACGCGGGCGAGCTCGGAGGGCTGGAAGCTGAGCGGCCCGTAGCGCAGCCAGCGGTGCGAGCCGTTGATCGCGGTCCCCAGGGGCGGCACGAAGACCAGCACCAGCAGCCCCAGGCACAGGAGGGTCAGCAGCGGCACGAAGCGGCGCACGCCCGCCGGCCCGATGCGGGCGCAGGCGAGCAGCAGGACCAGGCCGCCGGCGCGGAACACGAGCTGGGTCGTGAGCTCGTGGCGGAACTCGTCGGGCTCGCACACGGCGGCGGCGTGGCTGACCTGGATGAGCAGGCCCAGCGCCATGAGCATCAGGGTCACCCAGAAGACCGCCAGGGCCGGCCGCTCGGGGTCGATCGCGCCGGCGCGCCGGGCGAGCACGTCGAGGCGCTCGAACAGCGTGTGCTGGTGCACCCCGGGGGCGGTGCGGGCGGGTCGGCGGGGGCTCATCGCGGGAGCGTCTCGCGGCGGGGGCGGGTCATCGGATCTTGAGCAGAGCCAGGCTGGCGCAGGCCGCGGTGGCCGCGACGATCCAGAAGCGGATGACGACGGTGACCTCGTGCCAGGCCTCCGGGGCGCGGTGGAACACCCCGCCGTAGAGCTGCAGCCCGTGGTGCACCGGCGCGCACGTGAACAGGCGCCGGCCGCCGGTGCGGCGGTAGTGCACGCGCTGGAACCAGGAGCTCGCGAGCTCGATCACGAACACGAAGGCGATCAGCGGCAGGACCAGCTCCTGCTTCGACACCAGGGCCAGCCAGGCCAGCAGGCCGCCGAGCGGGAGCGAGCCCGAGTCCCCCATGAACACCTTCGCCGGGTAGGCGTTGTACCAGAGGAAGCCGAGGCAGGCGCCGACCATGGCGCCGCCGAACACGGCCATCTCGGACGACGCGCGCACGTACGGCAGGTTCAGGTAGCCGGTCCAGTCGGCGCGGCCGGTCACGTAGCAGAAGATCGCCAGGGTCAGCCCGGAGATCACCATGCAGCCCGCCGCCAGGCCGTCCAGGCCGTCGGTCACGTTGGCCGCGTTGGCGGCCCCGACCACGACCACGTACTGGAACCCGACGTAGAGCAGCACGCCGAGGAGCCCCAGGCTCCCCAGCGGGATCGAGACGTCCTTCAGGAACGGCGGGTGCAGGTCCAGCAGCGAGCCGCGCCCCGTCTCCCGGGCGTAGGCCACGAGCATCGCCAGGGCGGCCAGGGCCACCACCGACAGCCCGACCATCTTCGCGCGCATCGTCAGGCCCGGGGAC
>JAUIDW010000068.1 GCA_030428395.1 bacterium | reverse complement strand
CGATGCGCACGCTGCGCCCCATCCCCGCCTCGACGTAGCCGTGCTCGCCCGCCTGCAGCCAGCCCGCCGCGAGCCCCGCGAGCAGCCCCACGGCCGCCCCGCCGGCGATCCAGCGCGCCGGGGACGCAGTCGGAGCGGCCTTGTCTGCGGACATGGCGGCGGATTGTACGCCACGAACGCGCGGGACGGCCGGCCCCGCACGCAGGGGAGCGGCGCCGCCCAGGTGGACGACGCCGCTCCCTTCACGCTTCGGAGGCAGCCCGGTGGGGCGCCGAGGTGCGGAGCTCAGCGCGCGGCGAGGCCGCTGGCGAAGCTGGGCAGGCCGGGGAGGCTGCCCGGGATCCCGGTGAGGCCGCCGTCGGCCTCGACGACGTAGTCGCCGATCAGGCCGGCCTGGGCGTCGAGCACGTAGAAGAAGCGCCCGTCGTTGCTGAGGGCCATGTCGATCGGGCCCGCGGCGGTCTGCGCGACCTCGCCGATCTCGGTCAGCGCCCCGTCGAAGGACACCTCGAAGGCCGTCACCGTGTCGCTGGCGGTGTTCGAGGCGTAGGCGATCCGCCCGTCGGGCGTCAGCGCGATCCAGCAGGCCGCGGTCTCGCCGGTGGGTGCCGACGAGGTGACCGTGCCCAGGAAGCCGCGCGCGCCGATGCGGTACGAGGTCACCGTGCTCGCGTTCGCGGTGCCGCCGAACGCCTCGGACACGATCATCTGGTCGCGCTTGCCCATGGCGAACCCGAACGGCGTCTGCCCCTCCGACGGGAAGTGGTCGACCGCGCGCGGGCGGCCCTCGGCGTCCAGCACGTAGCGCGTGATGACGTTCGTCGCCTTCTCGGTCACGTACAGGTTGCGGCCGTCCTGGCTGAACTCGACCTGCGCGGGGGCGGTGCCCTGCGTGCTCAGCGTCTGCCTGGAGCCCGGGATCGAGCGCAGGATGCCGTCGCCGGTCATGCGGAAGCCGGAGATGGAGTCGCTCCCGGCGTGGACGACGTACACGAGGCCGTCGTGCTCGTCGACGCTGACGGGCTGCAGGCCCTCGGTGTCGCGGACCACGAGCAGGTCGAGGCCGTCCTCGAGCACGCGGAAGACGGACAGGTCGTGGCTGCCGGCGTTCACGACGAACAGGAACTGCTCGTCCTCGGACAGGCGCACGGCGCCCTGGTTGCCCAGACCCGCGCCGGTGCCGAAGCCGCCGGTGGGGACGAGGTCGACGTCCGTGAGGGCGCCGTCGGTGTCGCGGTCGTAGACGGCGACCTGGTTGCCGGCGGGGTCGTTCGTGGAGGTGTACACCGCGCCGGGGCGGAAGGACTCCGCGCCGGTGCCGGCGGCGGCGGGCAGCGCCGGGACGGCGAGGCCGAGGGCGAGGATCAGCGGGCGCAGGCCCCTGGGGGGGGTCGGGTGGTTCATGGTCGTGCCTCCTGGTCGGGAAGGGGTTGTGCTGGGGAACCGTCGGCACGCGTTGGCAAGGGGCGTGCCGCCTGCCCGGTATGCGCACAACTCCCTCTGCGAGAGGAGCTTGTGTCTTTCGGGGGCCTCGACCAGGCGCTGTTCACATGCATCATTCGTTCAGCTGGACGATGCACTTGCACAATCGCCTGCGATGGACGGCTTCGAGCCCACGCCCGACTTCAGCCACGTCCGCTCGCTCCTGCTCGACATGGCGCTGGCGCGCTCGACCGAGCGCGTGCTCGAGCTCGTGACGACGCGGCTGGCGGAGGTACGGAACATCGCGCTCGCGCGCGTCTGGCTCGTCGGCCCGACCGACCTCTGCCGTGCGTGTGCGGAGGGGCGTGCGCCGGAGCAGCCCGAGCAGGCTCTCCACCTCGTCGCGCAGGCCGCCGACGAGCAACTCTCGGAGTCCGTGCCGGGCGGGCCGCCTCCCACCGTCGAGCACCTGCCGGCGGAGTTCCTGCCCGCGGAGGAAGGCGCCCTGGATCTCTCGCCCGGGGCAGAGATCGCGCCGGACCTCGAGTGGACGCGCGAGCACGGGTTCGGAGGGCTCGCGGTGGCGCCCCTGCGGCACGGCGACGAGCTGCTGGGCATGGTGATCGTCTACACGTGGCCGCGCGTGGCGGCGGACGGGCCCCAGTGGCAGCGGGTGCTCGCCGATCACACGGCCGCGGCGATCGTCAACCGGCGGTCCTTCGAGGAGATCGAGCGGCTGCGCGAGGAGCTGGCGATCGAGAACGCGGAGCTGCGCGAGCAGATCCTCGCCATCCGCCCGTTCGGGGACGTCGTGGGGACCAGCCCGGCGCTGCGCCGCATCCTGGACCAGGTCGAGCTCGTCGCGGCCACCGACAGCCGCGTGCTGATCCTGGGCGAGTCGGGAACCGGCAAGGAGCTCGTGGCGACCGAGATCCACCGCCGCTCGGCGCGGCGCGACGGGCCGCTGGTGCGCGTGAACTGCGCCTCGATCCCGGCGCACCTGGTCGAGAGCGAGTTCTTCGGCCACGTGCGCGGCGCGTTCACGGGCGCGGTGGGGGACCGCGTCGGCCGCTTCGAGACCGCCGACGGCGGCACGCTGTTCCTGGACGAGATCGGCGAGCTGCCGCTGGACGTGCAGGCCAAGTTGCTCCGCGTGCTGCAGGAGGGGTGCTTCGAGCGCGTGGGCGACTCGCGCACGCGCAAGGTCGACGTGCGCCTGATCGCCGCGACCAACCGCGACCTCCGGGCGGAGGTCGCCGCGGGGCGTTTCCGCGAGGACCTCTACTACCGCATCGACGTGTTCCCGATCGAGATCCCGCCGCTGCGGGCCCGGCCCGAGGACGTCGAGCCCCTGGCGCGGCACTTCGTCGAGCGCATCTGCCGCCGCCTGGGGCGCCCGGGGGCGCGGCTGTCGCGCGAGGCGCTGGCGCGGCTGCGCGCGCACCCCTGGCCGGGCAACGTGCGCGAGCTCCAGAACGCCGTCGAGCGGGCGCTCATCGTGTCCGAGGGCGGGCGGCTGCGCTTCGACTTCCTGGGCGGCGCTCCGGAGGCGACCCCGCGGCCGGATCCCGAGTGCGTGTGGACCGAGGCCGAGCTGCGGCGGCTCGAGCGCGAGAACCTCGAGCGCGCGCTCACGCGCGCCGAGGGCAAGGTGTTCGGACCGGGCGGCGCGGCCGAGCAGCTCGGCGTGAACCCCAACACGCTCGCCTCGCGCCTGCGCCGGCTGCGCGCGAGCGACTGACGGCGGCCGCGCCCGCGCGGCCGGCGTCGTCCACGGGGCCCTCCCGTCCAGCGAGCGAGCTCGGCGCGCCGTGTGTCGGTCCTACCAGCGTTCGGGTCCCGCTGCGCTCGCCGGGTTCGAGTCGCCTCGTACATCGGTGCGGTCCGTGCGCGCGCGCACGGCGGGGCGTGCGGAAGCTCGCATCGCGCGTCGCGCGCGCGTCGTTCGAGCGCTTGCGCTGCATCGCGCGCGCGGTGTCGCTCGGGATCCGGTCGCCGTTCTCGCGACGCGCTTCGCGGATCGACGCGAACGCGTAACCGCTCGCGCGTGCGGGCTAACCGCTGGACCGCGCGCTGCCGGCGCCGGCCGGCATGCAGCGAGCGAGGCGACGAGCACGACGGCGGGGGCGCACCGACGTGCGGTGCCTCGGCGCCGCCGCGCTGCTGCTGGCCGGCTGCAGCGCCGCGGGTGCGTCGCGCGGACCGGGGCCGGCGCCGCTGCCCGAGCCGCGCGACCGGAGCAGCTGGGCGGTGACGCTGGAGAACGACCTCTTCACGGGATCCGACGACAGCTACACGAACGGGTTCTCGGTCGCCTGGACGTCGCGGCGGGCGGCGGCGATGGAGTCCGGCGCGCTGGCGGGGCGCTGGATCGACGCGCTCGGCTTCCTGCCGCTGCCGCGCGGGGCGGGGCACGACCGCCACGCGACGGTCGCCGTCGGCCAGGAGCTCTTCACGCCCGAGGACATCGACGCCGTGGTGCGCGACCCCGACGACCAGCCGTACGCCGGGATCCTGTTCGCGGACCTCGGCGTGCTGTCGCGCTCGGACGTGTCGGCGCACGCCTGGCGGCTGCGCCTGGGCCTGGTGGGGCCGTCCGCCCTGGGCGAGCAGGCCCAGCGCGAGTTCCACGAGCTGACCGGCGGCGACCAGCCCGTCGGCTGGGACGCGCAGCTTCCGGACGAGCCGATCCTGAACCTCGACTACGGCTACTCGCGCGAGGTGCTGGCGCACCGCGGCGGCGACGGCTTCGGCTGGCGCCTCTCGCCCGTGGGCGGCGCGGGCCTCGGGACGTACTTCACCGGCGCCAGCGGCGGCCTGCGCGGCGAGTGCGGCTGGAACCTGCCCCGCAGCGCGTCGTTCCCCTCCCTGCGGCGCGGCGTGAACACGCTGTCCCCGGTCGACGCCGGCACGCGCGGCCCGTGGTCGGTCAGCCTCTTCGCCAGCGCCGGCGGGTTCCTCGTGGGCCGCTTCCTGCCGCTCGACGGGACCGTCTTCCGCGACAGCCCCTCGGTCGACTCCGAGCCCCTCGTCGGCTACCTCTCCGCCGGCCTGATGGTCCGCAAGCGCCGCTTCTCGATCGGCTTCCAGACCTCGCTCTTCACCGACACGTTCGACGGCCAGGACAACCCGACCGACTTCGGCACGCTGACGATCGCGTGGTCGCCGTGAGCGCGCCGCGACGCGCGCACGCGCGGTCGCACCGTTCAGGGTGAGCCGCGCGTTCCGCCGTGCGCGCACGGCTTGTCGCGCCCGCGCTGGACAGCCGGGGGGAGCGCGGCCGTATCCTGCTCACGTTCCTGGCAGGCGATTCCACAAGGGAGGAGACCATGAGGAAGATCTTTGCCGCGACCCTCGGAACGCTGGCGCTCGGCGCAGCGTGCAAGACCAACTTGCCCGAGGTCGGTGTCGAGTGGATCAACGTGTACGAGTACGACGAGCCCCACGTGTCGTGCAACCAGCACGAGCTCGGAGGGCGCGACGACACCGCGATCGGCTTCTACAGGGTGCTGACCGACAACGGCTACGTCGGGCGGTTCCAGTGGGGCGACGCGAACGCGTGGTCCAACGACTTCGTCGACTCGGACGTGGACCCGTCGGGTGACGATCACAACTGGGTCGACACCGTCGACTTCGCGTACCACGCCGACCACGGCAACGTGGGCGTCTTCGGGTTCGGCCGGGCGAAGGACGACTGCATCGTCTCGGCCAACCAGTGCCGCTGGGGCGACGACAGCGACCTCGAGTGGATCGTCCTCGACGACTGCTCCGAGCTGCGCGAGGACGGGTACGAGATCTGGACCCAGGTCTTCCAGGGCCTGCACATGATCCTGAGCTTCGACACGCTGGCCCACGACAGCAGCAACCGCGGCGAGATCTTCGCCAAGAAGCTCGTCGCCGGCTGGACCATCCGGCAGGCGTGGTGGTACGCGTGCGAACAGACCGAGGGCAGCGAGACCTACGCCGCGATCCTGGGCGCCTGCGACGGCGACGTCGGCATCTACGACGAGCACGCGTGGAAGTTCGGGTCGGTCTCGGCCGACCCCGTCCCCATCGCGTGGTGGTGGTGGACCCACCATGGTTGCTAGGGGGGAGGCTGGCATGAAGCTCATCACGACTCCCTCGATTGGCGCCGGAGTGGCGTGGACCCTGACGGTCGTTCTCTCCCTCCCGGGTCCCGCGCTGGCCGCGCAGGACGTGGAGGTCTCGATCCGCGACGGCGTGCTGGAGGCCGTGGACGCCTCGCGGCCCGCGGAGGTCGTCGTCTACGACGTGCTGCCCCCGGAGCCCCAGCGCTGGATGGACGCGCTGCAGGCCGTCGCAGGGCTGGAGGGGCGCGCCGAGGAGGACGACGGCCTCCTCAGCGTGTCGGCGAGGGAACGCTACCTGGAGGTCCGCCGGGCCTCCGGGGGGGCGTTCTACGGGGACATGTCGCGCCTGTGGCGCGGCGGCGGGCGGCCGGGCGACGAGCTGCCCACCGCGCCCTCGGACGAGCGCGCGCGAGAGATCGCCGGGGCCATGCTCGGGCGCTTCGGGTTCGGCGACGCCGAACGCGCGGACCTCGAGATCTCGGTCAGCGACGAGGTCATGGAGCTGCGGCCGAACGACGCCGCCGGGGACCCCCGGCGCCACGTCGTGGGCAAGAACGTGGAGGTGCGCCGCAGGGTCGACGGCCTGCTGGTCCACGGACCGGGCTCGAAGATCAAGCTCCACGTGGGTCCGGACGGCCAGGTCGAGGGCTACACCGCGGTCTGGCGTCAGCTCGATCCCGGCTCCCGCGTCCTCGGGCACCGGCCGGCCGACGGCGGCCCGACCGGCCCCGCGGCGAGGATCCTGTCGGCCGCGGAGGCGTTCGAGCGCTTCCGCGGCGACCCGCTCGACCGTCTGACGCTGGCCCCGGTGGACCGCATCGACATCGACCGGGTGGAGCTCGGGTACTTCGCCCGGCCGGCCACGGAGGTCCAGCGACACCTGCAGCCGGTGTACGTCTTCTCGGGGGTGGCCTCGACGCGACTCCCCGACGGCCGCGAGACGCGGTTGCCCTTCACGCAGTACGTGCTCGCGCTGCCGGAGCCGCTCGAGGCCCTGTGGCCCGAGCCCGCCGTGTTCGAGGGAGACCCCGGACCCAAGCGGGCGCGCGGGCACGACGACGTCGACGAGGGGCGCTGAGCGCGCCGCGGGCGGGGGCGGGTCGAGGACCCGGCTCCCGCTCGCTCCCTCGGCCGCTCCTTCGGCGCTCCCTCGCGCACTTGGGAGCGGCGCGCGCCTCAGACCTTGCCGGCCTTCTGCTTGCGCTGCTCCTTCTTGCGCTCGTGCTCGAGCAGCATGCGCTTGCGCAGGCGCAGGGCGGTGGGGGTGACCTCGAGCAGCTCGTCCTCCTCGATGTACTCGAGGCTCTCCTCGAGCGACATCACGCGCGGCGGCGACAGCTTGACGTTGTCGTCGCGGCCGGCGGCGCGCATGTTGGTCAGCTTCTTCTCGCGGCAGACGTTGACCGGCAGGTCGTTGTCCTTGTTGTTGGCGCCGACGATCATGCCCTCGTAGACGGGGTCGCCGGGGGCCACGAAGAAGTCGCCGCGGTCGGCCAGGGAGAACAGCGCGTAGGGCACCACGTCGCCCGCGCGGTCGGACACCAGCACGCCGGTCGTGCGGCGCGGGATGACGCCCTGGTCGGGGCGCCACTGGTCGAAGACGTGGCTGAAGATGGCCTCGCCCTGGGAGAGCGTCAGGATCGCCGTGCGCGCGCCGAGCAGGCCGCGCGAGGGGGCCAGGAACTCGATGCGCGTCTGCGAGCCCAGCGGCTCCATGTGCGTCATCTCGCCGCGGCGGCGGCCCAGGTACTCGATGATCTTGCCGGCCGCCTCGCCGGGCACCTCGACGACGGCGCGCTCGTACGGCTCGTGCGGGACCCCGTCGATCTCCTTGAGGATGACGTGGGGCTTGCCGACCGAGAACTCGAAGCCCTCGCGGCGCATGTTCTCGACCAGCACGCCCAGGTGCATGATGCCGCGGCCCTTGACCTCGTAGGCGTCGGGCGAGGGCGTCTCGACCACGTGCAGGGCCACGTCGCGCAGCGCGGCGAGCTCGAGGCGCGCCTTGATCTGGCGGCTGGTGACGTACTTGCCCTCCTTGCCGGAGAAGGGCGAGTTGTTGACCTGGAAGACCATCGACAGCGTCGGCTCCTCCAGGGCGATCACCGGCAGCGGATCGGGCGACTCCGCGGGGCACAGCGTGTCGCCGACGCCCAGGTCGTCCAGGCCGCCGACGACGGCGATCTCGCCCGCGGTGACCTCGTCGACCGCGACGCGCTTCAGGCCCTCGAAGCGCAGCAGCTGCTTGATCGCCAGCGGCGGGCGCGCGGCCTCGCCGGGGCGGCAGGCGGTGACGCGCATGCCGGCGCGCAGCGTGCCGCGCACCACGCGGCCGATGCCAAGGCGGCCCAGGAAGTCGTCGTGCTCGATCGTCGCCGCCTGGAACTGCAGCGGCGCGTCGGGGTCGCCGGTCGGGCGCGGCACGTGCTGGAGCAGCATCTCGAAGAGCGGCCCCAGGTCGTTGCCGTCCTCGCCGACCTCGTGCACGGCCCAGCCGTCGCGGCCCGAGCCGTAGACGACCGGGAACTCGAGCTGCTCGTCGTGCGCGCCCAGGTCCACGAACAGGTCGAAGACCTCGTTCAGCACCTCGTCGGGGCGCGCGTCGGGGCGGTCCACCTTGTTGACCATGACCAGGACGCGCAGCCCGCGCTCGAAGGCCTTGCGCAGCACGAAGCGCGTCTGCGGCATGGGGCCCTCGTAGGCGTCGACCAGCAGCAGCGCGGCGTCCGCCATCGACAGCGTGCGCTCGACCTGCCCGCCGAAGTCGGCGTGGCCGGGCGTGTCGACCAGGTTGACGCGCACGCCCTGCCAGGTCAGGTTCGTGTTCTTGGCCAGGATGGTGATGCCGCGCTCGCGCTCCTGGTCGTCGGAGTCCATCACGCGCTCTTGCACCTTCTGGTTGGCGCGGAAGGTGCCGGCGTGCCGGAACATGGCGTCGACCAGGGTGGTCTTGCCGTGGTCGACGTGGGCGATGATGGCGACGTTGCGGACGTCGGTGGGCTGGGACATGGTTCAGTCGGCCAGGACGCGCTGCACGCGGTCCAGGCGGTAGGTCTTCAGGAGGCCGGAGGAGCCGCACTCGCCCTCGAGGTAGGCGCGGCCGCCCTCCTGGTAGAGGAGGCGCGGGACGACGGGCAGCAGCGCCGGCTCGTCGGCGCCCTCGCCGTAGAGCAGCTCCACGGCTCTCCCCTCCGTGCAGGCCTCGGCGAGCGCGCGCAGGCGCGGCTTCAGACGCGCCGGCGGCCGCGGCGCGAAGCCGGGAACGGTAACCGGGGACCCGGCCCGCGCCAAGAGCTCGGCCGCGGAGGTCGCGGCCCAGCCCCCGGCCCGCTCGACGCACTCGCCGAAGAGCTGGAAGCACCAGGCCGCGTCCGCCAGGGCCCGGTGGCGCGGGCCCTCGCCCGCCCCGTCCAGCTCGAGGTGCTCCAGCAGGTCGTGCAGCCGGTGGGAGGGGGCCTCCGGCACCAGCTTGCGCCCCAGCCGCAGGGTGCACAGCCAGGGCTGCTCCGGCGCCCCCAGCCCGGCCCGCAGGCACTCGAAACCGACCACCCGGGCGTCCTTCGGCGCGTCGTGGGCCACCGCCCAGTCTGCGCCCAGCCAGTCCAGGAAGCGCCCCAGCACCGCCGCCGCCGGGTCCGCCCCGGTGACGTCGTCGTCGGAGAGCCCGTGGATCTCGCTCGCCTCCGGCTCGATCGGCACCTCGGGCCGCACGAGCTCGGCGAACTCGTCCACGACCTCCCCGTCCACGACGCGCAGCGCCCCCACCTCGAGCAGGTGCGGCGCCCCGCGGCAGGTCGCGGTCTCGGTGTCGACGAAGACGAGCGGTCGGTCCATGGGCGCGGAGCCTACCTCCGGACCGCGGGATCCCGCGAGGGGGGATCCCGCTGCGCTCAGCGGCCCCCGGGCCGCCGCAGCGAGCCGAGGGAGCCCCAGGCCACGAGAACCAGGGGAGGACCGTGCGAGCCGCCGCGACTGACGTGGGAGTCGTAGAGTCGCTCCACCTCGAGGTGGCGGCCGGAAAGCGCGTCGACCGGAGCCTCGAGGCGCACGTGGACGCCGCCGTCGCGCTCGACGATCCCCCCGTTCTCCCGGGTCGCGTCCGCGACGACCACGCCGTCCACGGTGAGCCCGACCCAGTGCACGTCGTCGCCGGGAGCCCGTGTGTACTCCGCGACGAAGGTGTGCGTCGCCAGGGGCCACAGCAGCGGGCCCTCGACCCACGCCAGGAGGTCCGAGCGTTCGAGGGCGGCCGCCTCGAGCTCCTCCCGGCACCCTGGCTTGCCGAGGTCCTCGTCGGAGAGCTCCCCGTCGTACTCGTAGACGAGCGTCTGGATGTCGAGCAGCGGCAACTCCAGCCGCCATCGCGGGAGCGCCGTCGCGACGACCAGCAGGACCGCGCAGCCACCGAGCACGAGGAGCTTCACGGACCCAGGATAGCCTGGCTCGGGTCATCCGTGGCCGCCCGGATCGCGCGAGGGAGCAGCGCGCGGCGCTCAGCGGCCGCCGGGCCGCCGCAGCCAGCCCACAGACCTCCACGCCGCGACCGCCAGGGGCGGGCCGCGCACCTCGGTGTGGCTGAGGCCGTCGACGAAGAGGCACTCCAGCCGGAGGCGGCGGCCGGACAGCGCGTGGACCGGAGCCTCGAGCCTCGCCCAGGCGCTCCCGTCGCGCTCGACGATCCCGCCGTCCTCCCAGGTCGCGTCCGCGAGCAATTCACCGTCGACGTAGAGGCCCATCCAGAGCACCTCGTCGGCGGGGGACCGCGAGGACTCCGCGACGAGCGTGTGCGTCGCCAGCGGCCACAGCAGCGGGCCCTCGACCCACGCCTCGATCTCCGTCGGATCGATCGCGGACGCCTCGAGCTCCTCCCAGCACCCCGGGTTCATGAGATCGTCGTCGGTGAGCTCGCCGTCGTACTGGAAGCTGAACCCCTGGATGTCGAGCGCCGGCACGTCCAGCCGCCACCGCGGGAGCGCCGTCGCGCAGACCAGCAGGGCCGCGCAGCCACCGAGCACGAGGAGCTTCACGGACCCAGCGTAGCTCGACGGCCGCGAACCGTCGATCCGCGACGCGGGGGCCGCGCCGGGGCCGCGGGGGAGGCCTCGCTTGCCGTGCGCGGGGCGGCTGTGGCACGCTCGAAACCGCATTCGGGGAATCGCGGGCCGAGGAGGAGGAGACCATGGCGGCGAAGCAGGAGGGCGGGCCGGCGGTCCGCGCGAAGAGCAAGCAGAAGAAGGAAGGCGTCCGCTGGCTGCGCTACGGCGCGACCATCCTCTTCCTGATCGTCGTCCTGTTCGGGTTCTACTACCTGCTCTACACGAACTCGCGGCGCGAGCTGCTGGACGACTACCACCTGCGCGTCCTGGGCCGCGCGGCGAGGAACCTCGAGACCGCCGTCGCGAACCTGCAGAGCAACGTCGGGCACGCGCCCGCCGGCGCCGAGCGCGACGCGCGGCCCGCGGCGGGCGAGCCGTACGAGGACGCGCTCGAGCGGGCGCTGCGCTCGCAGGTGGACAAGGTGAACGGCGCGAGCTTCGTCGACCTGAAGCGCGAGGCCGACCTGCTGCGCGAGGCCGAGCTGCAGCCCGACGACGAGGGCAAACCGAACAAGCTCTACCCCGAGTTCGAGCCCGCCGAGGTCGGCACCCGGGCGACCCTGGACGCGGCGGGGACCGAGCCGCGCCTCGTGCTGGTGACCCGCTTCCAGGTGAAGGACGAGGGCTTCTTCCGCGCGCGCAGCGAGGCGCCCCTGCGCCCGCTGCTCCAGGACGTGCTGCCGCCGGGGTTCGAGGCCGTGGTGCTGTCCCGGGTCGACGGCGAGGTGCTGCTGCAGATCGGCGGCGCGCGCGCGCGGCTGACGCGCCTGCCCGGTCCCAAGCCGGTGAAGGGCAAGGAGGCGCCGCCGGCGGAGCCCGGGGCCGAGCCCGGCACGGCGCTGCGCGTCGTGGTGGTCGCCGGCGTCGACCACAAGTCCTACCTGCAGCCGCTCGAGGTGGACCTCGCCGCGGCGAGCGACGCCGAGCAGGCCGAGGGGGCGTCCGGCGACTGGGTGCTCTGCGGGCTCATGCCCGTGTCCGTGTTCCGCGCGCAGGCGCTGAAGATCTCGCCCACCGTCGTCCTGACGTGCCTCGGCGTGCTGATGTTCGCGGTGCTGTCGCTGCCCTTCCTGAAGCTGCGCTTCCTGGGGCGCCGCGCTCCGCTGAAGGCGCTGGACGTCGCGGTGCTGGGGGCCTCGAGCGTCGTGCTGGGCTGCCTCGCGACCCTGGCGGTGGTCGACTTCGCGGTGTACCGGCGCCTGGAGGCCGAGCGCGTCGAGCGCCTGGTCGCCGTCGGCGACGAGCTGCGCGCCAGCGCGAGGGACGAGATCGACCAGCTCGAGCAGCAGCTCGACGCGCTGACCGCCTGGTTCGACCCCACGGGGCCGCGGACCGACCTGCTCTGGGAGCTCGAGTTCACCGGGCCGGAAGACCCTTCGGCCATCGACGCGGACGGCACCGAGCCCGCCGCGGGGATCGACCCGGGGTTCCACCACCCGCGCTTCGAGATGGCCTTCTGGATGGGGTCCGACGGCGGCCAGCTCGACAAGCGCACGATCCGCGCCGGCAACACGCCCCCCGTGCCCGTGGCCTCGCGCGAGTACTTCCAGCGCGCGCTGCGCGGCGAGCTCTGGGACGCCCACGGCCAGGTGGGCGGCGAGGGCGGGCGCTACGTGCAGTCGATCCGCTCGAAGACCACCGGCGGGGTGTTCGGCGTGCTCTCGAAGCGCGTGGCGCCGGGCCGCGGGGCCGACTACTCGGCGTCCGTTCGCGCCCTGGCGGAGCGCCGTGCGGAGGCGGCCGCGCGGGCGGCCACGGCCGATCCGGGCGCGGCGCGCACGGCCGAGGCGGGCGCGTCGGTGGACGACCCGGCGGTCGCGTCCGAGGCCGCCGCGGCGGTCGGCGAGGCGGCGTCCTCCGAGGCCACGCTGCCCGTCGTGGCCGCCATCCAGGCGCGGCTGGGGAGCGTGATCGAGCCGGTGCTGCCCCCGGGGATGGGCTTCGCGGTCGTCGACACCGACGGGACCGTGCTGTTCCACTCGAGCCCCGAGCGCAACCTGCGCGAGCAGCTGTTCGAGGAGGTCCGCGACGGCGAGACGCTGGCGGCGCGCGTCGCCACCCGCAGCAGCGACGTGCTGCGCTCGACGTACCGGGCCGACTCGCACCTGTTCCGCGTGCTGCCGATGAGCGGCGTGCCGTGGAGCCTCGTCGTGTTCGTGGAGCGCGAGATGCTCCGCTCGCTGCACTTCGAGGTGCTGACGTTCACGCTCTTGCTGCTGAGCTCGTACCTGCTCGTCCTGGCGCTGCTCGCGGCCTGGTCCGGCGCGGCGCCCTCCTCGTCGGGCCGCGGCGTGATCGCGCTGTTCTGGCCGGCCGAGAGCCACAGCCGGGGCTACCGGACGATCGCGCTCGCCGCGGCCGTGCTGATCGCGCACTGGGGCGTCGTCAGCCTGTACCAGGGCGCCCTGTGGGGCGCCGTCGCCGGGGCCTGCGTCGGCGGCCTGGCGCTCGCCTTCGGCTTCGTCGTGGCGCGCGCGGGCGAGAGCCCGGGGAACCTGCCGCGCCGTCCGGGGCGCCTCGCGCTCCTCGCGGCCCTGGGCGCCGCCGGGTTCGTGCTCCCCGCGCCGTACCACGCGTGCGCCCACGGCCTCCTGCTGCTGTTCGCGTTCCTGTCGCGCCGGCCCCGGGTGCTGTTCGGCGTGCTCATCCTGCTGCTGGCCGGCTGGACCCTGATGCAGGGCGACGCCCTCGAGCCGGTGGTCGCCGGCTCGACCCTCGTGACCAGCGCGCTGCTGGCGTGGCTCGCGACGGTCCCCCGGGTCGTGCCGCCGGTCCCGCGCGCCCACTGGCGGCGCGCGTACTGGGCCGCGTGGGCCGGCGTGCTCGCGACGCTGGCCGTCGTCCCGGCCTTCGGGTTCTACCGCGCGGTGCACGACGAGGCCGTCGTGCTGTTCGCCAAGCGGGACCAGACCGAGCTCGCCGCCGCCCTGGCGGAGCGCCACCGCTCGCTCCTGGACGGCTACGCGACCGCGGCGGTCAGCCCGGGCACCCTCGAGCTGCTCGAGCGCGAGCTCCGGCTCGTCCCCGCGTCCTGGGACGTCGAGGCGTCCGGGAGCCCCGCGGACGCCGACGCGCTCGGCGCGGCGCCCGACGTCGTGACCGGGCGGGGACCGGCGGGCGACGCGGCGGGCCGCTGGCTCGTGGCGCGCGAGCGCGTCGGGGAGCCGCCGCCGGTTCGCCCGGAGCGCCGCTCGGCGCAGCCGCTCATGGCCATGCTGGGGGAGGTGTTCGGCCTGCACTACAACCGCCTGACCCGCGAGAGCCGCGGGCTCGTCGCGGACGCGGTGCCCGAGGCCGGCTGGTCGTGGAGCGAGGCGCCCGACGCCGAGGGCGGCCGCCGGCTGTGGTTCCGCCAGCAGCACTACCGCGCGGGCACGCCGCTCGGCCGCAACCCAGACCTCACGCGGCCGCCCGTCGACCTGCAGCTCGGGTCGCGCATCGCGCCGCTGCTCGGCGAGCCGGAGGGCGCGCCCTACTGGCTGCTCGCGGCCGGCGTCCTGGCGTTCCTGTACGCCGGCGTGTTCCGCAACGCCATCGCGCGCGTGTTCCTGATGGACACGGCCCGGCCGGTGTTCGTGCGCGGGCGCTCGGCGTCGGACGAGAGCGGCACCGTGCGGCGCCTGCTCGTGTACCCCGACCCGCGCATGCTGGCCGAGATCGGGCAGCTCCCCGACCGGCTGGAGCTCGACACCGGCGAGCTGCGCCACGAGAGCGTCGACGCCCTGTTCGCCCGCGCGGTCGAGTCCGGCCGGCGCACGATCGTGCTGCGCTCGCTGCAGGACGGCCTCGACGACCCCGCCCTGGCCGCGCGCAAGCTCGAGCTGATCCAGCGCCTCGACGCCCGGCGCGACCTGGGCGTGGTGCTGATCTCGATGGTCGACCCGACGTACTTCCTGCAGCGCGAGGGCAGCGCCGCCGAGACGAACGTCGTGCGGCTGCAGTGGACCCGGGCGCTCGAGGGCTTCGCCAAGTGGTCGGGCGCGGAGAGCGCGGAGAGCGCCGACCAGCGGCGGCGCGACTACGCCAGGCGCCTGCGCGAGGCCGAGCCGCAGCTCGAGGCCGGGATCCTCGCGGCCATCGTCGAGGAGTGCTGGTTCGACCCGCAGCTCCAGGAGCTCGGGCTGCAGCTCGCCGCCCAGAGCTGGGAGCAGGGCGAGGCCGCCCAGGTCGTCGAGGAGGTGCTCGAGCGCGCCGAGCCGCGCTACCGCCGCGAGTGGGCGACGTGCAGCACCGACGAGAAGATCGTGCTGTACCACCTGGCCCGCGAGGGCTTCGCCAACTGGCAGATGGGCAGCACCGTGCGCCGCCTGATGCGCCGCGGCCTGATCGTCGAGGGCCCGCACCTGCGCCTCGTCAACGAGAGCCTGCGCCGCTTCGCCCTGCGCGCCGTCCGCCCGCGGACGGTCGCCGAGTGGGAGGTCGAGGACGGCGCCAGCGAGTGGACCCGCCTGCGCGGCCCCCTCCTCCTGGTCCTCGCCGCCCTGGTCGCCTTCTTCTTCTACACCCAGCGCCAGTCCTTCGACGAGATGCTCGGCATGCTCGCCGCCGTCACCACGAGCATCCCGGTCCTCCTCAAGATCGTCGGCATGACCGCCCGCGGCCGCACGTCGGAGGCGTAGCGGGAGAGAGCGGGGGAGTCGCCGTCCTCGGGGAACCGCGCCAAGGTCGCGTGGCGCCCGAGTGGTGTTGGTTACCCGCCGCGCTCCGCGGTGCCGGAGCGGGGCTCGCCTCGCTCCGGCACTCGCGACCCGCAACGTCTCAGCGGTCGTCGGTCGCAGGCCCTACCGAAGGGAGGAGTCCCCGGAGCCGGCTTCCTCGAGCGCAGGAGCGTTCCCGGCGTTCGGCCGCGTGGATCCCTGGGGCTCGATCGAGAGACACGTCATGGTCTCGACGTCGAACGCCCGCACGAACAGCGGCCATTCGCCGCCCAGGAGGTCTCGCGGAACCGTCAGGCTCGCGCCCCCGCTCCGGTCGGCGACCGCCGAACCGAGGACGAAGCTGCCCGCCAGGTTCGAGGCGCCCGCGCCGACAGGCACGCGACTGCCGACGAAGACCACGCTCCCTCCCGGGGAGCCCCCGGCGGACCGCAGGCCCTGGAAGCCGCTGGAACCAGGGTAGAGCACGGCGTGGAACCTGGGCGGGCCGCCGCTGCTGGTGCCGTCGGTGCCGACCTCGCAGTCGTCGAGGATCCCGTTGCCGTTCTGGTCGTTGCCGGCCAGCTGGCAGTCGTCGGGAATCCCGTCCGCGTTGCAGTCGTTCCCGGTCAGCTCGCACTCGTCGGGAATGCCGTTCGAGTTGCAGTCCGTGAACGTCTCGCAGTCGTCCGGGATGCCGTTGGCGTTGCAGTCGGTGTCGCACTCGTCCGGCACGCCGTTGCCGTTGCAGTCGTTGCCGGCCAGCTCGCACTCATCCGGGATGCCGTTCGCGTTGCAGTCGGTGAACGTCTCGCAGTCGTCCGGGATGCCGTTGCCGTTGCAGTCCGTGTCGCACTCGTCGGGGATCCCGTTCGAGTTGCAGTCCTGGCTCGTGCCCGCCGCCAGGTCGCAGGAGTCCAGCACGCCGTTGCCGTTGCAGTCCTCCTGGCACTCGTCGGGCACTCCGTCGGAGTTGCAGTCCACGCTCGTCCCGCTGGCGATGTCGTCCGCATCGAGGACGCCGTTGCCGTTGCAGTCGCAGGCGACACCTGTTGCGCGCAGCAGGAAGTCGCCGACCGCGCCGAATCCAAAGAGACCGTTGTTGTTCGCGAGGTTGTTGATGTCGAGAGTGCCTGGGCCAAGGTTGCTCCAGACAAGGAAGGACCTGCCCGAAAGTCGGGGCAAGGTCTCGTCCACGGGAATCGGGAACTCGCCCGGGATGTCATCCAGCGAGGCGCCGATGAAGAACACCCCGTTCACCTCGATGTTCGGTACGGCTGTGGGGTTCAGGAAATTGGTGTTCTCGTACGCCCCGATGACAGCCGTGTCCCAGAGCAGCACTGCGTCCGACGGGTCGAAGTCGTTGGTTGGATCGTCCCAGATAGCGAGGCGTCCGGGAAGGCCAGGGGTCATCGGAGGGCCGCCCGGTGTGCCGTACGCCGTGGAGATTTCCGTGATGGTATCGCTTCCACCCACCGCCTCGAATCCCATGATCCACGCCGACTCACCGCCATTGGTCAGGCCGAAGGCAGTCTCGGAGCTGGAGTCGTCACGGATGTAGCAGTCATTTGCCACGCCGCTGCAGGTGTTCGCACGGATCGCGAAATCGCCCCTCGCGCTGAAACCAATCGGCCCCGTACTATTAGCCACGAGGTTCGTCATGTCGAGAGCGCCAGCCTCATTGCCCACGAACCAGGCGCGGCCTGGGAAGTACGGGGGGCTGGTATCCAGCGGAGCTGGAATCTCCCCAGGGGCACCGACCAGCGAGGCGCCAACAAAGAAGACCCCGCTCACCCCTACATTGGGGACAACCGTAGAGTTGAAGATATCGGTATTCTCGTTGGCAGAGACTGTATTGGTCTCCCACAAGAGAACCGCGTCCGCAGGATCGTAGTCGTTGGTCGGGTCGTCCCAGATGGCCAGGCGGCCGGGCAGTCCAGTGCCCAGGTTGCCACCGGGGAATCCGTACTTGGTGGATATCTCGGTGACCGTGTCGCCGCCAGCAGCCGCCTCGAACCCCATCAGCCACGCGGATTCTCCACCATTGATTAGTGCAGCCCCATTCTCACACGTAGTGTCGTCGACGCCGTAGCAGGCCGGGGCCGGGCCACCGCAACTATTGAGGCCCTCTGCGCGCAACATCCAGTTCCCTCCGGGGATGAAGACCTGGGCGTTGCTGGGGATATTGTTGAAGTTGAGGGGGCCGCTGAAGTTCGCTACATGCCAGCAGCGACCGAAGTTCTCGGAATCTCGGTCGACTGGCGCTGCGAAGTCCTGAGCTGGTTGAGCCACGGCGACACCAACGAAGAATACGCCGTTCACGGCAATGCCCGGAACGGTATACGAAGTGAAGAGGAATGTGTTCTCGTTCGCTGAGGTCGTCGTCGTCTCCCACAGCAGGACGGCGTCAGCGGGGTCGTAGTCATTGGTGGGATCGTCCCAGATCGCCAAACGGGTCGGGCGATTGGGAGCCAGGTTCCCCCCAGGAAACCCGAAAAGGGTGGAGATCTCGACGATCGTGTCGCTACCGCCAATCGCCTCGAACCCCTTCATCCAGAGGAGGTTGGCACCGTTCTTCCAACCCTGGGCGCTATCGCAGACTCCGTCGTCGGTGGTGTAGCAGTCCAGGGCTCCGTTTGCGGCGCCGAGCCATGCCCCTCCTCCGGCCTGCCTGGAACCAGGGGCGCTCCTAACCGGACTGTTGAGGATGCCGATTGCAGGCGCCCGCCCTAGTATGGGTGAAGCACCCGAGCTGATCAGGACTGATTCCGACCGAGCGGATTCCAGAACAGGAGCCTGGGAGCTCTCGGATCTCGAATTCGACTGCGCGGCCGCGATTGCAGCCATGCTGAGCACAAGCGAGATCCCGAGGGGAGGCAGAAAGGGCATGGTGGCGCTTCTCCGTACGGTGTGGGGACGATCGTGATCGAGCGTCCCGTGAACACCCCTGGGGATCCGGTTGACTCGGAAGCAGGAGGTGGGAGGCCACCTGCGATCGCAGCGGCCGGGGACGTCGAAGGGGTCGACCGAGAAGCGGCCGTCGAGTGGGAGCCGGTTTCTGCGAATTCCGGAGGCGACCCCGGATGGCCCACGCGGGGGCGGCTCTGATCTCTGCTCAGCGCTCGAGTTCGCGCTGGAGCCAGGCGCGGGCCAGGGTCCACTCCTTGGTCACGGTCCGCCTGGATACGCCCAGCTCCCGCGCGACCTCCTCGCCGGTGAGTCCGCCGAAGAAGCGGAGCTCCACGATGCGATGCTGCCTGGGGTCGATGGCCTCGAGGTGCACGAGGGCGGCGTCGAGGTCGAGGAGGTCGACCTCACCCGGCTCGCCATCGCAGAGGTCTTCCGAGGCGCTCACGAGCGTCGTTCGCTGCCAGGCGTTCCCTCGCTTCTGAGCCATCTGACGACGGGCGAGGTCCACGAGGATGCTCCGGAGGAGGGACGCGGCGAGCGCCATGAACTGCGGCCTCCCGAGCATCTTGAAGTCGTCGAGCCGGGCGAGCCGGAGGTAGCACTCGTGAACGAGGTCCGTGGCGTCGACGGCACGCGACCGCCCTTCGCGCAGCAGGAGGCGCCTCGCCAGCGTCCGGAGCTGGTCGTAGAGCCGGGCTGCGACCGGGTCGACGGGTCGGGCTGATCCTCGCCCCTGGCCGGGAGCCTGGGTCTCACCGTGGTCGGTCATTCGTTCTCCCCGGGATCACTCCTGTCCAGGTGCCGCACCGGCCGGAGCCCGACCGTCCTCGAACGGGTCTCCTCCTTGATGTCTCTTCTGGACGAGAGCGTCACGTACCGATTCTCGTCATAGCTTCCACCCCGGACGGTTCGTTCGCCGCCTCCATCGGCGAGCACCAGGCCGTCTGCCTTTCGGAACGGCTCGGACCAGGGTTCGACCTTGTAGTCGTCGAGACACAGCTCCGAGACGTTCCCGAGAACCTCGTGAAGGCCGAACGGGTTGGGCGGGTAGGAACCCATCGGAGCGTGAAGGCGATACCGGCTGACCTCGCTCTTGCGCTTGAGGAAATTCGCGCGGGTGGCGTCCAGGGGGTCGTCCGAGCCCCACCAGGTGGGCGTGGTGGCGCCACCTCGTGCGACGTACTCGAACTGGACCTCGGTCGGAAGCGTCATCCCGAGCCTCCGCGAGAACTCCATGGCCTCGTTCCAGGTGATGGACTCGACGGGGTGGCGGAGAGTCATGAGCTCCGCTTCGTGCTTCTTCCCGGCTGACCAGTAGCTCGGGTTCTCGCCCATGAGCGCCCGCCACTGGTGCTGCGTGACCTCGTACTTCGAGACGAAGAACGGGGAGAGCGTGCGCTGGGTCACGGGCCAGAAGTGGTCGAGGCGTTCTTCCTCGTAGAACGGCGTGTCCGGGTCCTCGCTCTGCGAACCGATGGTGACGTCTCCTCCCTCCACGAGGACCATGACGAGAGTCGTGTCGTCCTCGAGCATCAGCGCGCCGGATTGCCCGGACCGCCCTGGTACGGTACAGCTTGGCAGCAGGACGGCGAACTCCTCGCGGCCCGACTCCGGGTCGGGTCCCAGCGGGAGGAGACCCGCCTGCGGAGCGAGCGAGAGGCCGCGATAGACCGGGGACGCCTGGACTCGCGCCGCCACCTCGTGCCACGAGTCGAGACTGCTCGCGAGCGCTTCCGTGACGGCCTCCCCGAACTCCACGCGCCACTCGAGGTCCGCGATGAGGCTGCTCTCGAGCCCCTCCATCCGGGCGACGAGATCCTCCTGCATCTCCGCGACCCACCGGCCGTCGAGCGCCTCGCCGTAGCGCGCGTCCAGCTCCCCGGCCGCCTGCAGCTCCCGGAGCGTGCGAAGGTGCTCTCGCGCCGCCGGGACACTCGCCACGATGGACCTGGCCTCCCGGAGGACGGCCCGGAGATCGGCAAGGGTCCCGGGGCCCGGTGGCCACAGGGCGTCGCTCCGCTCCACGAGCTCCTCGATCGAGTAACCGCGGGAGAATCCCACCATGTCCGCCAGGGCCCGGCGACTGCTCTCGCTCGCGCGCCGGGAGTCGCGTAGCCCCTGCAGTGCCAGCAGGAGTCCGGCGGTCAAGGTGACGAACACGATGGCGCCGATGGCCGAGAGCTTCCGGTGCCTCCGGACGAAACTCGCGGCTTGCCTGTGGATCCCAGGCGGTCGGGCGCTCACCGGACGGCCTTCCAGCCAGCGGTCGAGATCCTCCCGGAACTCCGCGACCGTCTGGTAGCGGTAACCCGGCTCGGGGGAGAGCGAGGTGTGCACGACGGCTTCGAGGTCCTTCGAAACGCCTGGAAGCCGCTCCCGGAGGGGGCACGGCTCGTCCTCCGCCAGGCTCCTGAGGAGCGCCGTCAGGCTCGTGCCTCGACCCGTGAACGGAAGGTGTCCCGAGAGGAGCTCGTACAGGATCGTCCCGAGGGAGAAGACGTCCGAGCGCACGTCCGCGATCGAACCTCTCGCTTGCTCGGGGCTCATGTAGGCGACGGTTCCGAGCACAGCGCCGGTCATGGTCTGGACGCTCGAGAGGCGATCGTCCCCCAGCAGCCGCGCGACGCCGAAGTCGAGCAGGTGAGGTTCACCGCTCTCGTCCACGAGGATGTTCTCGGGCTTGAGATCCCGGTGTAGGACTCCCACGGCGTGGGCGTAGGAGACCACCTCGGCGACCCGGACGATGAGCTCGACCAGGGCACGCTCACCGGGTGAGTGCTCGCGGACGAAGTCCTTGAGGGTCGGTCCCTCGATGTAGTCCATCGAGAACCAGCTGGCGCCCCCCGCTCCTTCGTCGCGGAACCGCGCTTCGTGGACCCGGGCAATGC
>JAUIDW010000451.1 GCA_030428395.1 bacterium | reverse complement strand
CCTCGCCCGCGAGCCCGCCACCGGCCGCCCGCTCGCCGTCAAGGTGGTGCCCGCGCGCTTCGCGGCGCACTTCGACGCGCAGCGGCCCGCCCACCAGCGCCAGCGCGACCTGCTCGACCCGGGCGCGGCCCGGCTGTTCGCGGTCGAGCGGCTCGAGGACGGCACGACGCTCGTCGTCAGCGAGTACGTCGACGGCCCCGACCTCGGCGAGCTGCTGCGGGACGGTCCGCTCCCCCCGCGCGACGCCCTGGCCGTGGCCGCCTCGGTCGCCGGCGCCCTCGAGGCCGCCCACGGGCTCGGCCTCGTGCATCGCGACCTCACGCCGAAGAACGTGCTGGTCCCCCACGGCGGCGACGGCGCGCCGGACTTCGCGCGCGCCAAGCTCGTCGACTTCGGCGTCGCCGGCGAGCTGGTCCAGCCGGCGGCCGACGAGATGCAGACGGTCGCCGGCCAGGTGTTCGGCACGCCGCTGTACATGGCGCCCGAGCAGCTGCGCGGGCAGCCGCAGACGGCGGCGACCGACGTGTACGGGCTCGGCGCGCTGCTCTTCGCCCTGCTCTACGGGCGCGCGCCGTTCGAGGGCCACGGCTCGACCCTCGCGGTCGTGTCGGCCACGCTCGAGCGCGAGGTCGAGCTGCCGCCGGAGCCGCCGCTGCCTGCGGGCCTGGCCGACCTCCTGCGACGCTGCCTGGCCAAGGACCCGGCCGATCGACCGCGGACCGCGCCGCTCGTCGCGGCGCTGCGCGAGGCTCTCCCCGTGCGCGACCTCGCTGAGCCGGGAGGGGCTCGCGCGGGGGCGGGCGACATGCACTTCCGGCCACGACGGACCCACCCTGCGGACAGTGCAGCTCCGGCCCCCGACTCGTCCACGGCGGCTGCAGAGTCCGGGAAAGGTCCGCCCATCCCGGCGCTCCTCGTCGCGGCCCTGGCTGTCGTCGGCGTCGTGTTCGCGGCGCTCGCGCCCGCACCCTGGCAGCGGCTGGGCGCCGGCGTCGCGCTCGTGCTCGTGGGCGTCGCGGTGGGCCTGGGCGTGCACCGCTGGCTCGGGGGCCGCGAGGACGAGCTGGGACGCCGCGCGAGCCGCGTCCTGGGCGGCGCGCGCGCGAGCTCGTCGCTGTCGCGCACGCTGGCGATCGAGGTCGACCACCTGGTCGAGCGCTGCCGCGGGCGCGAGGGCCAGATCCTGGGCGTGACGATCGCGGCGATGATCGACGAGTACGGCGCCGCCCGGGACTCGTCGGACCGCCAGGCGGCGCTGATGAACACCGTCGACCTGGTCGAGCGCCTGCACGCGAAGGCCTCGCCCTGGTACGTCCGGCACAAGGAGGCGGTCGCGGTCGCCGTGTCGCTCGTCGGCGTGGCCGGCGGCGCCGTCGAGATCGTGCGCTCCGTCCTGGCGCTGCGCGCGGACTGAGGTCGGCCTACGGCGCGCCCTCGACCGTCGCCCGCGCGGCGGCGAGCTGCTCGCGGTGCTTCGCGATCTGCACTGCGTGGAAGTCCGGCTCGGCCTGATCGGCGAGCTGGGCCTCGGCCTCGTCGAGCAGTTCCTCCGCCTCGTCGTGGCCGCCGGTGTGGATCAGCGCGTAGACGACCTCGAGCCGCGCCGTCTGCGTCAGCGGCACCGTGGGGCCCTGGTCGCGCACCGCGCAGCGGTAGGCGTGGCGCCGCAGCTCGAGCGCCTCCTCGTAGCGCTGCGTGCGCACCAGGAGCTGCCCCAGGCCCCGCACCGACGTCAGCGTGACGGGGTGGTCGGGCCCCAGCGTGCGGCGGCGGCGCGCCAGGACGTCGCGCTGGACCTCCTCCGCGCGCTCCAGCCGGCCCAGGTCCATGTAGAGGATCCCCAGGTTGTGCAGCGCCTGGAGGCGCTCCATGCAGTCCTCCCCCGCGAGCGCGGCCAGCCGCTCGGCGGCCTCGAGGTACAGCGCCTCGGCGTCCTCGCGCCGCGCGGTGTCGTGCACGGCGAAGGCCAGGTCACCCAGCCCGCTGGCGTACTGCGCGGAGTCCCGGCCGTAGCGGCGCTCGACCTGCTCGAGCTGGCGCTCGAGCATGGCCGCCGCCTCGTCGGCTCGCCCGGTGTCCGCCAGCAGGCCGGACAGCGCCTGGCGCACGGAACAGGTGACCGCCCCGGCCTCCCCGAAGGCCGCGAGGGCGCGGCGCTCCGCCTCGCGCAGCATCTCCTCGGCCTCCTGGTTGCGGGCCAGCGCGCGCAGGCAGTTGCCCAGCATCAGCCGGCTGAACACCTGGCGCGCCTCCAGCTCCTCCGGAGCGGCGGCGAGCACGGCACGGAACAGGGCCTCGGCCTCGGCGTAGCGGCCCTGGGCGTAGCGGCGGGCCGCGACGTTGTGGCGCACGGTCCAGGTCAGCGTGTCGTCGGGCCCGAGGTGCTCGGCGTACAGGGCGAGGGCCTCCTCGAGGAGCGCGTCCGCCTCGTCGTGGTCGCGATTCGCCAGGATCGTCGCCAGCACGTTCAGCGCGCGCGCGACGCCGGGTCCGTCGCCGAGCGTCTCGCGGCGCGTCGCCAGCACGTGCCGCTGGAGGGCGACCCCCTCGTCGAAGCGCCCCTCGAAGGCCAGCAGCGGGGCCAGGTCCTCGGCCACGTCGAGGTAGCGCGCGTCCGCGCGTCCGTGGCGCCGGGCGAGCCGCTCGGCGGCCTCCTCGAGCAGCGGGCGGGCCTCGGCGTCCAGCTGCAGGTGCGCCAGGGTCGTCCCGATCACGCCCAGCAGGCGCTCGCGCACCGCCGGGCGGTCGACGAGCTCGTCCTGCACGCGCCCGGCGGCCGCGAGCGCCACGTCGCGCACGGACAGCTCGTCCGCCCGGTACGGGTCCGCCTGCGCGAAGACGTCCTCCAGGAAGGCGATCACCTCGTTGGCCGTGCGGACCTCGTCGCTCTTCTCCTCCAGCAGCCGCGACTTCTGCAGGTACAGCGCCGTCGACGCGACGGCCCCGGCCAGCAGGACGAGGAAGGCCGTCACGACGCCGGCGACCAGCCCGCGGTGGCGCCGCGCGAACTTGGCCAGCTGGTAGCCGCGGCTCGGCGGCCGCGCCAGGATCGGCTCGTCGGCCAGGTGCCGCCGCAGGTCGCTCGCCAGCTCGTCCGCCGAGGCGTAGCGGCGCTCCGGGTCCTTCTCGAGCGCCTTGCCGACGATGGTCTCCACGTCGCCGCGCAAACGGCGGTCCAGCGCGCCCAGGGTGGTCGGCTCGTCCTCCGCGATCGCGCGCGCCGCCTCGGGCAGGCTCTTCTCGCGCACGTCGAGCGGCCGCTGCCCCGAGAGCAGCTCGTAGGCCAGCACGCCCAGGGCGTACACGTCCGCGCGCGTGTCCACCGCGGCGGGATCGGCGCCGACCTGC
>JAUIDW010000067.1 GCA_030428395.1 bacterium | reverse complement strand
ACCTCGACATGGCCGGGCGCCTCGACCTGTGGCGCGAGTGCCGGGAGGCCGGCGCTCCGGCGGCGCTCGAGCTGCACCCCGACCGGCCGCGCCCGGCGGTCCAGGGCTTCCGCGGCGCGAGCGTCCCTTGCGCGATCCCCCCCGAGCTGGGCCGCCGGCTCACGGCGCTCGCGCGCGCCCGGGGGGCGACGCCGTACATGGTGCTCCTGGCCGGGTTCGCGGCGCTGCTGGCGCGCCGCAGCGGCCAGCGCGACGTGGTCGTCGGCACGCCCGTCGCGGGGCGCGACCGGCCGGAGCTCGAGCCGCTCTGCGGGCTCTTCGTGGACACGCTGGCGCTGCGCTGCGACCTCTCCGGCGACCCGGACTTCGGCGAGCTCGTGCGCCGCGCGCGCGCGACGGTGCTCGACGCCTTCGACCACCGCGACGTCCCGTTCGAGCGCGTCGTCGAGGCCACGCGTCCCGCGCGCGACACCGGGCGCTCGCCGCTGTTCCAGGTCGTGTTCGTGCTGCAGGAGGACGACCTGGAGGCGCCGCGGCTCGCGGGCGCGCAGGTCGAGGCCGTGGACGTGCCCACCGAGACGGCGAAGTTCGACCTCACCCTCGCGCTGCGCGAGGAAGGGGGCGCCTTCACCGGCGCGCTCGAGTACGACGCCGACCTGTTCGAGCGCGCAACGGCCGAGGGCCTGGTCGAGCAGCTCGTCACCCTGCTGCGCGCGGCGGTGGACGAGCCCGGGCGCCCGCTGTCCGACCTGGCCTGGCTGGGCGCCGGCGAGCGCGAGCGCGTGCTGGCGCTCGGCCGCGGCCCCGCGGCGCGCGCGCCGGTCGAGCCCGTGCACCGGCTGGTCGAGCAGCGCGCGCGGGAGGCCCCCGACGCGCCCGCGGTCGAGGGCGACGGCCGGGCGCTGTCCTACCGGGAGCTCGACGAGGGCGCGAGCCGCCTGGCGCACCGCCTGCGCGCGCTCGGCGTCGGACCCGAGGTCGTGGTCGGCCTCTGCGCGGAGCGCTCCCCCGCGCTCGTCCAGGCCGCGCTGGCCGTCCTGAAGTCCGGCGGCGCGTACCTGCCCCTCGACCCCGACCAGCCGGTCGAGCGCACCCGCGGCATGCTGGCCGACTCGGGCGCGCGCGTGCTGCTCGTGGCCGGCGCCGGCGCGGCCGTGGAGCCCTCGATCCCCGACGACTTCGACGGCGTCGTGCTCGACCTCGACACCGCCGACCTCGGGGACGAGCCGACGGCGCCGCTCGACGTGGACACGCTGCCCTCGAACGCGGCCTACGTCGTGTTCACGTCGGGCTCCACGGGACGCCCCAAGGGCGTGCCGGTGCCCCACGCGGGCCTCTCGAACCTGGTCGACTGGCACGTGCGCGCGTACGGCGTCGCGCCGGGCGACCGCGCGACGCTGATCGCGGGCACGTCCTTCGACGCGGCCGTGTGGGAGACGTGGCCGTACCTGGTCGCCGGCGCGACGCTCGTGGTCGTGCCCGAGGCCGTGCGACTCGACCCGCCGCGGCTCGCGACCTGGATGGCCGACCAGCGCATCACGCTGACGTTCCAGCCGACGCCGCTCGGCGAGGCGCTGCTGGCGCTCCCGCTGCCCGCGCACGCGCCGCTCCGCGCGATGCTGGTCGGCGGGGACCGCCTGCACGGCCCGGGCGCGGCGCCGCGCTCGTACGCGCTCCACAACCACTACGGGCCCAGCGAGGTCAGCGTCGTGACGAGCGCGTGCGAGGTGCCGCCGGACTGGAGCGGTCCGCCGCCCCCCATCGGCCGCCCGCTGCCGGGCCTGCGCGCGTTCGTGCTGGACGAGCGCCTCGAGCCCGTGCCCGTCGGCGTGCCCGGCGAGCTCTACGTCGGCGGCGCCGGCGTCGCGCGCGGCTACGTCGGCCACCCCCGGCGCACCGCGGCCGCGTTCGTGCCCGACCCGTTCGCGCGCGAGCCCGGTGCGCGGCTGTACCGCACCGGCGACGTCGTGAAGTGGGACGGCGACGGCGGCCTGCGCTTCCTCGGGCGCGCGGACCGGCAGGTGAAGCTCTTCGGGCTGCGGCTCGAGCTCGGCGAGGTCGAGGCGCTGCTCGCGGCCGACCCCGCCGTGCGCGAGGTCGCCGTGCAGCCCCTCGCCGGCGCCCGCGGGCCGCGCGGGCTCGTCGCGTACGTCGTGCCGTCCCCCGGTCGCGAGCTGGACCCGCGCGCGCTGTCCGAGCGCCTGCTGCGCACGCTCCCCCGCTCGCTCGTGCCGGCGCACTGGGTCGCGCTCGAGGCCCTGCCGCTGACGCCCAACGGCAAGCTCGACCGCGCCGCGCTGCCGGCGCCCGACGAGCGCGCCACGGGCACCGAGGTGGCGCCGGCGACGCCCACCGAGGAGGCCGTGGCCGGAGTGTGGTGCGCCGTGCTCGGGCGCGAGCGCGTGTGCTGCGCGACGAACTTCTTCGACCAGGGCGGCACGTCGCTCGCGCTGCTCGAGGTGCAGACGCGCCTGCGCGCCGCGGTGCAGCGCGACGTGCCCGTGATCGAGCTGTTCCGCCACGCGACCGTCGCCGAGCTGGCGCGCTGGCTCGACGGCGCGCACCCGTCCGCGGAGGGCGCGGCGGCCGAGGACGACGCCGGCGCGGGCACCCGGCGGGCGGAGGCGCGGCGCCGCGCGCGGAGGCGCCGTTCGCGATGAGCGCGGCACCCGACAGCACCCCGCGCATCGCCGTCGTCGGCCTCGCGGGACGCTTCCCCGGCGCGCGGGACCCCGAGGCCCTGTGGCGCAACCTCTGCGCCGGCGCCGAGGGGATCCGCACGTTCCAGGCCGACGAGCTCGCGCGCGCCGGCGTGAGCGCCGCCGAGCGCGACGACCCGCGCTTCGTGCCCCGCGGCGCCGACCTCGCGGACGTCGAGCTGTTCGACCCCGGCTTCTTCGGCCTGTCGCCGCGCGAGGCGGCCGTGACCGACCCGCAGCAGCGCCTGCTGCTCGAGCTGGCCTGGGAGGCCTTCGAGGACGCCGCGCTGCCGCCGGCGGAGGTCGGCGGCGGCGTCGGCGTGTTCGTCGGCGCGAGCCGCAACGACTACGGCCTGCGCGTCGCCTCCGACCCCGCCAACGCCGCGGCCCTCGGCGCCTTCGCGCTCGAGGTCGCCACCAGCCGCGACTTCCTCGCCACGCGCATCGCGTACCTGCTGAACCTGCGCGGCCCCGCGCTGACCGTCCAGACGGCATGCTCGACGTCGCTCGTCGCCGTGCACCTCGCGTGCCAGAGCCTGCTCGCCGGCGAGTGCGACCTGGCGCTCGCGGGCGGCGCGTCCATCCGCCTGCCGCAGGGCGGCGGCTACGTGCACGTCGACGGCGGCGTGGCCTCGCCCGACGGACACTGCCGCGCCTTCGACGCGCGCGCCGCGGGCACCGTGGCCGGCAACGGCGGCGCGCTCGTGCTGCTGCGCCCGCTCGAGGACGCGCTGCGCGACGGCGACCGCGTCCACGCCGTGGTGCTCGGAACGGCGGTCAACAACGACGGCCGCGACAAGGTCGGCTTCACGGCCCCGAGCGTCGAGGGGCAGGCCGCCGCGATCGAGGAGGCCCTGGCCGTCGCCGACGTCGAACCCGACACGATCGGCTACGTCGAGGCGCACGGGACGGGGACGCCCCTGGGCGACCCGATCGAGGTCGCGGCGCTGGCGCAGGCCTTCCGCCGCCGCGGGTCCGCGGGCCGCCCGGGCTCGTGCGCGCTGGGCTCGATCAAGACCAACCTGGGGCACCTCGACGCCGCCGCGGGCGTGACGGGGTTCGTCAAGGCGGTGCTCGCCGTGCGCGAGGGGCGCGTCCCGCCGAGCCTGCACTTCGAGCGCCCCAACCCGGCGCTGGAGCTGGAGCGCACGCCCTTCCGCGTCGCGGCACGGCTGGACGGCTGGCCCGTCGCGGAGGGCCCGCGGCGCGCCGGGGTGAGCTCCTTCGGTATCGGCGGCACCAACGCCCACGCCGTGGTCGAGTCCCCGCCGCCGGTGGACGCGCGCGCCGAGGGCGCGGCGGGCCCCCAGCTGGTCGTGGTGTCCGCGCGCAGCGCCGCGGCGCTGCGGCGCGCGCGGGAGGAGCTGGCCGCGCACCTCGAGTCCCACCCCGAGCTGGACGCGCGCGCCGTGGCCTGGACGACGCAGATCGGGCGCACGGCCTTCGAGCATCGCGCTGCGGCCGTCGGGCGCGACGCGGTCGAGCTCGCCGCCGCGCTGCGCGCCGACGCGGGGCGCGACGCCGCGGCGCCCCGCGGCGGGGAGGCGGCGCGCGTCGCGTTTCTGTTCCCCGGGCAGGGCAGCCAGCGCGCGGGCATGGCGGCCGGGGCCTACGCGGCCGAGCCCGTGTTCCGCGACGCCCTCGACCGCGCCGCCGACGTCCTCCGGACCGCCGCGGGCCTCGACCTGCGGGCGCTGCTGGAGAGCGGCGCGGGCCTCGACGAGACGCGCGTGGCGCAACCGGTGCTGTTCGCGGTCGAGCACGCCCTCGCGCAGCTGTGGATCGACCGCGGAATCGAGCCCGCCGCGATGCTCGGGCACTCGCTGGGCGAGTACGTGGCCGCCTGCCTGGCCGGCGTGCTGTCCCTCGAGGACGCGCTGGCGCTCGTGGCGCGGCGCGGCGAGCTGATGCAGGCGATGCCGCGCGGCTCGATGCTGGCCGTGGCGCTGTCCGAGACCGCGCTCGCCGAGCGGCTCGACGGGCGCCTCGCGCTGGCCTCGGTGAACGGGCCGGAGCTGTGCGTGGCCGCGGGCGCCGACGACGCGATCGAGGGGCTGGCCGCGAGCCTCGAGCGCGACGGCGTGGCCTGCCGCCGGCTGCGGACGTCGCACGCCTACCACTCGCCGTCGATGGACGGCGCGCTGGCCCCGTTCCGCGAGGCCCTCGGGCGCGTCGAGCTGCGCGCTCCCGAGCGCGCGTTCCTGTCCAACGTGACGGGCACGTGGATCACGGCCGAGCAGGCGACCGACCCCGACTACTGGACCGAGCACCTGCGCCGCACGGTGCGCCTCGCGGACGGGCTCGCGGTGCTCGCGCGCGCCGCGACCGCCGCGCTGGAGCTGGGACCGGGGCGGACCTTCGCCCCGCTGGCCCGGCCTCTCGGGCTGACCGTGCTCCCGTCCCTCGCGCAGCGGGCGGGCGAGGACGACGCCGCCGTCCTGCTGGCGTCGCTGGGGCGGCTGTGGGAGCTCGGCGCGCGCGTCGCGTGGCGCCGCCTGCACCCCCGGCGGCCCGCGCGCGTCGCCCTGCCGACCTACCCGTTCGAGCGGCGCCGCTGCTGGGTCGGCCCGGACGCGCCGCCCGAGGTCCGCCCCGAGCCCGCGCGCGAGGCGCCCCGGCGCACGGACGCCACGGCGACCCCCGCGCGGGCCGCGATCGCGCGGGTGTGGCAGCAGTGCCTGGGCGTCGACGCGGTCGGGGTGGACGACGACTTCCTGGCGCTGGGCGGCAGCTCGCTCCTCGCGGTGCAGGTGCGCGGGCAGCTCGAGCACGCGCTCGGCGTGGACGTGCCGCTCGCGGACCTGCTCGAGGCGACCCGCCTCGGCGAGCTGGCCGAGCGCCTCGAGCAGCGCCTGCGCGGCGCGCCGGTCGTCCACGCGCGGCTCGTGCGGCTGGGCTCGCACGGAACGCCGCTCCACGTCGCCCACGGGCTCGACGGCGAGGTCGCGTCCCTGGCCCACCTGGCGCGCGCCCTGGAGCCCGAGCACGCCCTCGTCGCGCTGCGCGCGCGCGGGCTGGAGCAGGGCGAGGCGCCCCACGACGACGTCGACGCGATGGCGCGCGACTGGGCGGCGCTCCTGCGCGAGGAGGGTCCGGGGCCGTACCACGTCGCCGGGTACTCGTTCGGCGGGCTCGTCGCGCTGGAGACGGCCCGGCGCCTGCGCGCGGACGGCGCGGACGTCGCGTCGCTGACGCTGCTCGACGCGCGCATGCCGCTCGGCGACGAGCGCCCGACGGTCGACGAGGACGCGCTGCGCTCCCAGGCCTGCGCGCACCTCGAGCGCCTGGGGCTCGACCCCCGCGCGCCGGACTCGGCGCGGCGCGTCGACGTGGCCACCGCGCACGCGCTCGCGGCGCTGCGGCACCGCCCCGGGACGTGGGACGGCGACGCCCTGCTCGTGCTCGCGCGCGACGAGACGACCCCGGCGGCGGACGAGGTCGTCGACGGCTGGCGCGCCCTGGTGCGGGGCGAGCTGCGCGTCGTCGTCGCCGCCGGGGACCACTTCTCCCTCCTGTCCAGGTTCGGCTCCGCGGGCGTCGCCGAGGCGCTCGCGTCCTGGGCCGGATCCGCTACGCTTGGCCGGGACCCGACCCGGTGAAGGAAGACCCATGGACACCGACCACGACGTGATCATCATCGGCGGCGGCCCCGCCGGATCGACCTGTGCCACGCTCCTCGCCCGCGAGGGCCGCGACGTGCTCGTGCTCGAGCGCGCGAAGTTCCCGCGGTTCCACATCGGCGAGTCGATCACCGCCTTCGGGACCGACCTGTTCAAGGACCTCGGCGTCTACGAGGACCTCAAGCAGGTCAACTACATCCGCAAGCGCGGGCTCGAGTTCGTGCTGCACGACCACTCGAAGAAGCTCTACTTCCCCGACACGGGGCGCGACGAGGACGGCCACCTGCCGTGGGCCTTCCAGATGCCGCGCGAGAAGCTCGACGACATCCTGATGAACAACGCGCGGCGCAACGGCGCCGACGTGCGCGAGGAGCAGGCGGTCAAGCGCGTCGTGTTCGAGGGGGACCGCGCCGTGGGCGTCGAGTGGCAGGACCGCACCGGGGGCGCCGAGGGCGAGACGCACCGCGCCACGGCGCGGTGGATCCTGGACGCCTCGGGCCAGGCGTGCCTGCTGAACCGGCAGCTGCCCGAGAACTGCCACAACCACCACCTGCTGCGCCGCAAGGTGTCGGTGTTCGGGCACTTCCGGGGCGACTTCGACTTCCAGAACGGCGACGACGAGATCCACTTCAAGCTCTGCGTGCACGAGAATGGGCGCGACTGGGCCTGGTGGCTGCCGATCGAGCGCAACCTGTGCTCGATCGGCGTCGTGCTGTCGCGCGACTCGATGCAGGAGCGCAAGGGCGTGCCGCTGGAGGCGCTGTTCGACGAGTTCATCGCGGGCACGTCGTTCCTGAACGAGTGGGTCCAGCAGCCCGGGTTCGAGCGCGTGGGCGAGTTCCGCACGGCGGTCGACTACTCGTACTCGTCCAGGCGCCACGTCGGGGACGGCTGGGCGCTCGTCGGCGACAGCGCGGGCTTCATCGACCCCGTGTTCTCGACCGGCCTGCAGATCACGTTCAACAGCGCCTTCATGCTGTCGAAGGCGCTGAACGAGATCCTCGACGACGCGTCGCGCCAGAAGGAGCTGCTGGCCGAGTACGACCGCACCGTCGACCGCTACTACCGCGTCAACGGGACGCTCGTGCACCTCTTCTACATGGCCCAGGTCGACCCGTTCAAGTTCGAGAACCCGGCCTTCATGTGGAAGCACATCCCCTTCGCCGGGTGGCGCGAGCGGCTGCGCTTCCTGTACTGGGGCCTGCGGCTGACGTTCAAGAACGAGGAGCAACGGCGCCGCATGGGCGAGGAGGTCGTGTTCGGCAACCCGCAGCCGGGCAACCTGGTGGCGGAGCAGTTCCTGTCGCTCTCGCGCAACTTCGACAAGGTCTACGCGCGCGAGATCCAGGAGGCCGAGGAGCGCCGGGCCGCCGAGCCCGTGGAGGTGGGAGCATGACGGTCGACGACGAGGAGGACGACGGCCGCGTCTGGTGCGTCGTGCTCAACCACGAGGAGCAGTACTCCATCTGGCCCGCCGAGCGCGAGCTGCCCGCGGGCTGGCGCGAGGAAGGTCAGCGCGGCACGCGCACGGAGTGCCTGGACCACATCGAGAAGGTGTGGACCGACATGCGCCCGCTGAGCGTGCGCAAGCACATGGGAGACGCGTGAGCGCGACGTCCGCGTGGCTGCCGCGGATGCACGCGGACGGTGCCCTGCGGCTCTACGCCTTCCCCTTCGCCGGCGGCGGCTCCGCGGCCTACCACGGCCTGGCCCGGCGCGTGCGCGCGCGCGTCGAGGTCGTCCCGGTGCTCCTGCCGGGGCGCGAGCGCCGCCTGGTCGAGCCGCCCCTGCGCGACGTGGGGACGCTGGTCGACGCGCTGGCGGACGCGCTCGCCGGCGAGCTCGACGCGGCCCCGTACGCGTTCCTCGGCCACAGCCTGGGCGCGCTGGTCGCCTTCGAGCTCGCCCGCCGCCTGCGCGCCGACGGGCGGCGGATGCCGCTGCACCTGTTCGCGTCCGCCTGCCGCGCGCCGCAGCGCGTCGCGACCGAGCGCCCGCTCCACCGGCTGCCCGACGAGGAGCTGCTCGCGGCCGTCGAGGACCTGGGCGGGATGCCGCCCGAGGTCCGCCAGCACGCCGAGCTCGCCGAGCTCGTGCTGCCGGCCCTGCGCGCGGACTTCGAGATGTACGAGACCTACCGCGCGACGCCGGGCGAGGCGCTCGAGGTCCCGATCACCGCGCTCGGCGGCGCGCAGGACCGCGAGGTGCCCCGCGCGGACCTCGAGGCCTGGGCCGAGCACGCGGCCGGCCCGTTCGAGGTGCGCTGGCTGGCGGGCGGGCACTTCTTCCTGCTCGACGACCCCGACGAGGTGGCCCGGGTCGTCGACGAGAAGCTTGCCGGGGCCGCCGAGGCGCTGAGCTGAGCGGCGCCTGGGAGCCGCCGCCGGAGGCGCTCCGGCTGGCCGACGGCGAGGTGCACGTCTGGCGCGCCCGGCTCGACCTGCCGCCCGACCGGATCGAGCACCTCGCGCGCCTCGCGGACGCGGGGGAGCTCGCCGCGGCCGGGCGCAAGCGCTTCCCGCACCTGCGCGACGCGGCCGTGGCGTCGGCCGGCCTCGTGCGGCTCGTGCTCGCGCGCTACGCGGCCGCGGAGCCCCGCGAGCTGGTGTTCGACCGCGGCCCCCACGGCAAGCCCTTCCTGCGCGCGCCGGACGCCGCGCCGCGCTTCAACGTCGCCCACTCGGACCGCCTGCTCCTCGTCGCCGTGGCCGCCGACCGCGACGTGGGCGTCGACGTCGAGGAGATCGCGCCGGCCCGCGTCGACGACGCGCTGGCCGGGCGCGTGCTGTCGGCGCGCGAGCTCGCGACGTGGCGCGCGGCCGCGCCCGCGGAGCGCGTCCCGCTCTTCTTCCGCGCGTGGGCGCACAAGGAGGCCTGTCTGAAGGCCGAGGGCACGGGGCTCTCCACCGACCCGCGCGAGGTCGAGGTCCTCGTCCCGACCCGCGGCGGCGGCGCGGCGCTCGCCGCGGAGCTCCCGGCGTGCCCCGCGCACCGCCGCTGGCTGCTGCGCGAGCTCGACGCGGGCGAGGATCACGCCGCCGCGCTGGCCGCGGAGCCGCCGCTGGCGCGCGTCCGCACGTGGAGCGCGGACGACGAGGCCCGCCGGGCACCCTGAGCACGCCGCGCCCGCGCTCGCCGCTCGCGCGTCGAACGCCCGCGGACTACGATCGTGCCGATCCCAGGCGCCGCCGGCGCCCGCCCCCGAGGTCACTGCTGGAGCCCCCATGCCGCCCTGGCTCGGAACCCTGACCCTGCTCGCCCTGATCCCCTTCGCCGCGCCCGCGGGCGCCCAGGACGCCGCGCCGCCCGGCGACGGCCCCGCCGCGCAGCGCTCGCAGCAGCAGCAGGCCGCCGCGTTCCCGACCGACCAGCTCGAGCAGCTCGCCGCCCCGATCGCGCTCTACTCCGACGAGCTGCTCGCGCACGTGCTGATGGCCTCGACCTACCCGCTCGAGGTGGTCAGCGCCGCGCGCTGGATCCGGTCGAATCCCGACCTGAAGGGCGAGCCGCTGGACGCGGCCTTGCAGCAGCAGAACTGGGACCCGAGCGTCAAGTCGCTGTGCGCCTTCCCCGAGGTGCTGGCGCGGATGGACGAGAACCTGGACTGGATGAAGGACCTCGGCGACGCCGTGCTGTCGCAGCAGGCCGAGCTGATGGACGCCGTGCAGCGCCTGCGCGGGAAGGCGCACGACGCCGGCACGATCGAGTCCGACGAGCACCAGAAGGTCACCGAGCAGCAGGACGGGATCATCGTGATCGAGTCCGCCGACCCCGAGGTGGTCTACGTCCCGACCTACTACCCCAGCGCGTGCTACGGGTCCTGGGGCTACCCCCACTGGTACTACCCTCCGCTGTATCCCCCGCCGCCGGCCGGTGGGCTGTGGTTCGGCTTCACCGTGGGCGTGATCTGGGGCTCGGCCTGGGGCGGCTGCGGCTGGGGCTGGGGGCACACCGAGATCGACATCGACATCGACCGGCAGAACAACTTCATCGACCGGACCGAGCGGCCCGAGCATCGCCAGCAGGTCAAGGACCGCGCCGCGCGCGGGGCCGAGGGCGGCCGGCGCGGCACGTGGCAGCACGACGCCACGCACCGCGGGGGCGTCGGCTACCGCGACAAGGCCACGGCGCAGCGCTTCGAGCGCGACCGGTCGCAGCCGCGCGTGTCGCGCGACCAGGCGCGCGGCTACGGCGACCGCGGCACGGCGCGCGACCGCTCGAGCAGCGGACGCGCCGGAGACCGGCCCCAGGTGCAGTCGCGGGACTCGCGGGACCGCTCGCTGCGCTCGTCGGGCGAGCGCAGCGGCTCGTTCAGCGGCTCGCGCAGCCGCGGCTTCGACCGCGCCGGCAGCCTGCGCGGCTCGCGCTCGCGCGGGTCGTTCGGGGGTTTCGGCGGCGGTGGGAGAAGGGGCGGACGCCGCTAGGCGGCGCGGAGGATCGCGGCATGACGCACGGCAAGGGATGGATCCTGGCGCTGCTGGTGGGGCTGCTGACGTCCGCCTGCGCGGCGCCGGGCACGGCGAGCTTCGAGACCCCCGAGGCCGCGGTGCAGCGCCTGCTCGAGGCGGCCGAGGACCGCGCGGCGGCCGAGGAGCTCCTGGGACCGGGCGGCTTCGAGCTCCTGCGCTCGGGCGACGAGGTCGCCGACCGCCAGGACCTCGAGGCGGTGTGGGAGCTCGCGCGCGAGCGCATCGCCTTCGAGGACCTGGACCCGGACCGGAAGCTGGCGCTGCTGGGCGACGACGCCTGGGCGCTGCCGATCCCGCTGGTGCGCGAGCACGGCGCCTGGAGGTTCGACGTCGAGGCCGGCCGCGAGGAGATCGTCAACCGCCGCGTGGGCCGCAACGAGCTCTCGACGATCGCCTCGCTGCGCGCGATGGTCGAGGCCCAGCACGAGTTCGCCGCGCAGAGCGGGGACCCCGGACCCGGCCCGTACGCGGAGCGCGTGCTCAGCACCCCGGGGCAGCGCGACGGCCTGTACTGGCCGGTCGCCGAGGGCGAGCCCGAGAGCCCGCTGGGCCCCCTGATCGCCGAGGCCTTCGCCGAGGGCTACCGCGCCGACGCGCCCGTCCCGTACCACGGCTACTACTACCGCCTGCTGACCGCGCAGGGCCCGCACGCCCCCGGCGGCGCGCGCAGCCACCGCGACTCCGAGGGCCGCCTGACCCGCGGCTTCGGCGTCCTGGCCTGGCCGGCGAAGTGGGGCGACTCGGGCGTGATGACCTTCCAGGTGGACCGCGTCGGCATCGTGTTCGAGCGCGACCTCGGCCCCGACACGGCGCGCCAGGTCCTGGGCATGGACGCCTACGACCCGGACGCGACCTGGGACCCGGTGTACGACTGACGGGACCTGCGCCCGCGGACCGCCCCGGGCTCGGGCCCCCGCACCCGGGGCGCCCCGGACTCCCGCCGCCGGCGGGACCGCGGCGCGACGATCACGCCGCGGGCTGGAAGGGGCGGATCTCGTACTGGCCGCCCTCCTCGATGACGACGGACGAGCTCTGGGGCACGGGCGTCCAGTGGCTCGGAAAGCTCCCGATGGGTTCGGACACGATCGCGCGGGCGCCCTCGCCGACGAGGTCCGCGGCGTCGGGGTTGACCTGACGGAGGTGCTCGATGTCCGTGCTGAGGAACAGCGTCGGAGCGTCTCCGTCGCTGGCGTAGCGCGCCGAGTAGATCGTGTGGCCGTCGGTCGCGGCGACCGTCATCCAGACCGAGTCGGCGACGCCGACCTTGCGGCTCTCCTGCTCGACGAAGCCGACCATGCGGCTCAGGCCGCCGAGCGGGTCCTCGAGCAGGCCGAACGTCAGCGCGAGATGGAACATCAGCTCGGAATCCGTCGAGCCGAGGATGTTGCCGAAGAACCTCGGATCGACGGCACGCAGCAGGGCCTGGTGGATCTTCTCCATGCCGCTGATCTCGCCGTTGTGGACGAACATCCACGTGTCGTAGCGGAAGGGGTGGCAGTTCGTCTCCTGCACGGTCGCGAGGGACGTGGCTCGCACGTGCGACATGAACAGGCGGGACCGCACGTGCGCCGCCAGGTCGCGCAGGTTGAAGTCGTTCCAGGCCGGGCGGATGCTGCGAAAGAGGCCCGGACGCGGCTGGTCGTCGTACCAGCCGAGGCCGAAGCCGTCGCCGTTCGTGGGCGTCTCCGCCGAGCGCGAGCTCAGGCTCTGGTCGACGAGGTTGTTCTTCACGTCGAACAGCAGGCTCTCGATCAGGATCGGGGCTCCGGTGTAGGCCATCCAGCGACACATGGGAGGTGCTCCTGCCGCCGGTTCCCGGGGTCGCTGCCGGGTACTCCACCTGGAGGACCGCCGGGACAGCTCGCCGTCGACGGGAACCGCAGGCACCGAAGCCTAGCCATCCGCGAGGTGCCGGCACAATGCGTCACCCTTCGCCGGTGCAGCCCTCCGCGAGGTCCGCACGGCGAGCACCCGACGACCCTGGCCGACCGACGGCCCGGAGCGGTCCATCCCCGCGCGCGGTCCCGCGCGATACGGCCCGGGGGAGCGCGCGCCGGGGTCGGCGAACCGCCGGCCGGGGGAGCTGGAGTACCCGCCGCCCGTCGACCGGCGCCACCCCGGGCGGTCCTCTCTCGAGCGTCCCCCGTGGATCGGGCGGCGCGGCCCGGTCACTGGCGTCGTAGCTCGAACCGCTCGACCTTGTCGCCTCCGCCGTGGGGGTCGGAGAGCGTGATCACGAGCTCGTCCTCCGCCTGCCGGTGGTAGACGATGCGGGTCGGGAAGTCCTTCTTCGGGTTCTCGAACGTGGCCTTGCGCGCCTCGACGTCGAGATCCTTCAGGCGGAAGCCCACGGCCTTCCTCCCGCCCGGGAAGGGCTGGAGCCAGACGACCTCGTCGTCGGCCGGCCCGAAGACCTCGAACTCGTAGAAGGTCTCCTCGCTCCCCTTCATCAGGCGGCTGTGGCTCAGGATGAGCCCGCCCTCGGGGGTGGAGTAGTGGGCGTGGAAGACGCCGCCCCACATCTCGCCGCTCCAGTACCCCGCCAGCCAGTCCATCGCGGCGAGCTTGTCGTCGGACCGGACGAGCTCCCGCGGCTCGTCGGGGTCCCGCGGCGGGGACGGGTCCTGCGGGGCGACGCCCAGCGGGGCGACGAGGAGCGGGAGGAGCAGGGCGAGCGTGGCGTGGAGTCGTGACATGGCTTCTCCGTGGACAGGAGCCGAGCGTAGGCCGGCCCCGGCGCTAGGGATTGGAAGAATGCGACGTCTCGCGCGGCTCGAAGCAGCTCGCGAGCTCGGTACGCTCGGCGAGGTGGCGCTCCGGCGTGCTGCCCGCGAGCAGGCGGAAGTCGCGGATCAGGTGGGACTGGTCGAAGTAGCCGTGGCGCAGGGCGAGCTGGGCCCAGCGGGGGTCGGGACCCGCGTGCTCCAGGCTCGCGAGGACGCGCTGCAGGCGGTCGATGCGCGCGTAGAGCTTGGGAGAGAGCCCGACCTCCTGGCGGAACGTCCGCTCAAGGGCGCGCCGCCCGATCCCCAGCCGCGCGGCCAGGCCGTCGGGGCCCCCGATACCCCCCGGACCGCTCCGGACGAGGCGCACCGCCGACCCGACCAGCCCGGTGCCTCCGCGCACGCGGCGGCCGCGCCGCTCGAGGGCTTTCAGCAGCGCGACCTCGATCTCGCGCAGGGCCCGCACCGGGTCGCGGTCCCGGGCCGCGTCCACCAGCTCGTCGCGCAGTCGCGGCGCCGCGATCCGCAGCGCGAGGTCGACGTCCGCGAGCTCGTGCACGGGCGTCCCCAGGAGCGCGAACAGCCCGCCCGGCTCGAAGCGCACGCCCAGCAGGTCCACGACCCCGGTCGGCGCGATCTCGATGGCGCGCCGGAGCGGGCCGACCAGCAGGATGCGCGCCTGCTCGTGCGAACCTCCGCCCGCCGTGAGCCGGCGGAACCGATCCGCGCGGTTGACGACGATCTCGGGACACCCGTCGGGCACGATGCGGTCCAGCCCCCCGCCCGGGTCCGCCGCCGCCCGGAGGCTCCAGACCGCGCGCACGAACGGCCGCAGCTCCTCGCGCGGAACGCCCTCGAAGTACTCCACGCCCCCGATTCTAGGCGGTGCGCCCGGATTGCGTCCGGCGCGACGTGAGGCGGGCCCCGCCAGGCCCGATCCCCCAACGAAGAAGGCCGCGCCTCGCCGGACGCGGCCTTCCGTGGTCGGTGGTAGCGGGGGCCTCGTGGGCCCGGCTGGATGTGCCCGGACAACGCACTGGGTGGCACCCTGCGCCGTCTCTGGATCGGGAAGCACTCTCCGCCCGAAGCAGTCGGCGAGTCGTGCGCGCACAAGGGGAACAACGGGGCTCTGCGCCAGCCATCGAGCCCGCGACAGCCCGTCCTCGCCGGTTGTTCAGGCGTGGGAGCCCGTTCGTGGTGCATGGAGCGCTGCATCACGCCTCGGCGCGGTCCGTCTCGCCCCCCTGGACCCACTCCTCGGCCGTCCACCCCGGACTTCTCCCCAACCGCACCTGCGGGTCCTGCCGCAGTCTCGCTCGCCTCGGAAGTCGAGCTCCCCCCGCGGCGGGGCGCGCGCCGGGGCCGGAACCGGCAGCTCGCTCGGGAGCCCCAGGTGCTCGAGGATGTGCACGATCACGTCCCGCTCGGTGATCGCGGCGATCCAGCGGCGGCGCGAGCCGCACTTCGCGCACTTCAAGACGTCCACGGCGAAGACCCGCCTCATCAGCTCGGGCCACGAGTGGCGCGAGCACCAGCCGCCGCACGAGGCGCGCCGGTCGCGCGCCCGTCGGGGGACGATGGCGTCGCGCCAGGAGGCCGCCGGGGCCAGCACGCCGTGATACGTCAGCTGGTGCACGCGCGGGGGCGGCACAAGGGCCGCCAGGCGCTCGAGGAGCTCCAGCGGCTCGAACACCAGGTGCGTGGTCCCGTCCCGGAACGGGGTCCGCAGCTCGTGCACGATCCGGCCGTCCTTCAGCAGCGAGGATCACGTCGCAGCCGGCGTCGCGGATGCCCTCGACGACGGCCTCGGAGATCGCCGGCGAGTGCGTGCGCATGTCGCGGCCGACGACCAGGGTCTTCGCCTGGAGCAGCCGCGCGAACGCGTTCCCGATGCGGCGGGCCATCCCCGCGTCCAGCTCGTCGGGCACGAGCCCACGGATGTCGTAGGCCTTGAAGATCCCCCTGGTCTCCGTCTCGTACTGCGCCCCGGCGCCGGCAGGCAAGGCCGGGCAGGCGAAACCCCGGTCCGCGGGGGGGCGAACGCAGTCCGCCGCCCGGCGTCCCCTCCCGAGGAGCGGGGTCGCGTCGGGCGCCGTCAGCCTTCGAGGGCGGCCTTCGCCGCCCGCCCCGCGCGCACGACGTCGGCCGCGCCGACGTCCAGATGCGTGACGAAGCGGACGGAGGTCGGACCCATGGCCAGCGCGCGGACGGAGTGCTCCGCCATCCCGGCGAGGAACTCCTCGACGCTCGCGCGCGCGGGGTCGACCTCGACCGCCACGATGTTCGTGTCGACCTCGTCGGGTGGGGCCGCGAGCCCCGGCACGGCGTCGAGGGCGGCGGCCAGGCCGCGCGCCAACGCGTGGTCGTCGGCCAGGCGGTCGACGTGGTTCTCGAGCGCGTGCAGGGCGCCGGCCGCCACGATGCCGGCATGGCGCATCCAGCCGCCCAGGCGCTTGCGCACGACGCGCGCGCGTTCGAGGAACTCCGCGCCGCCGGCGACGACGAAGCCGACGGGCGCGCCGAGGCCCTTCGAGATGCACATTGACACGGAGTCGGCGCACGCGGCCAGCTCGTGCGCCGGCACGCCCAGCGCGACGGCGGCGTTCAGGAGCCGCGCGCCGTCCATGTGCACGGCGAAGCCGCCTCCTGACCGAGCGCGTGCACCGCGCGCAACGCGTCGAGCGGCACCAGCCGGCCGCCGGACTCGCCGTGGGTCTCCTCCACGCACACGAGCGTTGTCGGCGGGCGGTGCGTGAGCGGCGGCCGCAGCGCCGCGCGGATCGCGTCGGGCGTCAGCACGCCGCAGCTCGAAGGCAGCGTGGCCGTCTGCAGGCCATGCAGCGCGCCGGCGCCGCCCGCCTCCCACAGCACGATGTGGCCGTCGGCCGCGAGCACCACCTGGTCCCCCGGCCGCGTCCACGCGCCCAGGGCGACCTGGTTCGCCATCGTCCCCGACGGGACGAAGAGCGCGCCCTCGACGCCGAGCAGCTTCGCGGCGGCGCGCTCGAGGCGGCGCACGGTCGGGTCGCCGTCCAGCACGTCGTCGCCGACCTCCGCCTGCGCCATCGCGCGGCGCATCGCGTCGGTCGGGCGCGTGACCGTGTCGCTGCGGAAGTCCTCGACGGCGCGCGGCTCGTCCGGATCCTCCGGTTCGCCCCGGTCGCCCGCGTCCGCCGTAGAGGCGCGACCGTCGCCAGAGGGCGGCGCCCGGGTTCAGTCGCGGGCGACGGGCGAGCTGGCGCTGCGCCCGCCGGTCCACGCGCCGGACTCGACGCGCCAGCCCAGCCGCGCGGCGCTGGCCGGGTCGACGGCGTCCTAGGCGTCGAGCGTGCCGTTGCGGATCAGCAGCTCGCGGTAGCCGGCCGGCAGCCGGTCGGGCGCGAAGGCCGTCCCAGGTCGCGGGGCGAAGTGGACGTTCTCGCAGATGGCGACGTGGTCGGGCAGGGCCGCGCGCACGCCCATGACGAGGAAGTCGAACGCGGCGTCCCCGCTGCCGCCGGGGTTCTCGCGCACGACGACGCCGGCCCGGCCCTTGCTCTCGACGTAGAGGCCGCGGCTCGGCTCCAGCGGCGTGAGGTTCACGGTGAGGCCGTCCTCGCGCGCCACCAGCCGGAAGCCCTCCGGCAGGTGGAGCACCGCCCGGCCGTCGACGAGCCGCGCCGTGCCGCGGTGGTAGATGCCGTGCTCGGGACCCTCGAGGGACACGTACTGGATCTCCTTGGTCGCGTCGGTCGGGTGCGGCTGGACGAAGGACTTGGACGTCCCGAACACCGTGCCGGTGTTGCCGTCGATGCCGGCGACCTCGACGTTCGCGTTGCGCACGGAGACGTAGCCCGCCGCGCTGTTGGTCGCCGACGTCGTCAGGGCCACGAGGAACTGGGTCCCCAGGCGCACGGTCGCCAGCGCCCCGGAGGCGGGGTCCGCGCTGGTGGTCGAGATCAGGTTGGTCACGACCGGGAAGCCCGAGGCCGGCTGGGTGCTGATCGTCTCGACGATCCCGAAGCTCTGGTCGTTCGAGGAACGCAACGCGACCTTCAGGACGCCGGGAGGAGCCGACACGGCGACGGGCCCCGCCACCTCGAGCTTGCGGGTGAGGAACACGGTCCCAATGCCGACGAAGCTCGACTGCGGGTGGACGAAGAAGTCCCGCGACAGCGTGAAGAGCCGGCCGAGCTGCGGCGTGTTCGACGCCAGGATGCACGTCGAGCGGTCCGCGGCGCCGCGCAGACCTTCCACGCAGCCCGAGCCCGTGGTCGGGACCTCCGTGGTGCCGGACCCGGGCACGGCCACCTGTCCCTGCGAGGGCGCGGGCGACGTCAGGGCGAGCAACAGGGCGCCGGCCACGGCGGCGCCCGCCAGCGAGCGCTGGGGATCGAACCTCATGCTTCCTCCACGATTCCAGGAGATGGACTCCCCGGACCCTCGACCGACGGACCGCGCAGCAACGGCCGTTCCGCCGCGGCTGCGAACCGCCGGAAGCACCCCCGTCGAGGTCGGGCGGAACGCCGCGTACCGCGTGGGTAACGGCCGGTGACACGGACGCAGCCCTACGGAGTGGTACGCATGGCCGCCCGAACGAAGACGGGCTAGCCTCTGGGTGCGGCCCGAGTCGATGCGCCCGGCCCGGGTCCGCGCCCACCCCGCACCCCCACGCACGGCTCGACCGCGGGCCGCCAGGAGAATCGACTTGAAGACGCTCACTCGCTGGACGTCGGCGCTCGTCGCCGCCCTCGTCCCCGTCGCGGCCGCCTCGGCGCAGGCGCCGCAGTACACCGCCGAGCTGCTCGGCCCCGGCATCCTCGTCAACGACATGAACGCGCACGGGCAGGTCGTCGGCTGGACGGTCACCGGCGCCGTGCGGGCCTTCCTCGCCGGCCCGGGAGGCCAGTACGAGCTGCTCCCGCTGCCGACCGGCTACGCCTCCGCCTGGGCGCAGGGCATCAACGACGCCGGCGTGGTCGTCGGCTCCACCTCGACCGGCAGCTTCCCCGAGTTCGGCGAGGCCTGCGCCTGGTTCCCCGACGGCCAGGGCGGGTACACGACGCAGATCTACAGCCCGCTGCCGGGCCACACGCAGAGCGTCGCCTACGCGATCAACAACCGCGGCGACATCATCGGCTCGTCCATCACCCCCGGGTTCCAGGGCGGTCCCACCGTGTGGTTCAACTCGCCGACGGGGACGATGGACCTGGCGTCGCTCGGCGCGCCGAGCTCGCCGAAGCAGATCAACGAGCTGGGCGTGATCGTGGGCATCAGCGGCCCGCTCTTCGACCTCGACACGCTGTCGGTGATCCCGCTGCCGCCCCTCACCGGCAGCTTTACGGGCTTCCAGGGCTGGGCGATCAACGACCAGAACGAGCTGGCCGGCACGGGCCGGCACGGCTCGTTCCGCAGCGCCGCCACCTGGACGAGCGACGGCGGCTGGCAGACGATCAGCCTGATCGTCGACGCCTCCGCGCCCGTGCAGGCCTTCGACATCAACGGCGCAGGGGTCGCGACCGCCGAGGTCCCGACGCCGTCGGCCTGGTTCGCGGGAGTCGGCACGGTGCCGCTCGCCGCGTTGATCGTCCCCGGCCAGTCGTTCAGCTTCGGCGTCAGCCTCGGTAGCGCCGTCAACGAGAACGGCCAGATCGCCACGATCGGCACGGACGGCTCGACCGGCATGTCCGGCGTCGTCCTCCTGACCCCCGCCGCCGACCCGCCGACAACCTACTGCACGGGCAAGGTCAACTCCCTGGGCTGCGTGCCGTTTGTCGCCACGAACGGCGTGGCCAGCGCCAGCTCGACGTCGCCGTTCCAGATCAGCGCGAACGACCTCGTGCCCGGCGACGCCGGCATCCTCCTGTACGGCTTCCAGAAGGCCAACCTGAACTTCCACGGCGGCAAGCTCTGCATCAAGGCGCCGATCATCCGCGTCCTGCCGCCCAAGATCGCGAGCGCGGTGCTGCCCCCGCCGTGCACGGGCCGCATCCAGCGCAACTTCAACAACGTGATCCAGAACGGCTCCGACGCGCTGCTGACCGTCGGCCAGGTCGTCCGCGCGCAGCTCCTGCAGCGCGACCCCGCCGACCCCGCGGGCTTCGGCGACTCGCTGACCAACGCGGTGCAGTTCACGATCGCGCCGTAACGCCGTCTGGCGCCGACCGGTCGGCCTCGAACGGAGCAGGGCCGTCGCGCGCGACCGCGCGGCGGCCCTGCGCGCGTCTACGCGACGCGCAGCGTGGCGTCGCCCGGCGCGCCGGGTTCATGGACGGTCTCCGCGATCGCGACGCCGGGGATCGCCGCGCCGGTGCCCGGCTCAAACTCGCGCCCCGCCACGATCGCGGGTTACTCGACGGGGTCACCGACGGAGGCAGCGAGCCCGAGGAAGGGCAGCGCGCAAACTGTTGCCGCGGCGACGGCAAGGAGCGTTCGGCGCAGTCCCGTCGCTCCAGCGGAGGCGTCGTCGAGGTTCGGGTTGCCACGATGCCGAGCCACCACGTGAGCGATCGCGGCCCGGGGGGACCGCGATCCGCCGCTTCCCCTTTCCAGGTGACGGCCGTCGCGAACGTCCCTCTCGGCGGTGCGCCCCCACCGCCCAGGAGGCTCCCCCCATGCGCTCCGCCGCTCCCCTCGCCGGTCTGCTCGCCCTCCTCGGGTGCCCCGCCACCGCGCAGCTCGCGCTGGTCCCGACGTTGCCCGAGCAGGCCGAGCCCGACCGCGTGCGCGTGCACGAGGTGTTCGAGCTCATCCTGGTCAAGGCCGTCAACTACGGCACGCGCGCTAACTTCGAGGGAGCACGAGGGAAACAAAGGGTCTCTGCGCCCAGCCATCGAGCCCGCGACAGCCCGTCCTCGCCGGTTGTTCAGGCGTGGGAGCCCGTTCGTGGTGCATGGAGCGCTGCATCACGCCTCGGCGCGGTCCGTCTCGCCCCCCTGGACCCACTCCTCGGCCGTCCACCCCGGACTTGTCCCCCACCGCACCTGCGGGTCCTGCCCGAGCCTCGCTCGCCTCGGAAGTCGAGCTCGCCCTGCGGCGGGGCGCGCGCCGTGCTCAGGGGCAGGACACGACCTCGCAGCCGAGCAGCTCGACCGCGCCGCAGACGTACTCGGGCCGCGGGGGCTCGGCGCCGCAGAGGGCCGTGGAGAGGTACTTCCTGTTCGAGTCGGGGAACACCGTCACCAAGCTCGTGTCGGGGCCCTGGTCGAGGGCGACCTGCAGCGCGCCCAGCAGGTTCGCGCCCGAACTGATGCCCACGGCGATGCCCAGCTCGGCGGCCAGGCGCTGGGCCATCAGGATCGCGTCCCCGTCCCAGACGTCGACGAACGCGTCGAGCGCGTCCAGGTCGACGATGCTCGGAATGAGCTCGTCGTTGATCCCCTGGATGCGGTGCGAGCCGACCTTGTGACCCGTGCGCATCGTCGGCGAGTTGGCGGGCTCCAGCGGACGGATGGAGACCCCCGGGACCCGTTCGCGCAGGAACGGGCGCCGCCCCTCAGGCGGGCGGCATGACCTTGAAGGCCACCGAACCGTTCTTGACGACGGACTTGTACCGGACGCCACCGGCCAGGAAGAAGCGCTTGCCGTCGACCTCGATGTCTTCGTGGTCCTCGGGCAGGTACGGGACGACCGCGCCGATCGGCGCGGCCACGATCTGGCGGCTGCCGTCGACCGTGTCGTAGAAACTGCCCTCGAGGTAGTGGAGCACGCGCCCGCCTACTTCGACCGGCACGCCCACGGTCCGGGCCTCGCGCACGGTCGGCCCGCGGTCCGCCGGGGCGCGCCGCGGCGCGCGCCGGTTCCGCTCGGGCGCGGCGCGCGCGCCGCCTCGCGACCGACCGTTGCCGGCGGCGACGTCCTCGCCCGC
>JAUIDW010000066.1 GCA_030428395.1 bacterium | reverse complement strand
CCACGGCCTCCGCCGGCGGCGCGGCGAGCGCGGCGGCGTCGCCCGCCAGGTCCGGCGCGGGCGGCGGCTCGAGGGCCTGCAGCACCACCGCGACGAGCACCGCCACGAGGGCGACGAGGACGACGACGAGCAGCGTTGCGCGAGGGGCCTTCAAGGCGGGGCGCTCCCCGGGACGTTGTAGCCCATCGCCGGCGCGCGAGCAGGCCCGTTCCGCCCGCGGCGGACGCGCCGGCCCCGCGGGGCGCCTCCGGCCGCGGATCCGCGCGGCGGGAGCGCGGCCCTCGTGCCGCGCCTACCGCCGGACCGCGCCGGGACCGCGGCGCCGCGAGGAGCGGATGCCGCGCTGGAAGTCGAGGCTGTCGCGCCCCTGCAGCTGGCCGGCGATGTCCTCGACGAGCTCGTCCCAGGTCTGGTACCGGGCCTCCGCGTCCTTCGCCATCATCTTCTCGACGAAGTACTGCAGGTGGTGCGACAGCCCGCGCCCCTTCAGCTCGGGCGAGCGCAGCGACTCCATGACCTGCATGCGCAGGACCTCGCGGTCGTCGGAGCTCTCGAACGGGAGCCGGCCGACCACCAGGTGGAAGAGCGTCACGCCCAGGCTGTAGATGTCGCTGCGGATGTCCGCGGCGGCGCCGCCCTGGGCCTGCTCGGGCGAGAGGTACGCGACCGTGCCGACCGTGCTGTCGGAGTCGCTCGGCGCGTCGTCCGGCGCGGCGGCGAAGCCCAGGTCGATCAGCTTCACCTGCCCCGAGCTGCTCAGCATGATGTTGCCGGGCTTGATGTCGCGGTGCACGACGCCCTCGGAGGCCAGGTACTTCAGCACCTCGGCGACCTCGAGCACGATGCGCATGGCCGCCTGCTCGTCGAACTGGTGGCCGTCGTCGAGGTGCTCGAGCAGCGTCTTGCCGTCGACGTACTCCATGCGCGCGAAGAACGTGTTGCCGCTGCGCGCGACGCCGAAGCCGCGGACCAGGCCGGGGTGCTCGAGCTTGGCGAGCAGCTTGGCCTCCGCGATGAACGCCTTGCGCGTGGGCGCGTGCCGCGTCGAGCGCGGGTTCAGCACCTTCAGCGCGAGGGTGCGCGCCGTCTTCTTCTCGCGGGCGCGGAACACCTCGGCCGTCCCGCCGTGGCCCGACTTGCCGAGGATCTCGTAGCCCGGCAGCTCGGGCACCTCGCCCCCGTTCGTGCGGCGCAGCTTGGCCACGTGCGCCTCGGACCACCCCAGGGTGCGGTGCAGCAGCCCGTCGAGGTCCGCCCCGTCCTTCAGCGCGGGGATCAGGGACTCGGCCTCGCCCTTGCCCAGGTGGCCGCGGTGCACCAGGACCGCGAGGAACTCGACGTCTTCCTTGCCGTTCATGAATTATGGAGGGGGGCGCCCGGGGCGCAGTCTAGCGTCGGCGCCGGCCGCGGCCCTCACCTCGAAGCCGGCGGTTCCGGGCGCGGGAACGCTGGGCGTTTCGGCCAGCTCCGGGGCCCGATTCCAGCCAATCGCGCGAGAATCCGCCGCGCCGCCCGTCCTACCGTACCCGACCGGGCCGGTCACGCGCCGCGCGTGCGGGCGACCCCGCCGGCCACTAGGATCGCCGCCCCATGCGCACGCTCCTCGCCCCGCTCGCCCTGGTCGCCCTGGCCTCCGCCGCGTCCGCGGGCCCCCCCACCGCCCCGCAGCAGCGCGTGCCGGCCCGGGGCCCGGACGGCGCGACGGTCTCCTGGGAGCGGCTCGACGAGCTCCTCATGACCCGCTACGCCCGGTCGGACGCCGGCCGCGACGCCCTTCTGCACCTGGTCCGGGCGCGCCTGCTGGACGTGCTGGCGGAGGAGGCGGGCCTCGTGGTGACCGACGAGCAGCTCGCCGATCGCGAGAGCCTGCTGGAGCTGCAGCTGAAGGCCGCCGGCGAGGCGCGCGACCTGGGCGAGTACCTGCGGCGCAACAACCTGACGCCGGAGCGCTTCCGCACCTTCCTGCGCCGCGGGATCGTCCAGGAGCAGCTCGCCCGGCGCGCGCTGGGCATCGGCCCCGGCCGCCCCGTGCCGCCCGAGCAGCAGGAGCTGTGGCTGGACGAGGTGCTCTCGCAGCGCGAGGTCCACCTGCCCGACCCCCCGTGGAAGGACGGCGTCGTGGCGCGCTGCGGCGCGGTCGTGGTGCGCGAGCCGGAGCTCGCCGTGCACCTGCGCACCCAGCTGCCCGCCGAGGACGTCTTCGAGTGCTGCTACCAGCTCCTGCTCGTCGACCGCATGCGCGCGCGCATGCCCGACCTGTCGCCGGAGGCCGAGCGCGCTGCGATCCAGGACGAGCTCGACCGCCGCCGCGCGGAGTTCGCCGAGGACCCGCGCTACCAGGGCGCGACCTTCGAGCAGGTCATGGCCGCCGCCGGCATGCGCGTCGACCGCCTGGCGCGCGACCCGGCGATCGTGGCCGCCGCCCTCGGCCGGCTGTGGGTCGAGCGCCTGGGCGGCGAGGAGGCCCTGCGCGAGGCGTACGACAGCGAGCGCCGCTGGTTCGAGTCGCGCTTCGGCGCCGCGGTCCGCGCCCGGGCCCTGTTCCTGCGCGCGGCGCGCATGACCAACCCGCTGACGCCCCGCACGTTCGAGGAGGCCGAGGAGCAGCTCCGCGGCCTGGCGACGGCGATCCGCGACGAGCAGCAGTTCGTCGCCGCGGTCGCGCGCCACTCCGAGGACGGCCCCACGCGGGACGAGCAGGGAGACCTGGGCTGGGTGCGCGCGGAGGACGGACGCCTCTCCCCCGAGGCCCGCGCGGCGCTGTTCGAGCGGGCGCCGGCGCTGGCCCCCGGGGCCGGCCGCGACGTGCGCCTGCTGGGCCCGTTCCGGCTGACGGGGGGCTGCGTGCTACTCTGGGCCCTCGAGCAGCAGCCGTCGCCCCCGTGGGAGCGCATGCGCCTCCACGTCGACAACGAGCTGCGCAAGCGCTTCGTCGAGGCCTCGCTGCCCCGCGAGAGCGTCGAGACCTTCCTCGACCCGAGCTAGGCCCCCCGGGCCGCCCACCCCGAACCGCCCACGAGCACCCCGGAGTCGCGATGCTGATCGGCAAAGTCGTCGGAAGCGTGGTCGCCACGCGCAAGGACGAGAAGCTGGAGGGGCGCAAGCTCCTCGTCGTGCAGGTGCACGACCACGAGAACCGGCCGACGAAGCAGTACGTGGTGGCCGTGGACTCGGTCGAGGCGGGGATCGGCGACATGGTGCTCTACGCCACCGGCTCGAGCGCGCGCCAGACCACGCTGACCGAGAACCGCCCCTGCGACGCCGTCGTGATGGCGGTGGTCGACTCCTGGGACCTCGGCGGCGAGAACGTGTACGAGAAGTGGGCCCCGGCCGCGTCCGGCGCCTGAACGAGGACCCGATGTACCTCGCCCGCGTCACCGGCCGCGTCGTCGCCTCGCAGTGCTACCCAGGCCTCGAGGGGGTCGCGCTGCAGTGGATCCAGCCCCTGGACGAGGACGGCGCGGAGATGGGCGGCCAGCTCGTGGCCTGCGCGGTCGTTTCGACGGGGCCGGGCGACCTCGTCCACTACGTCGACGGACGCGAGGCCGCGCTGGCGTGCCCGGAGACGTTCGTGCCCGTGGACGCCGCGATCATGGGCTTCGTCGAGCAGGCCGTCGCGAACGGCACCGACCTGGCCCGGGTCCCCGGCGGCGCGGGCCGCTCCGGAGGGGCGCGCTGATGTTCCTGGGCCAGGTGATCGGCACCGTCGTGTCGCCCGTGCAGCACCCGATCCTGGACGGCGAGAAGCTCCTGATCGTGCGCCCGGTCGACCCGCACGGCGCCCCCACGGGCAAGACGCGCGTGGCGCTCGACCGCGCCCAGGCCGGCGAGGGCGACCGCGTGCTGGTCGTCGACGAGGGCAACTCCGGCCGCCAGATCCTCGGCGTGAAGGACGCGCCGGTGAAGACCATCGTGCTGGGCGTCGTCGACTACGTCGAGCTGCCCGACGGGCTCGCCTACGACCACCGCGACCCCGGTTCGACCCGCGGGGAGGGCGCGCGATGAGCCTCGAGGCGCAGGCCGCCGAGCGCGGCTGGACCGAGGAGGAGCTGCGGCTGCGCCGCGGCATCTGCGAGATCGGGCGCCTGGCCTACTCGAAGGGCCTGATCGTCGGCGCCGACGGCAACCTCTCCGCCCGCATGTCGGACGGCACCGTGCTCATCACGCCCGCCGGCGCGATGAAGGGCTTCCTCGAGCCCGAGCAGATCGCGCACATCGACATGCGCGGCGAGGTCGTCGACGGCGGCCCCGGCGCGTCGACGGAGAAGGGCATCCACCTGGTGTCCTACGAGCAGCGCCCGGAGATGCGCGCCGTGGTGCACGCGCACCCGCCGCACGCGGTGGCGATGTCGATCGCCGGCATCGACCTGCAGACGCCCTACATCCCCGAGATCGTGGTGACGATCGGCGGCATCCCCACCGCCGACTTCGGCACGCCCGGCACGCCCGAGCTGGCCGAGTCCATCCGCGACATCGTCGGCTGCTCCGACACTGTGATCATGAAGAACCACGGGTCGGTGACGCTGGGCAAGAACCTGCTCGACGCGTTCAAGAAGCTCGACATGATCGAGCACACCGCGCGGATCCTGTGGCTCGCCCACTGCGTCGGCCACGCGCGCCCCCTGGCGCCCGAGCAGGTCCAGAAGCTGCTCGACACGCGCAAGCAGCTCGGCGTCGACACGACCAACACGCTCGAGAACCGCTGCGGCCTCGACGGCCCGCAGCGGCGCCCCGAGCTGGAGTGGTAGCGGCGCTCAGCCGCCGCCGTCGATCTCGCCCTCGAGCCGGCGCAGCTCGTCGGCCGCGTTGTCGGCCGTGATCTCCTCGTCGGCGGCGTCGATGGCCTCCTCGAGGGCGTCCTGGACCTGGTCGGCCCCGATCTCCTCGGGGGCCGCGCCGGCGGAACCGCCCGACCCGGTGGCGCCCGGGCCGCCCGCGGAGCTGGGCTCGCTGCACGCGACCGCGAGGGCCATCGAGAGCGCCAGGGCGCAGGGGATTCTCACGTCGATCATCGCTTCTCCTCGCGTTCGCGGCGCTCGGCCGCCTTCCGGGCCCAGGCCTCCTGGGCCGCCTGCTTGAGCTCGGCGTGGTGGCGCTCGAAGGCCGCGCCTCCGAGGGTCTCGCGGAACGGCCCCAGCGCCGCCTGGTGCCGCTCGCGCTCGCGGCGCATCGCCGCCTGGGCCCGCTCGGCCTCCTGCGCGCGGCCCTCCTCGCGGAGCACGTCGCGGATGCGCTCGAGGCGCGCCATGCGCGCCTGGTGCGTCTGGAACTCGCGCGTCATGCGATTGCGCGCGGCGACCTCGGAGGCCTCGCGCCGCGCCGCCTCGCCGCCGGCGGCCGCTCCGGCCGCACCGCCCTCGGCCTTCCGCGCGGCGCGCTTGGCCTGCTTCTGCTCCTCGACGCGGCGACGGCGCTCCTCGTCGCTCAGGCGCTCGGGCTGCGCCCCGCCGGCCTCGCGGCCCTCGGCCTCGGCCTCGCGGGCGCGCTCGCCCTCGCGCTGGCGCGCCTCGCGTCCGGCCTTCTCGCCGGCGCCCTCCGCGCGCTCGCGGCGGGCCTGCTCCTCGCGCCGCTGCTGCTCGGCGCGCTCGCGCCGCTGCGCCTCCTCGCGCTGCTGGGCCTCGCGGCGGGCCTGCTGCTCGCGCTGCTGGGCCTCGCGCTGCTGCTGTTGCTGCTGCTGGCGGGCGCGCTCCGCCTCCTGGGAGCGCTCCTGGACGGGGGCCGACGCGGCGCGCGCCGGGAGGGGCGCGGCCGCCGCGAGGAGGACGAGGGCCAGGGTCGTGGTTCGCATGGCGAATCTCCTTCGAGGGGACGTCGGCGGCCCCCGGAAGGAGCCGCGCCGGCACCATAGCACCCCGGCGCGGCGGCGGACGCCCGTGACGACTCGTTCACCCCCCGGCCTCGACCGAAGGGGCCGTCCCGGGAACCGGAACCTGGACACGCGCGCGCGGGAGGAGCGGGACCTGGCACCGCGCCGGAGGGGACGCAGACTGTGCGCATGCCCGCTCCCATCCCGCTCGAGGACTTCTTCCGCAAGCCGCAGTACGTCCAGGTGCGCCTCTCCCCCGACGGCCGCCGGCTGGCCTGGATGGCCCCCCACGGCCGCCGGCTGAACGTGTTCGTGCGCGACCTCGACGACGGCAACGAGCGCCGCGTCACCGGCGCCACCGAGCGGGACGTCGCCGGGTACGCCTGGGTCGACGACGACCACCTGGTCCACGCCCAGGACACGGCCGGCGACGAGAACCACCGCCTGTACTCGGTCGCGCGCGACGGCTCGAACCCGCGCGCCCTGACCCCCTTCGAGGGCGTCAAGTGCAGCGTCGTCGACGACCTCGAGGACGAGCCGGGGAGGATCCTGTTCCGCATGAACCGGCGCGTGCCGGAGGTCTTCGACGTGTACCGGCTGGAGGTCGCCACGGGCGAGATGGAGTGCGTGGCCGAGAACCCCGGCAACGTGCAGGGGTGGATCACCGACCACCAGGGGCGGCTGCGCGCGGCGACGACGACCGACGGGGTGCGCACGGGCATCCTCCACCGCGCCACCGAGGCCGACCCCTGGCGCGAGGTCGCGACCTACTCGTTCAAGGAGTCCGCCGCCCCGCTGTGCTTCACGTTCGAGGGGGACGCGCTGTACGTGTCGTCGAACCTCGGGCGCGACCGGAGCGCGATCCACCTCTACGACGTCGAGCGCGGCGAGCCGACCGAGCTGGTGTTCGAGCACCCCGAGGTGGACGTCTCGCACCTCCTGTACTCGCGACGGCGCCGCGTGCTGACCGGCGTGTCGTTCGTGACGGACCGGCGCCGCTACCACTTCTTCGACGAGCGCCGCGCGGCGATCCAGCGCTTCCTGGACGAGCGCCTGCCGGGCCGCGAGAACGCCCTCGTCTCGCACTCGCGCGACGAGTCGCGCTACGTCGTGCACTCCGGCGGCGACCGCGGTCGCGGCGGCTACTGGCTGCTGACGGTCGGCGAGCACGGCCCGGAAGAGCTCGAGCACCTCTTCGACGCCTCCCCCTGGCTCGACGAGGAGCGCATGGCCCCGATGACGCCGATCACCTACCAGGCGCGCGACGGCCTCACGATCCACGGCTACCTGACCGTCCCGGTCGACGCCGAGCCGCGCGACCTGCCGCTGGTCGTCCACCCCCACGGCGGACCGTGGCACCGCGACACGTGGGGCTTCGACCCGGAGGTGCAGTTCCTCGCCAGCCGGGGCGTCGCGGTGCTGCAGCCGAACTTCCGCGGCTCGACGGGCTACGGGCGCGCCTTCTGGGAGGCGAGCTTCGGCCAGTGGGGCCTGGCCATGCAGGACGACGTGACCGACGGCGTGCGCTGGGCGGTCGACTCCGGCGTCGCGGACCCCGCGCGCGTGGCGATCTACGGCGGCAGCTACGGCGGCTACGCCACGCTGTCGGGCATCACGAAGACGCCCGAGCTGTACGCCTGCGCGGTCAGCTACGTGGGCGTGTCGAACCTCTTCACCTGGATCGAGGCCTTCCCCCCGTACTGGAAGCCGTTCCTCGAGATGGTGTACGAGATGGTCGGCCACCCCGAGCGCGACGCGGAGCGCTGGCGGGCGACCTCGCCCTCCTTCCACGCGGACCGCATCCGCTGCCCGCTGCTCGTCGCCCAGGGCGTCCACGACCCGCGCGTGCCCAAGGAGGAGTCCGACCAGATCGTCGCGGCGGTGCGCGCGCACGGCTTCCCGGTCGACTACCTCGTCAAGGAGGACGAGGGCCACGGCTTCCACAACGAGGAGAACCAGTTCGAGTTCTACCGCCACCTCGAGGCCTTCCTGACCGAGCACCTGGGGCTGGCGCGGCCCTAGGCTCGCCCGGACGGCCCCGCCGCATCCGCCGGCCCGCGCGCGGCGAACGCGTCTGCGTGCCGACCCTCGACGACTCCGCCCCGACCCTGTGCACGCGCTGCGGCCGGCCGCTGCCCGCCGGGAAGCGATCCCGGACACCCGGCGCCGGAGCCGAGGGCTCCGGCGAGCACCTCCGCGCTGGCGCGCGGAGGGCGGGGTTCGGCGCCGGAGCCGATGGCTCCGGCGAGCACCTCCGCGCTCGCGCGCGGAGGGCAGGGTTCGGCGCCGGAGCCGATGGCTCCGGCGAGCACCTCCGCGCTGGCGCGCGGAGGTGGTGCTCCTCGCGGTGCCGGTCGCGGCGACTCGGCGCGGTGGACGCCGCGCTCGAGGAAGCGATCCTCGACCTGCTGGCGCAGCGGGCGCGGGGGGCGACGATCTGTCCGTCCGAGGCGGCGCGGCGGGTGGACGCGGAGGGCTGGCGCGGGCGGATGGAGGACGCCCGCAACGCGGCGCGGCGGCTGGCGGGGCGGGGGCTCGTGGAGGTGCTGCAGCGGGGGCGGCCGGTGGCGCCGGGGCGCGAGCGCGGGCCGATCCGGCTGCGGCTGCGGGACGGCGCGGGGAGGGCGGCCGACCGTGCCTGAGGGCCCGGAGATCCGACGCGTGGCCGACCGCCTGGCGCAGGCGCTCGCCGGGCGCCGGGCGGAGCGCGTGCGCTTCGGGCTGCCGCGCCTGCGCTCGTACGAGCGCGAGCTCTCCGGCGCGGTGGTCGAGTCCGTCGAGGCCCGCGGCAAGGCGCTGCTGACGCGCTTCGACTGCGGGTTCGCGCTGTACACCCACAACCAGCTCTACGGGCGCTGGTACGTCTGCGCGCCGCAGCGGCCGCCGAGCACCGGGCGCAGCCTGCGCGTGGCGATCGAGACGGAGGCCAGGTGGGCGCTGCTCTACAGCGCCTCCGAGATCGAGGTGCTCGACGCGACCGCCGTCGACGCGCACCCGTTCCTGGCGCGCCTCGGGCCCGACCTGCTGGACCCCGCGACGACCCCTGCGCGCATCCGGCGCCGCGCGCGCGACCCGCGCTTCGCCGGACGGGCCCTGGGCGGGCTGCTGCTGGACCAGGAGTTCCTGGCCGGCGTCGGCAACTACCTGCGCACCGAGATCCTCTTCTTCGCGGGGCTGCGCCCCGAGCGCCGCCCGCGCGACCTGGACGACGAGGAGCTCGCGCGCCTGTCGCGCGCCGCGCGGACGGTGACGCTGCGCTCGTACCGCACCGGCGGGACGACCGAGGAGCTGGCCCGCGCCCGCCGCGCGAGGTCCGCCGGCGAGCCGCGCCGGCTGTGGCGCCACGCCGCCTTCAACCGCGCCGGCCAGCCCTGCCGCCGCTGCGGCACGCGCATCCGCAAGCGCGAGGTCGCCGGCCGCCGGCTGTACCTCTGCACCCGCTGCCAGCCGCGCTGACGTCAGCTCGATAGCAGGGCCTGGTAGTCGGCCAGGGTCGGCGCGAAGGCCGGGTGGCCGGTGCCGAGGTCGGTGCGCTCGAGCGGGTCGAGGTTGTTGGGGCCGCGCAGGCGGTAGAACTCGTAGCGGCCGAGCGGGTCGCCGACGGGGTCCTCGGTCAGGTGGACGAGCTTCCACAGGTCCTGGCCGTCGCGGCGGACGTAGCCGCGGCAGACGAACTCCTGGGTGGCGAGGGGCTCGAGGCCGTTGGGCGAGAAGCGCTCGGTGAAGCCGAACGAGCGGTCCCCCGGCGCGCCCGGGGCGAAGAGGAGCTCGCCGAAGTCGACGCCGTCCGGCGCCGCGCCGGGCGGCAGCGGCGCGCCGGCGACGCCCGCGATCGTGGGGAACAGGTCGACGGCGTCGACCAGCGCGTCGGTCGTGCGCCCCGGCCCGACGACGCCCGCGCCCGAGGCCACCAGCGGCACGCGCACGCCGCCCTCGTAGATCGACCCCTTCACGCGCTGCACGTCGTAGGGTCCGCGGCGGTACTCGCGCGACTCGTCGCCGGGCTGGTGCAGCGGGTGGCCGAGGGGGTAGGCGAACTCGCCGCCGCTCGCGGGGGGCACGAACACCTGGCCCGGCGTCCCGTTGTCCCCCATCACGAGGAACAGCGTCCGGTCGCGGCGCGGCCCCAGGGCCTCGAGCAGGAGCCCGAGCTGCGTGTCGAACGTCTCCAGCGTCGCCCGGAAGCGCGTGTTGGACAGCGTCTGGTCGGGGTGCGCGTCGCGCGGCGCGGTGTCGGAGAAGCCGTGCTGCGGCGGTCCGTTGGGCCCGCGGGCCGGCCAGTTGTCCCCGTTCAGCGGCTCGTGGACGGCGTTGAACGGCAGGTACAGGAAGAACGGCTCCGGCGCGCTCAGCATCCACGACTGCGCGCGCTGGCGGGTGTAGATCGTGTTGTAGATGCCGACGACGGGGCTGCGCGCGCCGGACTCGATCCACCAGTAGTTGTAGTAGCCCGCGCCCACTCCGCCCGGCGCCACCGGCGGCGACGGCGCCGCGGCGAGGTTGCGCGGCGGGCCCTCCCACGAGCCGAAGCCCAGGTCGACGGGGTGCCCGTCCAGCGTGCCCCCGGCCTCGGGCTCGAGGCCCAGGTGCCACTTGCCGATCACCGCGGTCGCGTACCCCGCCGCGGAGAGGACCGCCGGCAGGGTCGGGAAGGTCGGCGCGGGCGGGACGCCGAACTCGCGGAACGTCGGCGAGGTCGTGACGGTGCGCACCAGCGTCCCGGTCCCGTGCCGGAACGGGTACGCGCCCGACAGCAGCGACGCGCGCGTGGGCGAGCAGACCGGCATGGCGCGGCACTGGTCGAAGCGCACGCCCGCGGCAGCCAGCGCGGCGAGGTGGGGCGTGTGCGCGTACGGGTACCGGTCGCTCGCCGGGTAGGCGTTCTGGTCGTCGTAGAACGCCAGCTGGTCCATGCCGACGTCGTCGAGCAGGATCAGGACGATGTTCGGTGCTCCCACGCCGCTGCGCTCCTCGGGCGGAGGGTAGGATCCGGAGGTGCCGCGGGGAACGGGCAGGTCGGGACGGATCGCCGGGTGGGCGCGGGTCGCCGTCGCGCTCGCCGCAGGGCTCGGGGTGCCGTTCGCGGGAACGGCCCGCGCCCAGCGCGTGTGCCCGTGCGCGACGCCGACCCCCGCGCCGGCCGAGGAGGCCGACGCCTGGACGGACACGACCGGCGCCGCCTGGACGCTGGTGTGCACCAACGCCGGCCCCGCCGGCGACTTCGCCTGGGTGCACTCCGCGGCCGGCGCGGACCCGAAGGTGCTGGGCCGCAGCGCCTTCGTGGACGCGGAGAACCGCGTGTTCGTCGTCCCGCGGAGCGACGGCTCGGTCGCGTACCTCGTGCACGCCAGCGCGGACGGCGGCAGCGACGACGGGCAGCCCTGGGACGCGATCCTGAACGTGTACCGCGCCGCGACGGGCGAGAAGCTGCGGCTGTGCCTGAGCTTCCAGGGCGGCGCCTGGGTCGAGAGCCTGGCCGAGCGGGTGCGGACGACGGCGGCGGACTTCGCCGCGCTGTCCCCCGCCGACGCGAACGGCGACTGCGTGCCCGAGGCGGGCTTCGACGAGCTGCTCGCGGGCCTCTACGCCCAGCCCTTCCCGGCGCTGCCCGCGCAGTTCGAGGCCCGCGTCCGCGTGCGCGCGGTGCTCGCGGGCGCCGACCGCGGGCTCTGCTGGGACGTCGGACCGCTGGCGCCGACGCTGCTTCCCGGCGACCGGGTGCGCCTGCGCGAGCTGACCACGGCCGACGTGGTGCAGCTCGACCCCGCGCTGGCGGCCGCCGACACCCCCGACGGGCTCGAGCTCGCGGTCGTCGCCCCCCTGGCCCTGGTCCACGGCGCGACCTTCGCCACCGTCGCCGCCGCCGGGTCCGCGGCCTCGCCCTGCGCGGTCGAGGTCGCCGGCGCCGAGGCGTTCTACGACCAGCTGTTCGCCCTGCACCCGGGGACGCCGATCGACGCGCTGGGCTTCTCGGGTCTCGCCGACCTGCGCGACGCGCCGGGCTACGCCGGCTCGCTGGGCGCGGTCGACCTGGCGCCGGTCCCGGCGGTCACGCTGATCGCGCTGGGGCCCACCGGCTCCGTGGACACGACCGTCGTCTCGGTGGACACGCAGCCGTTCGGGACGACGAACCTGGGCCTCGCGGGCGTGCCCTCGCTCAGCGGGCTCTCGGTCGAGCCCTTCACCGGGACCCTGTTCGCGTCCTCGGGGCAGAGCTCCGGCGGGCTGCTCGGGACCCTCGACCCGGGCACGGGGCTCTTCGCGCTGATCGGCGCGACGGGTGCGACCGCCGTGCCGGGGCTGGCGTTCGCGCCGGACGGGACGCTGTACGGCACCGCCGACACCGACGGCGCGGGCGGCAGCGACGCGCTCGTGCGGATCGACACGTCCACCGGGCTGGCGACGGTCGTGGGGCCGCTCGTCCTGCCGCCGGCGACGCCGGTCCCGGGCCTCGACGCGCTGGCCTTCGACCCGCGCGGCCGGCAGCTCTATGCGACCACCGGCTTCGGCTTCGACGGCACGCCCGGCGACCTGGTGCGCGTCGACCCGGCGAGCGGCGCGGTCACGCTGCTGGGCTCGCTCGCCGACGCCTGCACGGGCGCGGGCGTGACGGGCACGCTCGCCGGCCTGGCCTTCGACGCGTCGGGGAACCTGTACGGCTCGCTCGGCGGCGGCGACGGGCGGCTGATCCGCATCGACGTGGGCGCGCGCACCTTCGACGTGCTGGGCTTCGCCACGGTCGGGTCGGCCTCCGACGTCGCGGTGGTCGCGCCGGGCGGGACGCCGCCGCGGGTCTACTGCACGGGCAAGACGAACTCGCTGGGCTGCCTGCCCTTCGTCGGCACCGCGGGCGTCGCCAGCGCGACGCTGGCCGAGCCGTTCACGCTGTCGGCCAACGACGTGCTGCCGGCCGAGCTCGGGTTCCTGCTGTACTCGACCAAGAAGGCCAACCTGGACTTCCACGGCGCGAAGCTCTGCGTGAAGGGGCCGACCCGCCTGCTGCCCGCCAAGCAGGCCAAGCGCGTGTGCGCGCCGCCCTGCGGCGGCCGGCTCGTGCGCAACTTCAACAAGACCATCCAGGCCGGCGGCGACCCGCGGCTGACCGCCGGCGCGGTCGTGCGGGCGCAGTGGCGCCAGCGCGACCCGGGCGACCCGGCCGGCTTCGGCGACGGCCTGACCGACGCGGTGCAGTTCCACATCGCGCCCTAGCGGCGGGCGCCCGGCGCGCCCCGGTTGCGATCGCTCCCACCCCGTGGCTAGGATGCGGGTTCGCGGTCTCGACGTGCGTTCGCTGCGCACGGACACCGCTCTCTTCCAGCCAGAAGGGTCCGAGCCGATGCCGGTCGAACGCCTGCAGAACTACGTCGGAGGCGAGTGGATCTCCCCCGACGTCCAATCCGTCCACGTCGTCCACAACCCGGCGACGGGCGAGCCGATCGGGGAGACCCCGCTGTGCGGCGCGGCCGAGGTGGACGCCGCCGTGCAGGCCGCGCGCGCCGCGTTCGCCTCCTGGCGGCGCACGCCGGTCGAGGAGCGCATCCAGTACCTCTTCCGGCTGAAGTACCTGCTGGAGGAGCGCGCGGAGGACCTCGCGGCGGTCGTCACGCGCGAGAACGGCAAGACCCTGCCGGAGGCGCGCGGCAGCGTGCGGCGCGGCATCCAGATGGTCGAGGTGGCCTGCGGCGCCCCGTCCCTGCTGATGGGCCAGGCGCTCGAGGACATCGCCACCGGCATCGACTGCGAGTCGGTGCGCCAGCCCGTCGGCGTGTTCACGTGCATCGCGCCGTTCAACTTCCCGGCGATGGTGCCGATGTGGTTCTTCCCGTTCGCGGTCGCGTGCGGGAACACGTTCGTCAACAAGCCCTCCGAGCAGGTGCCGTTCAGCCAGAAGCTCGTGTGGGAGCTGATCCACGAGGCGGGCTTCCCCCCCGGCGTGCTGAACCTCGTCAACGGCGGGCGCGACGTCGTCAACGGCTTCCTCGAGCACCCCGACGTCGCCGGCGTCTCGTTCGTCGGCTCGAGCCCCGTGGCCGAGCACGTCTACCGCACCGCCGCCGCGCACGGCAAGCGCGTGCAGGCGCTGGGCGGCGCCAAGAACTTCATCGTGGTGATGCCGGACGCGGACATGGACCACGCGCTCGACGCCATCCACGAGTCGGCCTTCGGCTGCGCCGGCGAGCGCTGTCTGGCGGCCAGCGTGGTCGTCCCCGTCGGCGGTTGCCACGAGGCGGTGCGCGAGGGCTTGCGCGAGCGCATGGGCCGCGTGAAGGTCGGCGACGGCGCCGCGCCCGGCGTGGACATGGGCCCGCTGATCTCGGGCCCCCACCGCGACCGCGTGGTCGAGTACATCGAGACCGGCGTGCGCGAGGGCGCCCGCCTGGTCGTCGACGGCCGCGAGGGCGCGCCCACGGGCGGCTACTTCCTCGGCCCGACGCTCTTCGACGGCGTCACGCCCGAGATGAAGATCGGCTCCGAGGAGATCTTCGGCCCGGTCCTGTGCGTGATGCCCGTGGACACGCTCGACGACGCGCTCGAGCTGACCCGCCAGCAGCCGCTGGCGAACGCCGGCTCGATCTTCACGACCAGCGGCAAGCACGCGCGCAAGTACCGCTACGAGGTCGAGGCCAGCATGACCGGCGTGAACATCGGCGTGGCCGCGCCGATGTCGTTCTTCGGCTTCGGCGGCTCGAAGGGCTCGTTCTACGGCGACCTCAAGGCCCACGGCCGGGAGGCGTTCGACTTCTACACCCACCGCAAGGTCGTCATCTCCCGCTGGTAGCGGAGGGGAGCCAGCCGATGGCACGCATCGTCAAGGGCGGACTGATCCAGTGCTCGAACCCGGTCAACGACGAGTCGGTGGCCGTGGCCGAGATCCAGGAGGCCGCCTTTCAGCGGCACCTGCCTCTGATCGACCGGGCGGGAGAGCAGGGCGTGCAGGTCCTGGCGCTCCAGGAGATCTTCAACGGCCCCTACTTCTGCCCCAGCCAGGACGCGCGCTGGTACGACGCCGCCGAGCCGGTCCCCGGGCCGACCGTCGAGCGCCTGACGCCGTACGCGAAGAAGTACGAGATGGCCATGGTCATCCCCGTCTACGAGCGCGAGCAGGCCGGCGTGTACTACAACACCGCCGCGGTCGTGGACGCGGACGGGACGTACCTCGGCAAGTACCGCAAGAACCACATCCCGCACACGTCGGGCTTCTGGGAGAAGTACTTCTTCAAGCCCGGCAACCTCGGCTACCCCGTCTTCCAGACGCGCTACGCCAAGGTGGGCGTGTACATCTGCTACGACCGCCACTTCCCCGAGGGCGCGCGCCTGCTCGGGCTGAACGGTGCGGAGATCGTGTTCAACCCCTCGGCGACCGTGGCCGGCCTGTCCGAGTACCTGTGGCGCCTCGAGCAGCCCGCCCACGCCGTCGCCAACGGCTACTTCATGGGCTGCAGCAACCGCGTCGGCACCGAGGCTCCCTGGGGCATCGGCGAGTTCTACGGGTCGAGCTACTTCGTCGACCCGCGCGGCCAGTTCCTGGCCGAGGGCTCGCGCGACCAGGACGAGCTCGTGGTGGCCGACATGGACCTCGAGGTGATCGAGGAGGTGCGCCGCGTCTGGCAGTTCTACCGCGACCGGCGCCCCGAGACGTACCGCGACATGGCCGAGCTGCTGCCCTGAGGACCGCGCGAACCCGGAGGAAACCGATGAAGACCCTCATCCGCGGCGGGACGATCGTCACCGCCACCGACCTGTACCGCGGCGACGTCCTGATCTACGGCGAGACGATCCACTCGGTCGGCGCCGACCTGTCGGCCCAGGCGGACAAGGTCGACAAGGTGATCGACGCCACGGGCAAGCTGGTCGTCCCCGGAGGCATCGACGCGCACACGCACCTCGACATGCCCTTCGGGGGCACGTACTCGGTCGACGACTTCGAGACCGGGACGATCGCGGCCGCGCACGGCGGCACGACCTGCGTCGTCGACTTCGCCATCCAGCAGCGCGGCGGCAGCTTGCGCGAGGCCTACGACACCTGGCGCGGCAAGGCGGACGGGAAGGCCGTGATCGACTACGGCTTCCACATGATCCTGTCGGAGTACTCCGAGCCGCTGGTCGCCGAGATGGGCGCGATGGTCGACGAGGGCGTGACGTCCTTCAAGCTGTTCATGGCCTACCCCGGCGTCTTCTACATGGACGACGGCGGCATCTTCCGGTGCATGCAGCGCTCCGGCGAGATCGGCGCGACGATCTGCATGCACGCCGAGAACGGCCTGGTGATCGACAAGCTGGTCGAGCAGGCGCTGGCGAAAGGCAACACCGAGCCCCGGTACCACGCCCTGACCCGCCCGCCGCGCGCCGAGGCCGAGGCCACGCACCGCGCCATCTGCCTGGCCGAGATGGCCGACGTGCCCGTCTACATCGTCCACCTGTCCGCGGCCGAGGCGCTGCACGAGGTGACGCGCGCCCGCGACCGGGGCCTGCGCGCCTACGCCGAGACGTGCCCGCAGTACCTGTTCCTGTCGTACGACAACTACGAGGAGCCCGGCTTCGAGGGCGCCAAGTACGTCATGAGCCCGCCGCTGCGCGACAGGACCAAGCAGGACGAGCTGTGGCGCGGCCTCGAGTTCAACGACCTGCAGGCGGTCTCGACCGACCACTGCCCCTTCTGCTTCAACGACAACGAGGGCAAGCTGCTCGGCCGGGACGACTTCAGCAAGATCCCCAACGGCGCCCCGGGCATCGAGACGCGCATGAGCCTGATGTTCGACGGCGGGCCGGCGCGGGGTCGCATCTCGCTGAACCGCTGGGTCGAGCTGTGCTCGACCTCGCCGGCGAAGATCTTCGGCCTGTTCCCGCGCAAGGGCACCATCGCGCCCGGCAGCGACGCGGACGTCGTCGTGTTCGACCCGGCGGCGACGACGGTGCTGTCGGCGAAGACGCTCCACATGAACGTGGACTACAACCCCTACGAGGGCCGCCGCGTGCGCGGCGCGACCGAGACCGTGCTGTCGCGCGGCGAGGTCGTGATCGAGAACGGCCAGCTGGCCGCCCGGCCCGGCCGCGGGCAGTTCCTGAAGCGCCTGTCGCGCTTCGACTCGCCCACCGGCGTCGCGACGCCCGCGCCCGCGGAGGTGCCGTCGTGAGCGGCGACGTCGCCGCCGGCAGCCGCGCCGCCGAGGTCCGCGCGAAGCACGCCGAGTACCTGCTGCCGGCCGTCGCCAACTACTACGAGGAGTCCCTCGTCCTGGACAGCGGCGCCGGTCTGCGCCTGCGCGACGTGGACGGCCGCGAGTACCTGGACTTCTTCGGCGGCATCCTGACGGTGTCGATCGGCCACTGCGACCCGCGCGTCACCGGCCCGCTGAAGACCCAGATCGACCGGCTGGGGCACGTGTCGACGCTGTACCCGACGCTGCCCATCGTCGAGCTGGCCGAGACCCTGGCGCGCATCACGCCCGGCCGCCTGAAGCGCAGCATGTTCACGTGCTCGGGCACCGAGGCGGACGAGACCGCGATCGCCCTCGCGCAGGTCTACACCGGCGCGCTCGAGGTCATCGGGCTGCGCCACGGCTACCACGGCCGCTCGTTGCTGGCCCAGGCGCTGACGGCGCACTCGCCGTGGCGCGCGGTCCCCACGCAGGTCCCCGGCGTCAAGCACGCGCTGTCGCCGTACTGCTACCGCTGCCCGCTGAAGCTCGAGTACCCCTCGTGCGACGTGCAGTGCGCGCGGGACCTGAAGGAGCTGATCCAGACCACCACGACCGGGAAGATCGCCGCGTTCCTGGCCGAGCCCATCCAGGGCGTCGGCGGGTTCGTGACGCCGCCGCCGGAGTACTTCCGCGTGGCCGTCGAGATCGTGCGCGAGCACGGCGGGCTGTTCATCTGCGACGAGGTGCAGACCGGCTTCGGCCGCACGGGCGGCAAGATGTTCGGCATCGAGCACTGGGGCGTCGAGCCCGACGTGATGACGATGGCGAAGGGCGTGGCCAACGGCCTGCCGCTGGGCGTCACCGTCGCCACCGAGGAGGTCGCGCAGGCCTTCCGGGCCATGACCATCTCGACCTTCGGCGGCAACCCGATGTCGTGCGCCGCCGCCAGCGCGACGATCGCGACCATCGAGGGCGAGGACCTGCCCGCCAACGCCGAGCGCCAGGGCGCGCGGCTGCGGGCCGGCCTCGAGGAGATCCAGCGCGCCCACCCCCGCCTGGTCGGGGACGTGCGCGGCATGGGCCTCATGCAGGCCGTGGAGCTCGTCGCCGACGAGACCGCCGGCGACCGCACCCCCGCCCCCGCCGCCACGGCGCGGCTCTTCGAGGAGACCAAGGCCCGCGGCCTGCTGATCGGCAAGGGCGGCCTGTACGGCAACGTCATCCGCATCGCCCCGCCCCTGACCGTCACCGCGGACGAGATCGACGAGGCCCTGGGGCTCTTGCGCGAGTCCTTCGACGCCCTCGCCTAGTCCGCCCCGCACAGGAGGACCGAACCATGGCCGACCTCTCCATCACCGTCGACGGGATGCGCTTCCCCAACCCGTTCGTGCTGGCCTCCGGGCCGCCGGGCACGAACGGCAAGGTCATCAAGCGCTCGTTCGAGCTGGGCTGGGGCGGCATCGTCTGCAAGACGCTCAGCCTCGAGAACGACAAGGTCCACAACACGGTCCCGCGCTACGGCAAGTACTACCACGCGCACTCGACCGCCAAGGACCAGGTCATCGGCTTCCAGAACATCGAGCTGATCTCCGACCGGCCCTTCGACCTGTGGCTCGACGAGCTGGCCGACTGCAAGCGCGAGTACCCCGACCGCATGCTGATCGCCTCGATCATGGAGGAGTACGACCGCGACCGCTGGATCGAGATCGTCGAGCGCACGCAGGCCACCGGCATCGACGGCTTCGAGCTGAACCTGTCGTGCCCCCACGGCCTGCCCGAGCGCCGCATGGGCGCCGCCATGGGCCAGGACCCCGCCATCGTCGCCGAGGTCGTCGGCTGGGCGAAGGAGGCCGCCAGGGTCCCGGTGTGGGCCAAGATGACGCCCAACATCACCGACATCACCGTGCCGGCGAAGGCCGCGCGCGGCGCGGGCGCGGACGGCATCAGCGCGATCAACACGATCCTCGCCGTCGTCGGCATCGACCTCGACTCGTTCCGCCCGATGCCGACGGTCGAGGGCTACTCCGAGCCCGGCGGGTTCTCCGGCGAGGCGGTGCGCCCGCTGGCCCTGCGCCAGGTCATGGAGTGCGCGCGCGCCTGCCCCGGGGCGACGATCTCCGGCATGGGCGGCGTCGAGACCGCCGAGGACGCGGTGCAGTTTCTGCTGGTCGGCGCGCAGACGGTGCAGGTGTGCACCGGCGCGATGCTGCACGGCTACGAGATCATCCAGCCGCTGTGCGAGGGGCTCGAGGCCTTCATGGACCGCCACGGCTTCGCCACCGTCGAGGAGTTCGTGGGCAAGAGCCTGCCCTACTTCACGACGCACGCGGACCTGGTCGAGCGCCAGCGCGCCGCCAAGCGCGAGAAGGCCGGGCAGTCCAACCGCGACGGCATGTGGCGCGGCGACATCTCGGCCGAGACCGACTCCCTCGCGGCCAACTGAGCGCGCGCGGAGCGACGCAGGACCCCGTTCCGGGCCGCGGGAGGCCCGGCGGGTGGCCCCCCGGCGGGGCAGCGGGATACAATCCGACCACACCCGCCGGGATGGAGGCGGTCTCGAACCCATGGAAGCCAAGAACGAACTGGGTCCGGACCTGGAGGCGCTCGCCGAGCTCGAGAAGGTCCGCGACATCCTCTTCGGCGCCAGCTTGCGCGGCGTCGACACGCGCCTGCGCGACATCGACGCCGAGACGGCGCGCGCGCTGCAGGTCCTGCGCGACGACGTGCGCCAGCGCTTCGAGGCCCTCGAGCGCCGGCTGGACGAGCACGTCGCGGCCCTGGCCGCGCGCCTCGACGGCCAGCAGGCCGACAAGGTCGACCGCGACCAGCTCGCGGGGCTGCTGAACGACCTGGCCGAGCGCGTCGCGCGCCGCCCCGAGAACGGCCAGCCGTAGTCCGGCGGCCCCGGCGATGACCGACCCCCGGCTCCCCGGCGAGGAGAACGGCGGTCCGGCGCCGACGACCGAGCCGTCGCCCGACCCCGCACCCGGAGACGCCCTCCGGCAGGTCCGCGACATCCTGTTCCGGCCCGAGCGCCGGCGGCTCGACAGCCTCGAGCGCCGCGTGGACCGCTCGGTCGAGGTCGACGACGTCTCGCGCGTGCTGCCCGAGGCCATCGCGAAGCGCGCCCGCAGCGACCGCCGGCTGGCGACGGCGCTGCAGCCCACCATCGAGAGCTCGATCGAGGCGTCGGTCCGCAAGAACCCGAGGGCCCTGACCGACGCGATCTTCCCGGTCATCGGGCCCGCCATCCGGCGCTCGATCCAGGCCTCGCTCGCGTCGATCCTCGAGGGCTTCAACCACGCGCTCGAGAACAGCTTCACGCCGCGCGGCATCGGCTGGCGCATCGAGGCCTGGCGCACGGGGCGCCCGTTCTCCGAGGTGGTGCTGTCCCGCACGCTCGTCTACCGCGTCGAGCAGGTGCTGCTGATCCACGGCGACACCGGGCTGCTGCTCGAGAGCGTCGCGATTCCCACGGCGGGAGGCGGCGACCCCGAGCTCGTCTCGGGGATGCTCACCGCGATCCAGGACTTCGTGCGCGACTCGTTCGCCGACGGCGGCGGCGTCCAGCAGGTGCGCTTCGGCGACCAGCACCTCATCGTCGCCCAGGGCCCGCGCGCGGTCGTGGCGGCGCGCGTGCGCGGCGTGCCCCCGGCCGAGCTCGAGACCCGCGTGGCCGAGACCGTCGAGCGCGTCCACGCCGAGCTGGGCGACGCGCTGGCCGCCTTCGACGGCGACACGGGCGTCTTCTCGGTCGCGCAGCCCGCCCTCGAGGCCTGCCTCGGCGAGCAGCGCCGCGCCGCGGGCGACGGCCGCTCGCGCTGGTTCCAGCCGGGCTTCGCGGTCGCCCTGGCCCTCTCCCTGGGCCTGACGCTCTGGGTCGCCTCCGCGCTGTTCTCCGCCGACGCCGAGCGCCGCGCCTGGCGCGCCGCCGTGGCCCAGCTCGACGCCGAGCCCGGCGTGACGCTGATCTCCCGCACGCGTGCGGGCGGCGGCACGCGCCTGGCGGTCCTGCGCGACCCCGACGCGCGCGACCCCCGCGCCGTCGTCGCCGGCGTGCTGCCCGCCGACCTCGCCGTCGAGTGGGTGGTCGAGCCGTACCTGTCGCTCGAGCCCGCCATGGTGTCCGCCCGCGTCCAGCGCCTGCTGGCGCCTCCGGAGGCGGTGCGCGCGACGCTCGACGGCTCGACCCTGACCCTCGCGGGGACGGCGCCGCACGCCTGGGTCACCGCCGCACTCGCGCGCACCGCGACGATCGCCGGCGTCGAGCACGTGGACGCCTCCGCGCTGGTCGACGAGGACGCCGCGGCCTTCGGCGCCGCGCTCACCGCCCTCGGCGCGGCGGCGGTGCGCGTGCCGGACGCCGGCGCCGGGCTCGACCCGTCGGAGCCCGACGACCGCGGCCTCCTCCAGCGCGTCGAGCGCCTCGACGCCGCCGCCG
>JAUIDW010000065.1 GCA_030428395.1 bacterium | reverse complement strand
CGAGGCGCACTCGTTCGCCGGCGCGATGCGGAAGGGCCACGAGCGCCTGCCCGACGAGGACGGCCGGCCGGCGTGGGTCGAGGACCTCGGCAGCTCGCGGGTGCGCTACCGCGTCACCGAGTGGGACCCGCCGCGCCGCCTGGTCGTCGAGGGCGCCGACGAGGTCGTGCCCATGACCGCGCGCTGGGTCTTCACCCTCGAGCCGACCCCCGCGGGCACCCGCCTGCGCTCGGCGCAGCGCATCACCCTGCGCAACGGCACGTGGCACGTGCCCGTCTTCCGCGTGATGATGAGCCTCTTCTCGGGCGCGGAGCGCGGCCTGCGCGACCACGCCGGGCGCGTCCTGGCCGACCTGCCGGCGACGATCGCCCCCGAGGACCCCGGCCCCGACACCGCGGCGGGCGGATCCCGGGACTGACTGGGTTCCGTGTGGAAGGGCCCGGCGGCGCTCCCGGCCCCGTCCACACGGAACCCAGTCAGTCCCGAACGGGGACGCGGCCCGGAGGTGTCCGGGCGCCGCGACCCGCCTCCGGCCGCCCGTCCCGGGCCCCCCGGGAGGGGGTGATACGCCCTTTTCAGGGTTGAAATGGCTCCCCCGACCGCCGACAGTGCGGGCCTCCGGTCAGGCAGGGGCGTCCCGGGGTCAGCGAACGAGGGGTTCGAAGGTGAGCGACTACCTGTACGGGTACGGGCCGGCCGAGCAGGAGCGCCTGCTGCGCCAGGCCCGCTACTGGAAGCGCGCCGGGCTGTTCGACGGGGTCGAGTTCCGGCCCGGCGAGGCCGTGCTGGAGATCGGCTGCGGCGCCGGGGGCGTCCTGGGCGTGATCCACGAGCTGCAGCCGGCGGCGACGCTGTCGGGGATCGACGTGGAGCCGCGCCAGGTCGAGCACGCCAGCGCCCACCTCCGCGAGCTGGGCGCGCCCGACGCGGACGTCGTCGCCGGGGACGCCACGGAGCTGCCGTGGGTGGACGGCACGTTCGACACGGTGTGGATGAGCTGGTTCCTCGAGCACCTGGTCGACCCGCGGCGGGTCCTGGAGGAGGCGCGCCGCGTCCTGAAGCGGGGCGGCCGGATCGTCGTGTGCGAGACCGACTACTCGACCTTCAAGGTGCACCCCGAGAGCCCGAACTACGACTACCTCGAGCAGGCGCAGTACGACTACTTCGAGCGCCACGGCTGCGCGACCGCGGGGCGCCTGCTCGGCCCGTGGCTGACGGCCGCGGGGTTCGTCGAGGTCCAGAACGTGCTCGCCGGGTTCCACCACTACCAGGTGCCGGGCGACGACCGGCTCAGCCAGCACGCGAACTACGTGGCGGAGTTCATCGAGCCGACCGTCGAGCGGCTCGCGACCAGCCTCGACCTCGACGCGGACCGCCTGCAGCTCGGCGTGGAGCACCTGCGCTCGGTCGGCGCCGACCCCCGCGGGGCGATGACGCAGATCGTGTACCGCGCGCTGGCGCGCCGCGCGGGCTGAGCTCCGTCGCCGCCGAGGCGGCCATTGCAGCCGGGGTCAGGACGCGTCCGGACCCGGGGGAGCGGCCTCGAGGCCCGCGAGGCGCGTGCGCACGTGGGCGGCCCACGAGCTGTGCGGGTCGTGCTCGAGGTACGCGCGCCAGTGCCGCTCGGCGCCGGCCGGGTCGCCCGCCGCCGCCAGCGTCTCGGCCAGGTTGTAGTGCGCGTCGGCGTAGGCCGGCTCCAGCGCCAGGGCGTGGCGCAGGGCGCGGATCGCCTCGGGCACGCGGTCCAGCTCGCCCAGCACGACGCCGAGGTTGTTCCAGGCCTCGACGTACTCGGCGTCGAGCTCGACCGCGCGCCGCAGCGACCGCGCGGCCTCCGCGCCGCGCTCGAGCGAGTACAGGACGTTGCCCAAGTTGAAGCAGACCTCGGGCTGCGGGCCGCCGGCGGCCAGCGCGCGCTCGTAGGCGTCGACGGCCTCGTCCAGCAGGCCCTCCTCCTCCGCGGCGAGCCCCAGGTCGAACCACGCGTCGGCGTTCTTCCCGGCGGCGGCCAGGCGGGTCGGCGGCGCGTCGGGTACGGCCGGGGCGGGTGTCGCGGGGGCGGCGAAGTCCAGGCGCAGCTGCCCGCTGGTCTCGGCCAGGGCGCCGTCCGCGGTGCGGATCAGCAGCGGGCCGTCGCGCTCGAGCGTCTCGAGCTGCGCCAGCGCGCGCTCGGCGTCGGGCAGCCACTCGCGCAGCTGCTCCAGGCTGCGGCGGATGCGCGCCGGGGTGACGCCCTCGCGCGTCAGGGCCGCGAGGGCCTTGGCCGTCGCCACCTGGGCGAAGTCGAAGAAGCACAGGCGGCGCACGACGCGCACCGGCCGGATCAGCTCGTTGCGCATCCACACGCGGACGCGCGAGACCGGCACGTCGAGGATGCGCGCGAGCTGGGTCAGGGTGTACAGGCGGCGCAGGTCGTCGCGGCGCTCGTCCAGGCCCAGGCGCGCGAGCAGCTCGTCCTCGTCGACGATGCGGATGGCGAGGCCGCGCGCGCGCAGCTCGCGGGCCGTGCGCAGGCTCGCGGTCAGCTTGCCGTCGTCGCCCAGCAGCGCACCGCCCTGACCGACGACGAGCAGCCCGGTGCGCTCGCCGGGCGCGGCGACCAGCGTGGCGCCCGCGGCGGCGATGCGGCGGCGCGCCTCCTCGCGGTCCATGGACGCGAGCGGCCCCGTCAGGGCGATCTCGATGCCGGCGAGGTCGGTGTGCGCGTGGACGTCCATGGGACCCGGTGCAGGCTAGGACGGCGCCGGGGCGCGCTCAACTCGTCCGCGGCCCGCCGCCGACGCCGTCGCACGCGCGGGACGCGCCGCCGGCGCCCGGGAGTCGCATCGGGGTCGCCCCGGCGTCGAGCGGGCCTCGTCCCGGCGTCGAACGGGCGTCGTCCGGACGTCGACCGGGCGTCGCCCCGGAGTCGAGCCGGATCCGGGCCGGAGGTCGCGGCGCGCGACACGAGCCGCGGTCCGCAGCCTAGCGCGCGAGCTCGAGCAGCGTGTGCAGCAGCACGTCCGCGCCGGCCGCCAGGTGCTCGGGCGCGGTGTCCTCGCGCGGGTTGTGGCTGATTCCCCCGATGCTGGGGACGAAGATCATCGCGGCGGGGCAGACGCGCGCGAGCATCTGGGCGTCGTGCCCGGCGCCGGACGTGGCGTCGCGCACGGAGTGGCCCAGCTCGCCCGCCACGCGCGCGATCGTGTCCGCCACGCCGGCGTCGAACACGACGGGCTCGAAGCGCGCGAGCCGACGCGTCGAGACGGTCACGCCCTCGTCGCGCGCGAGCTGCTCCAGGAACGCCGCCAGCTCGGCCTCGGCCCGGCGCAGGGCGTCCTCGTCGGTGTTGCGCAGGTCCGCGGTCAGGCGCGCCCGCTGCGCGATGACGTTGATCAGGTTCGGCTCCAGGTCGATCACGCCACACGTGGCGAGCTGGTCGCCGCCCAGGCGGCGCGTCAGCCCGCGCAGGAAGTGCGCGACGGCGGCGGCGGCGTAGCCCGCGTCGTGGCGCAGCCGCATCGGCGTCGTCCCGGCGTGGTTGGCCTGGCCCTCGATCGCGATCTCCTGCCACGAGATGCCCTGCAGGTTGCGCACCGCGCCGATGGTCACGCCCTCGGCCTCGAGCACGGGCCCCTGCTCGACGTGCAGCTCGACGAACGCGTGGACCTCCGGCGCGCCGACGGGGGCGTCGCCGGCGTAGCCGCAGCGGCGCAGCTCGTCGCCCAGCACGGCGCCGCCGGCGTCGCGGACGGCCAGCGCCTCCTCCAGCGGCAGGCCGCCGACGTACACCAGGCTGCCCAGCATGTCGGGGGCGAAGCGCGCGCCCTCCTCGCCCGTGAAGAACGCCACGCAGAGCGGCCGGCGCGTCTCGACGCCGGCGTCGTTCAGCGCGGCGACGACCTCGAGCCCGGCGACGACGCCGTAGCTGCCGTCGTAGCGCCCGCCGGTGGCCACGGTGTCGACGTGCGAGCCCGTCATCACCGGCGGCCCGGCCTCGCGGCCCGCGCGCGTCCCGCGGACGTTGCCGATCGCGTCGACGACGACGTCGAGACCGAGCTCGCGCATCCACGCCACGACCTGGTCGCGCCCGGCGCGGTCCGCGTCGGTCAGCGCCAGGCGGCAGACGCCGCCGTCCGCGCGCGCGCCGTGCTGCGCGAGGCGCTCGAGGCGGTCGAGGAGGCGCGCCCGGTCGACGCGCAGCCCGGAGGCGACGGAGGTGTCCATGGGCGCCAGGATAGCTCCCGGCGCCGGGATCCCGCGCGCCGTCCGCCCGGGGCGCTCCGGGCGGCCCGGGCGACCCGGGTCCCTCAGGGGGCGATGACGAACCGCAGGGCGTCGGAGAGGCCGTCGCCGAAGCCCGCGGGGTCGGCGGGGTCGCGGTAGAACCACTGCGTGTGGACCGTCTGGCCGGCGGTCAGCAGCGGGTCGACGCCGTTCTGGATGCGGGCGTTCCAGTCGCGCTGCAGCACGCCGGCGCAGGGCGGCCCGCCGGTGCTCTTGGCGGCCTTGGGCGGCAGCACGCGCTGCAGCGGCGCCTTCACGCACAGCTTGCCGCCGTGGAAGCTCAGGTTGCTCGCGGCGTACGAGTAGATCGGGAACCCGCTGGCCCCGGGGATCACGTCGTGCGCGCGGAACAGGAAGGGCTGCGTCGAGCTGACGCTGGCCCCGCCGGCGGTGGACACGAACGGCGCGCAGCCCAGCGAGTTCGTCTTGCCGGTGCAGTAGGCGACGCCCGCGCTCTGGTCGAAGGGCAGCGCGCCCATGTCGGCGCGCGTGCCGTCGGGGTCGGCGGGCGCGAGCGGGTCGCCGGCGTCGATCGCCGGGGAGCCCGCCTGCAGGCCGTAGTCGCCGCCCGGGGCGTCGACGAAGAGCGGGTCCGCGACCAGGTTCGTGGGGTCGCCCGTGGGGTTCCCCGACGACACGGTGTAGGTCACGCTGTTCAGCGCGCCGGTGAAGTCCGTCCCGTTGCCGGACACGACGCAGCTCGCGAGGTCCGAGTCCGCGAAGGACCCGACGTTCAGGAACCCGTTCGCGTTGCCGGCCAGCGTGCAGCGGTCGAGCTCGCCCCAGGACTGCGTGAAGCTGATCAGGCTCTCCTCGACGTGGAGGCCGGCGAGCCCGTTGTCCACGACCTCGGTCCGCGCCGCGCGCACGAAGTTGATGCCGAAGCCGGAGCCGCTGCCGGTGGCGTTCAGCCCGTGCCCCGCGTTGCCCGCCACGCGGAAGTCCGCGACCTCCGCCGTGGCGTCGCTGTCCCCGGTCGCGCGCACGCCGTCGCCGCCGTTGCCCACCGACGAGCCGCCGTCCGCGACCAGGTACGCGAAGCCCGCGCCGTCGCCCGCGGCGTCGACCACGAGGCCGTGGGACGCGCAGCCCGACACGTGCAGGTCCACGGCGTTCACGATGACGGAGGCGCCGACGAGGATCGAGTTGGAGCCGATGGCGCGGAGCTCGACGCCCACGTCCGCGCCCTGCACGACCACGTCGCGCAGGTCCAGCGTGTAGGCCGGCCCGCCGAAGGCCGAGACGAAGACGCCGAAGAGGCCGCCCTGGACGGTGAAGCCCTCGATGCGCGTGATGCGCGGCACCTCCGAGAAGGCGGCGATGGGGAACTCGTTCGTGGTCAGCGCGAACACCGAGACCGTGGCGCCGACCACCGTGGTGACGGCCGAGCCGCCGTCGGCGACGAGCGCGATGTCGGTGTAGCGCACCGTGTCGTCCTGTGTCGCCTCCAGCGGGAACACCTCGCCGCCGGCGACGTCGTAGGTCCCCGGCGCCACGTGGATCACGATCTCGCCGACGCCCACCACCTGCACGGGCACGGTGTCCAGCGCGTGGGTGATCGAGCGCCACGCGGTCCCCTGCGACAGCCCGTCGTCCAGGTCGCTGCCGGTCGTCGACACGTAGTAGTCGGCGGTCGGGCCGGCGCTGGCCGTCGCGGCGGGGGAGGCGAGCAGCGCGACCGCGGCGAGGCCGGCGGCGAGGCCGAGGGGGGAGAGCGTCACGGGGGGTCCTCCGGGTGGGGCCGGGCGCGGCCCGGCGGGAGCGCGAGCGGTCCCACGGATTCGAGCACGGCGGCGCGGATCCGTCGAGGAAGCCGCCGTCGGGGCTCTAGCGCGCCAGCGTGTAGAGACCCGCGTCGAAGAACTGGCCGCCGGTCGTCTGACGGCAGTGCACCGCGAGGACGTGGCGGCCCGGCGCGAGGGAGCGGCCGCGCAGCGGGTGCCAGGTGTAACGGGTCGTGTACCCGGCGAAGCGTCCGAGCAGCTCGCCGTCGAGCCACACCTCCGCGTCCTCGTCGTGGTGCAGGCGCAGCCACAGGTCGTCGGCCGGCGCGTCGAGCTCGAGCTCCGCGCGCAGCCAGATCTCCGGCCCGTCCCACTCCGTGCCGACGACCGCGCCCGGCGTCCCGCGCGTGCCGAAGCCACCCGGGGCGGCCGTCCACGCGGCGTCGTCGAAGTCCGCGGCGGTCCAGCCGTCGGGCGGCGCGCTCGTGACGTGGCGCCACGGGCGCGGCTCGTCCTCGGAGGTCGCGCGCAGCGGCCGCGGCGCGGGGAAGCCGGCGCGCACGCGCTCGTGCAGGGCCCGCAGCGCGGCGGGATCGACCTTGACGACCTCGCGGTCGTAGGTCTGCAGGCCGTTCACCTCCGTCTCGACGTCGGTGAGCTGCGTGTAGATCGCGCCGGCGAGCCCCCGCTCGCGCAGGCTCGCGAGCTCGAGCATCAGCCCGGCGTAGCGCGCCTCCAGCGCGGCCGCGTCGGGCAGCGTGCGGTAGCCCCACGAGCCCTCCTCGGCCCACAGGTGCCCCGGCACCGGCAGCCCCAGCCCGCCGAACTCGCCCAGGAACGCGATCCGCCGCGCGTCGGTCGGCGGCATCCGCGGCCCGGGATAGGCGTGCACGTCGCGCACGTCGCCGACGGGGAAGTCGTTGCCGCCGCTGGCCGCGTCCACCAGGCGCGTGGGGTCCAGGGACGCGGCCCACAGCGCGATCGACTTCGTCGCCGCCTGCCCCCAGCCCTCGTTGAACGGCACCCAGGCGACGACCGACGGGTGGTCCTCGAGCGCCTCGATCATGGCGCGCAGCTCGCGGCGCAGCTGGGCGATCTCCTCGACGGGGCGGACGATCTCCTGGCCGTCGTGCGTCCCGTCGGCGCTCCAGGGCGCGTGGCGACCGCCGTTCGGCAGGTCCTGCCACACCAGCAGCCCGATGCGGTCGCAGTGCGCGTACCACAGGTCCGGCTCGACCTTGACGTGCTTGCGAACCGTGTCGAAGCCCAGCGCCTTGACCAGGTCGAGGTCGTGGCGCAGCGCCTCGACCGACGGCGCCGCGTACAGCCCGTCGGGCCAGTAGCCCTGGTCCAGCACGCCGAGGCAGAACCACGGCGCGCCGTTCAGCAGCAGCTGCGCGCGGCCGTCGACCGCGCGCACGTCCACCGTGCGCAGGCCGAAGTACGAGTCGACCGCGTCGAGCTCCTCCCCGTCGCGCACGACCGCGACGCGCAGATCGTACAGGAACGGGTCGTCGGGCGACCACGGGCGCGCGTCCGCGACCGCCAGGGTCAGCGTCGCGTCGGCCGCGCCCTCGGCGCGCGCCACCACGTCGCCGCCGGCGCGGGCCTCGGCCACGAGCCGGTCGCCCGGCCGCGCCGCGCGCACGTCGGCGGTCAGGCGCAGGCGCCCGGCGCGGGGCGCCCCCGCGTCGCCGACCGGATCCAGCGCGATCACCGGGTGCAGGTCCTGCACGTGGGTCGAGGCCACCGGCTCGAGCCACACCGTCTGCCAGATGCCGGTCACCGCCGTGTACCAGATCCCGCGCGGGTCGAGCGTCTGCTTGCCCCGCGGCCAGCCGCCCGCGTCGGTCGGGTCGTACACGGCCACGCGCAGCTCGTTCGGAAGGTCCCGGTACAGCCACGGCGTGACGTCGATCGTGAACGGGGCGTAGCCGCCGTCGTGCCGGCCGACCATCGTGCCGTTCAGGTGGACGAGCGCGGCGTGGTCCACCGCGCCGAAGTGCAGCAGCACGCGGCGGTCGGCCCAGGACTCCGGCACGTCGAACGTGCGCCACAGCCACAGGCGCTCGTCGGGGCCGACGGCGCGCTCGACGCCCGAGAGGCGCGACTCGATCGGGAAGGGGACGCGCAGCTCGCCCTCCGGGTCGGGCAGCTGCGCCCTCTGCCCGCCGACGGCCCAGCGCCAGGGGCCGTTCAGGCTCTGCCAGTCCGCGCGGCGAAGCTGCGGGCGCGGGTGCTCGGTCCAGGTCGCGCCGGCGGCGGCGTCGTCGGTCCAGCGCGTGTCCAGGCGCGGTCGGGCGGGCGTGTCGAGCTCCTGCGGCGCGGCCGGGGCCGGCGCGAGGGCCAGGAGGAGGGCGGCGAGCATCGGGGCGAGTCTCCGGCGCGCGCCCGGTACGTCAAGCGCCCGGCCGGAACCCGCGGCGCGGACGATCCGGGCGCCGCGATCCACTACAACGGGCGCCATGCAGCTCCCCGCCCTCCCGACCGCCCTGGCCCTGCTCGTGATGTCCTGCCTGGCCCCGGCCACGCCCGCCCCGCAGACGGCCGCCCCCGAGCCCGCGCCGTCCGCCTTCGACGGCGCGCGCTTCGAGGGCTGGCGCTGGCGCGAGGTCGGCCCGTACCGCGGCGGCCGCGTGGCGGCGGTGTGCGGCGTGCCGTCGCAGCCCGACGTGTACTGGATGGGCGCGTGCGGCGGGGGGGTGTGGAAGACGACGGACGCGGGGCGCACGTGGCGGAACGTGTCCGACGGGACGTTCGGCGGCTCGATCGGCGCCGTGGCCGTGGCCGAGAGCGACCCGAACGTCGTGTACGTCGGCGGCGGCGAGAAGACCGTGCGCGGCAACGTCTCGCACGGCGACGGGATCTGGCGGTCCACCGACGCCGGACGCACGTGGACCTTCGCGGGCCTGCCGGACTCGCGCCACGTGGCGCGCATCCGCGTGCACCCGACCGACCCCGACACGGCCTGGGCGGCCGTGCTGGGGCACCTGTTCGGGCCGAACGAGGAGCGCGGCGTGTACCGCACGACCGACGGCGGCGCGACGTGGGAGCGCGTGCTATTCGTCGACGCCGCGGTCGGCGCCGTCGACCTGGCGCTCGACCCGACCAACCCGCGCATCCTGTACACGACGTTCTGGCGCGTGAAGCGCACGCCGTACTCGCTGGAGAGCGGCGGCGAGGGCTCGGGGCTGTGGAAGAGCGCCGACGGCGGCGACACGTGGACCGAGCTGACCGGGAACCCCGGCCTGCCGGACGCGCCGATCGGCATCTGCGGCGTGGCGGTGTCGCGCTCGAACCCCGACAACGTGTACGCGATCGTCGAGGCGGAGGAAGGCGGCGTCTTCCGGTCGCGCGACGCCGGCGAGACGTGGACGCGCACGAACGAGAGCCGCGAGCTGCGCCAGCGCGCCTGGTACTACTCGCGCCTCGTGGCCGACCCGACCGACGAGGACGTGGTGTACGTCCTGAACGTCCGCTTCCACCGCTCGCGCGACGGCGGGAAGACGTTCGAGACGATCGCCGTGCCCCACGGCGACAACCACGACCTGTGGATCGCGCCCGACGACCCGCGGCGCATGATCCAGTCGAACGACGGCGGCGCGAACGTGTCCACCGACGGCGGCGCGACGTGGACGCGCCAGGACAACCAGCCGACCGCGCAGATGTACCGGGTGTCGACCGACGCGGCCTTCCCGTACCGCCTGCTGGGGGGGCAGCAGGACAACAGCGCGGTCCGCATCCGCTCGCGGTCGTTCGGCTCGGGCCGCATCGACGTGCGCGACTGGGAGCCCACCGCCGGCGGCGAGAGCGGCCACGTCGCGGCGAAGCCGGACGACCCCGAGGTCGTGCTGGGCGGCTCGTACGGCGGCTACCTGGCGCTGGTGAACCACCGCACGGGCGAGCGCCGCACCGTCAGCGTGTGGCCCGACAACCCGATGGGCTGGGGCGCGGGCGACCTGAGGTACCGCTTCCAGTGGAACTTCCCGCTGTTCTTCTCGCCGCACGACCCCGACCTCGTCTACGCCGCCGCCAACGTCCTGTTCCGCTCGCGCGACCTGGGCGCGAGCTGGGAGGCGATCAGCCCCGACCTGACGCGCGCCGACCCCGCCACCCTGGGCCCGTCGGGCGGGCCGATCACGAAGGACAACACCGGCGTCGAGTACTACGCGACGATCTTCGCGGCCTGCGAGTCGCCGCTGCGGGCCGGCGTGCTGTGGTGCGGCTCGGACGACGGCCGCGTGCACGTGTCGCGCGACGCGGGCGCGAGCTGGACCGACGTGACGCCGCCGGACATGCCGGAGTGGACGCAGGTGAACTGCCTGGAGCCGCACCCGACCGAGCCGGGCGGCGCGTACCTGGCGGGCACGCGCTACAAGCTGGACGACTTCCGCCCGTACCTGTGGCGCACGGCGGACTGGGGCGCGACGTGGCGGCGGATCGACGCCGGCATCCCCGCGGACCACTTCACGCGCGCGCTCCGCGCGGATCCGGTGCGCCCCGGGCTGCTGTTCGCCGGCACCGAGCGGGGCGTCTACGTCTCGCTGGACGACGGCGGCAGCTGGGAACCGCTGCAGCTCGACCTGCCGGTCGTGCCGGTCACGGACCTCGCGGTGAAGGAGGGCGACCTCGTCGCGGCGACGCAGGGCCGCGGCTACTGGATCCTGGACGACCTGTCGCCGCTGCGGCAGCTCGACCCGGCGGCCCACGGCGACGGCGTGCACCTCTTCGCGCCGCGCCCGGCGCTGCGCGTGGCGATGGGGCGCGCCGAGGAGCCCGGCGCCGCCGGCACGAACCCGCACCCCGGCGCCGTCATCGACTACCTGCTGCCCGCCGAGCGCGACCCGGAGACGCCGGTGCGCCTCGAGATCCAGGAGGCCGACGGCACGCCCGTGCGGACGTTCCTGCCGGAGCCCACCGAGGGCGAGAAGCCGGAGCCCCTGCCGAAGCACCTGACCGACGACCCGCGCGGCCTCCCGGTCGAGCCCGGCTTCAACCGCTTCGCCTGGGACCTGCGCTACCCCGGCGCGGAGTCGTACGACGGCCGCGTCTACTGGAACCGCTCGCTGGCGGGGCCGCGCGCCGTCCCGGGGACGTACCGCGCGGTGCTGACCGTCGGCGACGAGACGCGCGCGGCCGCCTTCGAGGTCCGGCCCGACCCGCGCACGAGCGCGACGGTGGCCGACATGCGCGCCCAGTTCGACTTCCTGGTCGGGGTGCGCGACACGCTCTCGCGCGTGCACGCCGCCGTGCGGCGCCTACGCGACGTGCGCGACCAGCTGAAGGCGATCGAGGAGCGCTACCCGGAGGGCGCGGCGCACCACGACGTCGCGATCGCCGCCGCGGCCCTGGCGGAGAAGCTGACCGCCGTCGAGGAGGCGCTGCTGCAGACGAAGAGCAAGAGCCCCCAGGACCCGCTGAACTTCCCCATCCGCCTGGGCGACAAGCTCGCGGGCGTGCGCGCCGCCGCCGCCACCGGCGACCACGCCCCGACCGCGCAGGCCGTGGCGGTCGCGCGCGAGCTGACCGCGGCGATCGAGGCCGAGCTGGCGAAGCTCGATGCGCTCCACGCCGACGACCTGCCCCGCTTCGAGCAGCTCGCCGCCGACCTCCCGGCGATCCGCCCGCCGGCGCCGGAGGCGGACCTGTAGCCCCGGCCGTCAGTCGCGGATGCGCACCTCCTCGCCGCAGATCTCGGCGTGGAACTGCTCGAGCTGGCGGTCGTCGAACTCGTCCCAGCCCCGGCAGGTCTGTCGCGCGCCCTCGTGGAGCTGCACGTCGCAGGCCAGGCCCTCGTCGGTGACGAACTGCCGCGCCATCTGCCAGCGATCCGCGAGCTCCTCCATCTCTTTGCGCGTGATGCGCGGCCGCGAGCGGGCGATCTGCGGGTAGCGAGCCTTCAGCTCGTGCAGCTTCCACTGGGCGAACCCGCGGCAGAACAGGTTCCGCTCCTGGGCCACCTGGCAGATGGAGTGCTCGTCCCCCGCGACCGTGGCGAGCTCCCGCCGCAGGTCGTCGATGGCCTCTTGACGCCGAACTTCTCTCATGGTGATACCTCGGACCCCCATCGTCCCGCCCCCCCGGGGAGCCCGGCAGGGGCCGATGGGCGCACCCCCGCCGGTCCACCGTGCGCAGCTTCGTCGCCAATCCATGCGTAACGCGCGCCCGCGCCTGCCCTTCCTGAAGGCATGACCTGGACCCCGCCCGAGGTGCCCGCCGGTTCCGAGCTGAGAGCCCTGCTGCCCGAGGCAGGGTGGCGCGTCGCCGTGGGGGAGGTGGCGGCGCGGCACGGGCTGGCCATGGAGGGGGCGGCGCCGTTCGCGAGCGGGTCGGACGTCGTGTGGGGGCTCGGGGGGGCGGTGGTGAAGCTGACCGCGCCGGCGTGGGACTGGCAGATCGAGGCCGAGGCGCACTGGCTCGGGCAGGTCGCGGGCCGGCTGCCGGTGGCGACGCCGGCGGTGCTGGCGCGCGGGGAGCTGGCGGGGTGGCCCTACGTCGTGATGACGCGGCTCCCCGGCCGCGCGCTGGGGGAGGCGTGGCCGTCTCTCTCACGGGCGGAGCGCCTGCGGCTGGCCGCGGATCTCGGTGAGACGACGCGCGCGCTGCACGACCTCGAGGTCGCCGGCGACGCCGTCGGCTGGGACGCCTTCTGGGCGACGTGCCGCGCGGACGTCGCCGCCCGCCACGCGCGCGCGGGCGCGCCGGCGCACCTGGTCGAGGCGATCCCCGCCTTCCTGGAGCGCCACGACCTCGCCACCGGGCCGCGCGTGCCGCTGCACACCGAGCTGCTGGACCAGCACGTGCTGGTCGAGGAGCGTGGCGGCCGGCTCGAGCTGTCGGGCCTGATCGACTTCGCCGACGCGCGCCTGGGCCCGGCCGAGTACGAGTTCGCCGCTCCCGTCGAGTTCGTCCTCCGCGGCGAGCCCGGCCTGCTGCGCGCCTACCTCGAGGCCTACGGCGAGCCCCCTTCGACCCTGGGCCCCGACCGCCCCGCGCGGATGCTGGCCTGGGCCCTCTCCCACCGCTACGGCAACCTCCCCCGGATGCTCGACGCGGTCGCGCCGGCGGTGCCGGCCGACCTGGGCCAGCTCGCAGGCTTACTCTACCGGCTGTAAACCTCTTTCCAGTAGGCTCTTGGGAGCGCGTTGACAGAAGTGATATCGTGATGTCGATTGGTGGTGAATGGACCAGCATCGTGATGCTCTTTTTGAGCTGGCCTGCGAGCTGAACCCCTGGTGGCGCGACGGGGCCTCCAGGACCGCGGGCCTGCTCCCGTATCGGCGGCATCTCTTCCCCACGCTCTGGAACGAGCTGCTCGACCCGCTCCTGCAGCGCGCCCTCGTCGTGGTCGGGCCGCGCCAGGTGGGCAAGAGCACCCTGCTCCAGCAGGTGGCCGACCATCTGCTCGACGAGGAGGTCGCGAAGCCCGCCGACCTGCTGTGCTTCGACTTCTCGGAGGACCGCTGCCCCCCCGGGGCCTCGGTCCGGGGGCTCCTCGAGGCCGTGCGCGGCGCCGCCGGGGAGGGGCAACCGAGGTTCCTGCTGCTCGACGAGATCACCCGCGCCCCCGGGTGGGACCGGGCCCTGAAGACGCTCGTCGACGGGGCCCGGCGCGAGCCCCCCGCGACCGCGACCCGGGTCCTGGTCACGGACTCCAGCGCCAGCATCCTGCGGACGGGGCAGGCCGAGAACCTGCAGGGTCGCGTCGTCGAGCACGCGCTCTCCGGGCTGTCGTTCCGGGAGTTCCTCGAGATCAACTGCGTGGGCGACGAGCAAGCGGCCGAGGACGTCCTGCAGCGGGTGCCCGAGGCCGCGGAGCTCTACCTCTCCCTCGGCGGACTCCCGGAGCACGCGCGCGTCGGGCTCCAGGACCCCTCGCGCCTCCGCGCGGTCCGCGCCCGGATCGCCCAGGACGTGGTGAGCCTCGCCATCTCGCGCGACCTGGCCGAGCAGACGCGCGACGTCGAGCGCGTGCGGGGCCTGTTCGTCGCCCTCGTGACCTCGGCGGGCAGCGAGTTCCAGGCGTCCAAGCTGGCGCGCAGCCTGGACGCGGCGATCCAGGGGTCCGGCACGGATGCCCGCACCGTGCAGAAGTGGGTCCGGCTGCTGGAGGCCGCCTGTCTCGTGCGGGTCCTGCCCCGGCGCGTGGCTCCGACCGCCCAGCGCGCCAGCGGGGTGGCGCGCCTGGGCGGGCACCCCCGGATCTACCCCGAGGAGCACGCGCTGATCCCGGCGCTGTCTCCGTTCGCCGACCCGATGAGCCGACCCGAGGTTCGCTCGATGGTCCTCGAGACCGCCGTGCTCCAGCAGCTCGTGCTCCGGCCCTCGTACCCGCCGACGGCGCTGTCGTACCTGCGCACCCGCGACGGGTCGCGAGAGATCGACTTCGTCCTGGACGGGCCGGAGTCCAGCCTCGGCATCGAGGTCACGACCGGCTCTCGGATCGCGTCCAAGGCGAGCGCCCTGCAGCGAGCGGGTGAGCGCGCGGGCATCGACCGGCTGCTGCTGGTGCACGGCGGGACCGCGACGCGCACGCAGGGCTCGCTCACCCTCGTTCCCTTCTCCCGGTTCCTGCTCGATCCGGCACCGTACCTGGAGCCGTCGACGTGAAGCCGCCGTATCCGCTGGGGCGCCGCGAGTCCCAGGAGCTCGAGTTCGAGGCGGCCACCGCATCGAACGAGAAGGTCGCGCGGGAGCTCGTGGCGATGCTCAACGCGAGCGGGGGGGAGCTCTGGCTGGGCGTGCGCGAGGAGGACGGAGTGGCCGCCTCGTTCGAGCACGTCGCGGACGTCGATCGCCGGTGGGGGTCCCTGCTCGACGACCTTCTCTCGAAGATCGAGCCTGCGCCGACGAACGAGGTGACCAGGCGGATCGAGCACGTCGCGGCCGGCGACGTCCTCGTCATCCGCGTCCAGCCGGCTCGTCGACCGTACGCCCTGAAGAAGAGGGAGGGCGGCAGGCAGTACCTGCTCCGTGTCGACGACCGCATCCTGCCGATGAACGACGACCAGATCCGGGCGGCCTACGCCTCGCGTCCACCGCAAGGACGGGACGCGCCCGATTCTGCACACGAGGCCAGCGCGCTCGACGAGCGACGCGCGGTTCGGCTGGAGGCGTCGCCGGACCGCCTGTGGGTCGCGTCCCTCGCGCTGCCGCCCCCGGACCTCGACGTCCAGGACGAGCGTCTCCAGCAACTGCTGACCGACCCGTCGTCGTCGGGCAGCCGTAGGTCGGGCCGCACGTTCGGCTGGCCGGGGAGGAAGCCCGCGCTGAAGCGGGATGCCCTGGAGCTCGGCGAGCTCGACCTCCGCTGGACGCGGATCCAGCAGGACGGCCTGCTGGAGTTCTCCGTACCCGCGCGCCATCTCGCCGGGCTGGCGAAGGAGCCGGACGAGCTCGACGGGACCGGCATCCTCGAGTACGTGATCGCCTTCGTGCGTCTCTCCGCGGCCGTCTACCGACCCTTCGAGGTCGAGCGCGTCCTGTTCGACCTGGCCCTGTCCGGCGCGGACCGGTACCACCTGCCCGCCTACCCTCCGGGAACGTACGGCCACGGGCTCGTTCACGAGCGTCCCCCGGCATACGGCGACGCCGCCTACGTGCGGACGAGCCCGCTCGCCGTCGCGGCGCAGGAGCTCGACGCCAACCCGGATCGAGTCGGCTTCCGGCTCGTCCGCGCCCTGTACCAGGCCTACGGCCTCCCCGAGGACCGCATCCCCGCGGCGTACGACCGCAAGCTGGAGCGCCTGACGCTGACCGACTGAGGCTTGCGTCGCCTCCCACTCGGCGAGTCGTCAACGAGGACAACTCTGAGGTCGTCCTGCACCGTCACCGTTGTCATGGCCGTGGCCATCTCTCCCGAGCAACCATGTGCAAGATGCCGCGCCCGAGAGGAACTGAGCCGGCGACCCCTGGTTAGGAAACCGGTGCTCTACGGTCGCAAGTCACGGCAGATGAGTGAGTTGCGAACTGGTGTGGTTGGCCGCCAAGGCTATAGCAAGGTGGAAGGCGTCGCGCATCGCTACGCGCCTCCCGTTGTCGAGCCCTCAGAGCCCTGCTCGACACGCTTCTTCATCTCCTCAATTTGCACATCAAGCGAATCCCAGTCGGGCCGCATGTTTACCAGCATGACGGGCTCGCTCCGGCCAAGCCGCTCACCCTCGCTCCAGACTTCAGTCACGCCGTTCGCCAGCCATCTCTTGAGAAATTCCAGGTAGTCGATTCCCACGCGGGCAGCCTCAACCGTCCCGTCATCGGTCACCTCCACGTTGCCCACCGCGTCCAGGATGAGGCGCTCCTCCTGAAAGAAGAGCAGCACCCACGCCCGGAGCCTCGCTTCCGAGTCTCCAAGTGCTATCTGAACCACACCCCCTTGTACGGCGTCGACGCTCGCACGCAACTCGGAGAACGATGTGAGCTGCTCGTGGCCCTGCAGTCTCAAGCTCAGAACCTCTGGAACAGAAAGCTCTTCCGCCTTCACTTCGTCCTCACCCTTGAGCCTCGCCACCATGTCGGGACCGAACCTCTCGCGGAAGCCTTCTAGCTCGTATAGGTGCTCCTCCCAAACAGTTGTCTCGGACTGAACACCAAGTTCGTGCTCAATGGCGTAGCGAGCCAACGCCTTGATGACAGGTAGGTCTTGGGACAGGCGGCGCACATCCTCGGGGTCATCTGGGTTGACGACCGGGTCGCTGAACGCGTGAGCCACAGCGCAGCGACCGGAGACGTACAGGTAGTCGCCAGCATCCTCTCCCGCGCTCGCGATCTCGACGAGGCGCTTCTTTGCGTCCAGATCAGTCAGCTTTCCTACTGTTTCCCTGATCCATGTTTTCTGCTCTGGGCTCTTGTCGCGGATCACGTTCAGGACCTTGAAGTACCCCAGGAACTCATACGGGAGCATGTTGACGCTCCTAGCCTCGCGGTACAGCGCAAGGGCGAGTTTCGCCTTGGGGTTCTCTGGCGCGGGTGCGTACTCGATGATCGAGTCATCGATCATCCGGGCAGTGGGGCCCTTTCCCACTCCTAGTGGAGCACCAGTACAGAACGTGCTGAAGGTCTCGGCTGCCGGACGGTCTCGTGCCCAGACGAGCGCGCTGAGGAACTCTTGCAGTACCTGGCGTACTTCGTCCTGTGAGCGTGTTCCATCCAAGCGGACGACGATGGACGGCGCGAGACTCTCGGTCTCTGGCATGAGCTTCAGCGTGAGCCCCTTGAAGGTCACTTCCTGCTCCTTCGAAGGCCATCCAACGTCCCCCCTGATCCCCATCCGGAAGAAGCCGCGCCTTAGCTCTGCCATCTCGTCCTCCGTCTCTCACGTCGCCCCTGAACCCCCAGGGGCGCCCCCTGGTAGCCTGCCGGTGCATGCGCCCGTAGCTCAGCAGGATAGAGCACTGGTTTCCTAAACCGGGGAGCACAGGTTCTAGTCCTGCCTGACGCGCTGGCGCAGGACCCGAGGTTGCCGAGGCCGTAGAGCCTTCCGAGACAACTGGTCGAGCTAGCGCCGCTCCATCCACGCCGCCACGTCCAGGATGCGGGTGCGCATCTCGTCGCGGGGGAAGGTGCAGCGGCGGCCGTGGCCGGGGAGGATCCACTCGAAGGGGTGGTCGGCCAGGCGGTGCATGGACGCGGTCTGGACGTCCCAGTCGTGCCAGCAGGCCGTGCGGAAGGCGTAGACCTGCTCCAGCTCGGCGCTCCAGGCGACGTGGTCGCCGGAGAAGAGCACGCGCTGGTCCCACAGCAGGCAGGTCGAGCCGCGCGTGTGGCCGGGCACGGGGATCGCCAGCAGGTCGTCGGCCAGCCGGATCGGGTCGACGCCCTCGAGGGTGCGCTCGACCGCGTGCAGGTCGCCGTGGACGTCGCCCGCGTGCAGCACGCGCTCGCAGCCGAAGTGCGCGGCGAACCTCGCGTGGTCGGCGACGTCGTCGCGGTGCGTCAGGAACATCGTGTGCACGCCGCCCAGCTCCTCGAGGCGCCGCACCAGCGGCTTCGCGAAGCGCGGCGAGTCCACCAGGACGTTGCCCTCGGGGCGCACGACCAGGTAGCTCGCGGCGCCGAAGCTGCCCTCGTGGTGGTAGCCGCAGTGGAGGACGCCGGCGGTCACCGGGTCGGGGAAGGCGGCCAGCACGCCCTCCATCGGGTGCTTCGCGACCGTGCCGATCGACGCGGTGGGGCAGGCCACGAGCGCCATCAGCGCGCGGTGGCGCTCGGCTTCGGTCTCCGGCTGGCGGTGCACGGCGGACTGGTCGCCGGCGCTCGCGAACGTCTCCGGCGCCATCCAGCGGCACGTCGCGCAGTCGATGCACGTCGCGTCGACGTACACGTCGCCCGCGGCGTTTTCGGGGCGGCGCCGGGTGGAGAAGGCCACGCGGTCAGTCGAGCCTCAGGCGCACGACCTTCTCCTCGTCGCGCTCGCGCAGGGTGACGCGCTTCTCGACCACCTTCCCCTCGGGCGTGGTGGCGCGCACGGTGTAGCGGCCCGGGGGCAGCGGGCCGACGCGGCGCTCGAAGGTCGAGCTGCCCTGGTTGAAGAGCGCGCGCAGCTGCTGCGCGGTGATCAGCCCGCCGACCTCGCGGTCGTCGCCGTCGAACACCTCGACGCGCAGGCGCATGGCCTGGCCCTCGGGGTCCTCGAGCTGGACGAGCGCCATGACGCCGGTCTCGACGGCCAGGCGCACCTCGGTCGTCTCGCCCGAGGTCACGCGCACCGTCTCGACGTCGTTGGCCGCGTGGCCCTCGGCGCGCACGCTGACCGTGTACTCGCCGGGCGCGAGCCCGTCCTGCTCGAAGCGGCCGCCCGCGCCGGTCGCGGCGGTCGAGACCGACGTGACCAGGCGTCCCGAGGCGTCGCGGAAGAACACGCCCGCCCCCGCCAGCGGTCGCCCGTCGGAGCCGGTGACGACGCCGGCTACGGTCCCGGCCTCCTCGAGGCGGAAGTCCACGCCGCCGGTCAGGGCGTCCTCGCCGACGGCGACGCCCGCGACGACCGACGAGCCCCAGTCGCCGTCGGCGCCGCCGCCCCAGCCCGGCGTGTTGGCGCGCACGGTGTACGAGCCGGGCTCGAGGCTCTCGATCCGGTAGCGCCCGTCCGCGTCGGCGGTCGCGCCGTCGCCGGCCCAGCGCACGCGGCCCATGCCGTCCTCGCGCTGCACCGAGACGCGCACGCCCTCCGCGGGGTCGCCGTTCGCGCGCTTCACGCGCCCCTCGATCCCGCCCAGCGGGACGGCCAGGTCCACGCGCGTGGCGTCGGCGCGCGGGACGTCCACCAGCACCTCGACGCCGGCGCGGTCCTTCTGCGCGCTGACGACGTAGGCGCCGGGGCGGTCGACGACCAGCTCGTAGGAGCCGTCCCCGGCGGTCTGCACGGACTTCATGCCCTGGAACACGGCCGAGTCCTCGGACACGGCGAAGACCTGCGCGCCCGGCACGGGCTCGCCCGCGCGCGTGACGAGGCCGGACACGGTGACGGGGCGCAGCGGCTCGCCGCCGAGGTAGACCTCGACGACCTCGCCGTCGGCGACCTCGACCGTCTCGGTCAGGATCTCGCCCATCACCTCGACCCACGCGCTCTGGTCGCGGCGGCCGCGCGTGCGCTCGCCCATCTCGGCCATGCTGGGCGCGGCGCTGACGGCCCACTCGCCCGGCGTCACGGCGTCGAAGGCGAAGCGGCCGGCCGCGTCGGTGCGGGTGTCGCCGCGGTTCCCGAAGCCCATCGCGTTCTCGCCCCACGTCACGGTGCGGCCGGCCATCGGCTCGCCGTCGGGGCTGGACACGACGCCCTCGATGCGGCCGCCGACGCGCAGCGCCAGCACCGCGCCCTCGAGCGCCTCGCCCGGGCCCAGCTCGACCGCGAGCGCCTCGCTGTCGGCCCAGCCCTCGGCCTGCGCGGTCATCGAGAGCGCGCCCGGCGTCAGGCCCGCGAGCTCGAAGGCGCCCTCGGCGTCGGTCTCCGCGCGCGGGCCGCGGCGCCCGCCCCAGGGGTTGTCGCCGCCGCTGCCGTCGTCGGCGAGCACGGTGGCGCCGGACACGGGCGCGCCGGTGCCGTCCAGCACGCGGCCGGCGACGCGGGCGGCGCGGACGACGACCAGCTCGACCTCGGCGGCGCCCGGCAGGGTGACCTCGGGCTCCTCGAGCTGGACGTGGCCCTCGGCCCGCACGGACAGCTTCCACGTGCCCGCGCCGACGCGCGCGAAGGTGAAGCGCCCGTCCTCGTCCTCGAACGACTGGCGACCGCGCGGGTCGCCGGGCACGACGCTCTCGGCCTCGAGGCGGAACGCCGTCACCGGCTCGCCGCGGTCGTCGACCACGCGGCCGGAGAACGCCAGCGGGCCGGCCAGCGTCAGCGTCACGCCGGTCGCGCCGGCGGCGACGTCGTCGAGCCGCGCGCGCAGCTCGGGCCCGTCGTCGTCCTCGCCCGCCTCGAGCAGGGCGTGCACCGTGAACTCGCCCTCGCCCAGCCCGGTGACCGCGAAGGCGCCCTGCGCGTCGGTCTCCGCCTCGCCGACCCGGCGCCGGCGCGCGCCGCCGCCCCAGGGGCCGAAGCCGCCGCCGCTCGTGACCGACTCGACGGTGACCTCGGCCTCGGCGGCCGGCTCGCCGCCGGGCAGCAGCACGACGCCGGAGATGCCCGCGCCGCGCTCCAGCACCAGGCGCAGGTCGTCCAGGCGCTGGCCCTCGACCAGCTCGAGGTCGTCCACGCTGGCGGGGCGCCAGCCGTCGGCCTCGGCCTCGATCTCCTGGTCGCCGGGCGCGACGGCGAACAGCTCGAAGCGCCCCTGTGCGTCGGTCTCGTCCTCGGCGCCGCCGCCGCGGCCCCAGAGGGCGGCGCCCTGCGCGGACACCTCGACGCCCTCGAGCGGCTCGCCCGACGCGTCGACCACGACGCCCGTGACGGTCGCGCCGCGGCCCAGCTCGAGGTCGAGCACGGTCTCCACGCCCGCCTCCAGCTCGATGCCCATCCGCGGCCACGCGAAGTGGCGCTCGAGGTCGGCGTTCAGCATCCACGTGCTGTCCGCGTCCAGGCCGCGGAACACGAGCTCGTCGGCGACGTCCTGCTCGACCGCCTGCCAGCCGCGGCGTCCGGAGAAGTCGCCGCCGGTCAGCGACAGCTCGCCCTCGGGCGCCTCCGCGTCGGGCGGCACGGGCCGCACGACCAGGCACGCGCCCAGGCGCGCCTCGATGCGCGCGGTGTCGGCGTCGCGCGGGACCACCGTCGGCGTGCGCGTGTAGCAGAAGCGGCCGTCCAGCAGCAGCACCGCGTCGTCGGCGCCGGCGGGCAGGCCGAGCGTCGCGCGCCCGTCGCGGCCGACGGCGGCGCGCGCCAGGGCGCGGCCGGATCCACGCGCCTCGCGCAGACGCTGCAGCGCCCGGGCGGGGGAGTCGTTGCGCAGGTCGTCGACGGACAGGGCGACGACGGCGAGCTCCGGGTCGGCGGCCGCGCCGGCGGGCAGGTCGACGACGACCTCGAGCTCGCGCGCCACGGCGGCGGTCGCCGCGGC
>JAUIDW010000064.1 GCA_030428395.1 bacterium | reverse complement strand
CCAGCCGCCGGCGCGCACCGCCGCCGCCGCGAGCGGCGTCAGCACCGCGCCGAGCAGGCACGCGGCCAGCAGCGCGTGGGCCCGCGCCGGCCGGCGGCGCGCGAGGCGCGCGGCGACCAGCCCGGCGGCGAGCCAGGCCGTGCTCTGCCAGGCCGCGTCGAGCAGCAGGCGCAGGTCCCCCGTCCCTCCCGCGAGCCCGCTCACGGCGCGCGCTCCCCGCGGCGGGCGTCGATCATGGCGCGCAGGGACTCCAGGTCGGCGTCGGTGAGCTCCTCGTCCTCGAGGAGGTGCTGGAACGCGACCAGCCGGTCGCCGTGGAACACGCGCTCGACGAACTTGCCCAGCGCGCTGCGCTCGACGCGATCGCGCGGGGCGCGCGCCGAGTAGACGTGGCTGCGCCCGTCCTTGCGGTGCCCGAGCCAGCCCGCCTTCTCGAGCTTCTGCAGGACCGAGAGCACGGTCGTGTAGGCCGGCTCGCGCCCGCCCTGGCGCTCGGCCAGCGCCGCGCGGACGGTGTGGACCCCGGCTTCGCCGTGGTCCCAGACGATCTCCATCACTTCGCGCTGGAGGTCGCCCAGCTCGTGGAGGGGCTTGCGCATGGGGGACACCTTTCGACTAGGTCGCGTAGTACTACGGCCCCTAGTAGATGCCCGTTGGCGGCCGCCCCGGGAATCCGGGCGGTCCTCGCAAGTCCTGGTGGATGAGGAGTTTGCGGAAACGCGCGGCGCTCCCGGGTGCCCGCGGCGCCCGCGCCACGCCGATCGGGGCCGCGGCGCGCGGGGAGCCGCCGGGCCGCGCCTCGGGACCCCACCCGACGGCTCGGTGGGCGGACCGCCGGCCGCGCGCCGCTACCGCGGGGCGCGGGCGCGCAGGTCCGCGAGGGCCTCGGTGAGCTCGGGGTCGAGCTCGGCGGTCGTCGCGGGGAAGGTCCTCCAGGCGTTGCGCCCGTGGACGTCGAGGCCGATGGCGTCGAGGAGCAGCAGGGCGCGCAGGGCCTCGGGCGCCTGGATCTGGCGCTCGCCCCGCGTCGCGTGGAGGCGGACGAGCTGGAGGCGCCCGAGCTCGCTCATGGTCGCGTCGTCGGTGACGATCCAGACCGCGGCCTGGGCGACGTCGGGGTCGAACTCGCGGCGCGCGAGCTCGGCCAGGAGGCGACCCAGGTCCGAGTCCGGGTCGACGACCTCGAGGGTGAACGCCTGCCGGGATGTGGGGATCGCCAGGTCCAGGTCCGCGCACGCCGCGGGGACGTCGACGGCGGCCTCGCGCCGCCCCCGGACCGTCATCACGACCGCGCGCAGCGTGACCATGTCCTGCACGTGGCTCGCGGCCGAGGCGAAGCGCAGGCCGGCGGGGACGACGACGCCGACCGGGTGGTCCGTCAGGTTCTCGACCAGGACGTGCACCCTGCGGATGTCCCGCCCGCGGAGCCGGACCGCGACGCGCCCGGTGGCGGCGACCTCCTGCAGGGGGCGCGGCTCGGCGTCCGCGACCCACGCGCGCGCCAGGGCGGCCCACGTCGGGTCCGGGCACGCGTCCGCGAAGGCCGTCATCGCCGCGGGGACGTCCGGCGCCTGTGCCGCGCGGAGGTAGTCGAGCGCGGGTCCGTCGAACAGGCCGGGGAAGCGCGCGGCCCCGTCGGACTCGAGCACCGCCAGGCGGACGTCGGCGTCGGCGCGCAGCCGCTCGTTCGCCGCGGCGAGCACGCCGACGTCCCCCGCGAGGTCCTCGAGCAGCCTTTGCGCGCGGGTGCTGCGCGGCGTGGACGAGCCGGTCAGCATCTCGAGCAGCGGCACTACCGCCTCGGCGCGCAGCGCGCGCACGTCGTCCCAGCGCTCCTCGAGCGCCAGCGTCCGCACGCGGTGGCGCGGCTCGTCGGGGTCCCAGCCCAGCAGCGGGAGGTCGCGCGCGGCGCGGCGCGCGGCCTCGTCGTCGTCCTCGCGCTCGAAGGTCCGCACGAGCGCCTCGCACGCGCGCGCGCGGGCCGTCGCGGCGCGCGGAGCCCCGGCGTCGGCGAACCCGGCGGCGAGCTCGGGCTCGGCGACGATCGCCGCCGTCAGGTAGGCCCCGACGCGCTCGGCGGCCTCGTCGGGCAGGCGCTCGAACAGCCGGCCGCCGGGGTCGGCGAGCGCCAGCGCGCGCGTCGCGCGGCGCGCGGGCGCGGGCGCGTCCGCGGCGGCGAGGGCCAGGAGCGGCGCGTGCGCGGCCTCTCCCGGCGCGCGCCAGTCCTCGGTCCCGGCCGCGAGCGCGAGCGCGACGCACTCGGCGTCGGTCGCGGGCTCGACGCCGGCGCGCTGGACGTGTCCGGCGGCCCAGGCGACGTGCTCCTCCGGGACGCGCGCCAGGGACCGCAGCAGCTCGGTCGGCGTCAGGACGTTGGCGAGGAAGCCGCGCTGGTAGCTGACGCGGTCGTCCGGCAGCCGGAAGGCCTCGACGTCCCGCGGCCAGTGCACCAGGAAGTCCCGGCCCACGAACGACGTGCCGCGCAGCTCGGCGACCTCCCACAGCAGCTCGATCAGCCGCCGCCCGATCGCGTCGTCGCTCGAGAAGAGCGTGTCCTCGCCCAGCCGCACCACGAGGACCTGGAAGGGCGGGAGGAACCGCAGCGCCGGCTCCTCGAACGCGCCGGGCGCGGGCGCCAAGTCGTCCGTGGTGATCGCGACGTAGTCGTAGTCGCCGGTCTTCGCGAGCACGTGGTCGGGCATGCCGGGGGCCGCGCGGGCCATGTCGACGACGAGGTCGTGGCGGCTCGCGTCGCCCTCCTTCGCCGCGACGTCGCGCACGAGCGCGGCGGCCTCCTCGACCGCGGCGCGCACCGCCTCCGGCGCCTCGCCGACCAGCTCCTCGATGCGCACCCCGGCCTCCGCGCGTCCCTCCGCCGCGGGGTGCGCGCGGACGAACGTCTCCCAGGCGGCCAGCGTGTCCGCGCTCCGCGCGCGCTCGAGCGCGGCCCGGGCGTCGGCCCGCGCCAGCACCTCGCGCGCCTCGGCGGCGTGCGCGGACGCGGGGTACGTTGCGAGGAAGCGACGGTAGCCGGCGGGATCCTCCGCGCCCGCGTCGCGCAGCGCGCTCCAGGCGGCCTCCTCGTCCAGCCGGGCGACGAGCGCGCGCGCCTCGTCGGCGTGATCCGACGCGGGGTGGGCGGCCAGGTAGGCGGCCCAGGCCTCGCGCGTGCCGGCCTCCTCCGCCGCGCGGCGATCGTCGCGCTCGCGCAGCTCCGCGAGCCGCGCCCGCGCCTCCTCGACGGAGGGGGAGTCCGGATGGCGCTCGAGGAAGGCCTCGATCCGGGCGGGGTCGTCGCTGCCGCGGTAGGCCGACCACGGATCCGGCGGAGGGGCCCCGCGGCACGCGCCGACTCCCGCCGCGAGGAGCACCGCGACCAGCGCTCCCCGGATCGACCCGACCCTCCCGCTCACGGCTCCGACGATACCACCGTGCCTCCGCGGGACGCGGGCGGCGTCGCGAGGACGCACCGCCGGAACGCGGGGCGGCGCACGCGACCGCGCACGCCGGCGCGGACGTCCAGCATGCGGGAAATCGTGCGCCTGGTAACGCCGTGCGCGTTCGCGCGACACGGCGCGCGCCGCACCGTTCCCGGGTGCTTCGCCCAGCGCAGGGCGAGCCGCGAGGACGTGTACCCACACGGTCCCGTCCGCCGCCCGGACGCGGACGTATTGGGGCGTTCGCGCCGTGGACCAGGATCCTCGTGAGGGCGACGAGCGTCGCCCGCCTGGAGGTCCGAGCCATGTTCACACGCAGGGACTGCGTCCGGTACGTCGGACTCGGGGGCGCGGCGCTCGTCGCCACGCCGAAGCTCGCGCTCGCGGCACCGACGCCGCGCATCCTCGTCCGCGCCGGCCCGTTCCCGATGGGGACGTCCGAGGGCGAGGCCGTGGCGCTGGCCGCCGCGCACGGCTACCACCCGAGCTGGCTGGAGGGCGAGCTGCCGCGGCGGATCGTCCACCTGCCGACGTACGCCATCGAGAAGTACCCGGTCACGAACCAGCAGTACGCCGTGTTCTGTGCGGCCACCGGTCACCTTCCACCCTATGCCTGGGGCGGGCCGACGCCGCCGGCCGCCTGGCTCGACCACCCGGTCGCCTACGTGGAGCACGCCGACGCCGAGGCCTACGCGGCCTGGCGCGGCATGCGGCTGCCGACCGAGGCCGAGTGGGAGAAGGCGGCCCGCGGGCCGAACGGCTTCACCTTCCCCTGGGGCAACGTCTTCGACCCGACGGCGTGTCACTGGAACGTCGACCCCACCGCCCCGGGACCGGGCACGGCCCCGGTCGGCCTCCATCCCGCCGGCGCGAGCCCCTACGGCGTCGAGGACATGGCGGGCAACGTGGGCGAGTGGTGCGCGGACCCCCTCGGCCCCAGCACCGCCGTGGTCAAGGGCGGCTGCTGGGCGATGACGCAGGTCCTGAACCTCCGCAGCGCGTCCCGCGGCATGAGCTGTCAGACCAACATCCGGGACCGGTTCCACGGTTTCCGCTGCGCAAAGGACGTGACGTGATGGTCGCCATGGAATTCGTGCCCCGCCAGTACGGCATGGCGGGAGGGAGCCTGGAGTGCGTGCCCGCGTTCCCGGGCGAGAGCTTCTCCGTGGGGATGCCGGAGTCGATCGGCGACGCGGCCCACACCACGCCCATCTACGACGCGGACGCCCTCTGGACCGACACCGGCGGCGGCGTGTGGACGTGCGCGGGCGGCAGCCCGGGCGAGCTCGACTACGCGCTCACGGTGACGCCGGCCGAGGACTGGGTCGACTTCGACTTCGTCCTGACGAACCGCAGCACGAGGCACTGGGACCAGAGCATGGCCTTCAACTGCTTCATGCCGCTGGACGCCCCCTCCGTGAAGGACCACGAGTGCGTCCGGCACTGGTGCCGCCAGGGCCGCAGGTTCCGGACCCTGACCGAGGTGCCCCGCCGGTTCAGCGCGAGGCCCACGGTCCAGGCCTACAGCATCGCGGGGGCGCCGCGTGCCGACACGCTACCCTGCACCGCGCACTTCCACGCCACGCCCGACGTCCTGCTGGACGACTGGCTGGCGATCGTCGCGCGCGACGGCGCGCGGCTGATGGCGGCCGTGTCGCGGCCCGCGCTGTTCCTGTTCCAGAACATGGAGTACTCCTGCATCCACAGCGCGGCGGGCTTCGGGGCCCTGGGGCCGGGGGAGACGGGCTGCGCGAAGACGCGGCTCTACCTGGTCCAGTCCTCGCTCCCGACCTGGTACGCGCGGATGAAGGCGGAGCTCGGCGAGTAGCCCGCGGGCCGGGCGCTGCGCGCGGAGCCCGGGCGGTCGTCGCAGGCCTCAGCGGAGGCTGAGGTCGCGGAAGCGCGCGGCGCTCTTGGAGGTGCCCACGCCCCAGGAGCCGCCCTCGAGGGAGAACTCCTCGGGGACGTCGGCCTCGAGCTCGAACTCCTCGCCCGCTTCGTCGGTCAGCGTGGCGGTCACGTGGTGGTCCTCGACGGTCACCTCGAGGTGCCACCAGCGCTCGTCGCCGCGGAACGGGGGCATGTCCTCGATGCGGAGCTCCTCCCAGCCCTCGTCGCGGTACTCGATCAGCGTCATGTGACCCTCGGCGCTGACCCCGAGCTTCAGGAACTCGTGGGGCTCGGAGCGGTGGACCAGCACGACGTCCGCCTGGCCCCGGCCGACCGCGAGGATCGACAGGTCGCACGAGATGGTGAAGGGGCCCTTGGGCGGCATCTCGTTGCAGAGGACGAGGCTCGTGTTGTTCCAGCTGACCGTCGCCGTGAGCAGCTCGTCGCCCCTCCACTGGGAGGCGCGGTAGCGCTCCGACCACTGGCCGACCGGCGCGTGGCGCAGGGTCCAGCGCATCCAGTCCTCCTCGAGCCGGTCCACGTCGTCCACGATCTCGCGCCACAGGCCGTCGATCCGGGCGATCTCGTCGATGCGCGACGTCGTGCGGTTCGGCCGCTCGCGCTGCTCGAGGCGCTCCTGGAAGCGGCGGAACGCGCGCGCCCAGCGCGGGTTGCGGTCCGACGACAGGAAGGCCCAGAGCGAGCGGCTCTGGTAGTAGAGCCGCGTGGCGTTGCTCTGGGCGTCGGGGGCGTCGAAGCCCAGCGCGAAGAGGTCGTCCAGGGGGATGTGCGCGCCGCTGGCGACGTCGCGGGCCACCTGGTTGTACGAGTCGGCGAGCCGGAGGGTGTGCCGCACGCGTCCCGGGCGGCCGCCCGTCATGGCGACCTGGGCCAGGTACTCCGCCATGCCCTCGACGTACCAGTTGGGCAGGTACATCGGGGGGAACATGTCCGCCTTCCAGGCGAACTGGTGCGCCATCTCGTGGAGCACGAGCTGCAGCGTCATCTCGGGCAGGTACTCGACCGCCTCGAGGAAGCGCGGCTCGGCGCGCGGCTGGACGACGACGTAGCTGATCTGGTTGCTCCAGGCGGTGACGGCCCCGACGCTCTCGAAGGCGCTGACGCCGACGCGCGAGATGGCGCGGCGGTAGGGCTCGATCTCCGCGAACAGCCGGATCTCGAAGCGCTCGCCGTCGGGGAACTCGAGGCCCGTCTCGGCCTCGAACACCGGCAGGGCCTCCTCGACGGCGCGCCCGAGGTTCTCCACGAGGTCCGGCGAGCGGAAGTCCGCCTCGATGAGGACGACGTCCGACTGGTACACCGACGGCGCCGGAGCGGTCGCGGCGCGCGCGAAGGGGTCGCTGGACCCCGCGGAGGCCGCGAGGGGGACCAGGAGAGCTGCGAGCAGGAGGCGCATCGGGAACCCCCGAGGATAGCGCATTCCACGGGCGGGCCGGCCGGGGGGCCGGGCCGGGGTCCCCTAGGGCTCCCCGGGGCCGCCGGGGGGGCGCGCGGGGGGGCGCGCGGGGGGGCGCGCGGGGGGGGCGGCGACGGAGCGCCGCCAGGCCAGCCCGCCCTCGAGCGCGACCCAGGCGGACAGGACGGCGATCAGGGCCCCGACCCCGCCGACCAGCCACTTCTCCGCGCGCAGGTCGGTCAGCACCTGGAGCCCCATGGCCGAGAAGGTCACGACCATCACGAAGGCGGCGGGCAGGGAGTAGGCCAGCGCGCGCCGCCCGAGGCCGCGCAGGTACAGCGCGCAGATCAGCAGCGTGAACGCCGCCAGCACCTGGTTGGTCGCCCCGAACACCGGCCACAGGCTCTTCGCGCCCGAGTCCTTGTCGGCGTAGATCAGCACCACGACCGACCCGCTGGCGATCGCGCCGGAGATCCAGCGGTTCTCGAGGGGCGCGAGGCGGTACGTGCGGCCCACCTCGGCCAGCACGAGCCGCTGGATGCGCAGGGCGGTGTCGAGGCTCGTCGCCGCGAACGAGATCACGAGCACCGCCACGATGGTCGAGCCGATCGCGGCGGGGATGCCGAGCTCGCCCAGGAAGCCCGCCGCGCCGTTGATGAAGGCGCCCAGCGCGTCGCCGACCGCGGGCAGGTGGGTGCCGCCGGCGGACCTCGCCTCGACGTAGTGCCAGGCCGAGGCGTGCTCGACCCCCTGCCAGCGCCCGGCGGCGACGGCCATCGTCGCGAGGACCGCGAGGCCAGCCTCGCACAGCATCGCGCCGTAGCCGATCGGGCGCGCGTCGGTCGCGCACGACAGCTGCTTGCTGGTCGTGCCCGAGCTGACCAGGCCGTGGAAGCCGGAGATGGCGCCGCAGGCGATCGTCACCATCAGGACCGGGAACACCGCCGGCAGCTCGCGGACCTTGCCGACCATCGGCGCGGCGAACTCCGCTCCCGAGACGAGGAAGCCGACGTACAGGGCCACCAGGCCCAGCAGCAGCTTGTGGCTGTTGATCAGGTCGCGCGGCTGGAGCAGCAGCCACACGGGCAGGCTGCTGGCGACGTAGGCGTAGACCATCAGCCCGATCAGCCAGAAGTCCACGCTGCGGAAGAGCGAGCCCTCGCCCGGCACCCACAGGACGCCCGAGGACGTGCCGAAGATCAGCGCGTAGCCTAGCAGGAGCACGACGACCGAGGGCGCCAGCAGCGAGCGGCCGCGCCGGTAGCTCCACCAGCCGATGCCCATGGCGATCGCGATCTCGACGTTCACCGGCAGGATGCTGGCGGGGAAGCTCGTGAAGAGCCGCGCGATGGCGAAGGCGAACACCGCCCCGACGAGCCAGATCAGGAAGAAGATGATCGTCAGGAACAGCATCCGCGAGCGCGGGCCGATGAAGCGCTCGGTCAGGTCGCCGATCGAGCGGCCGGCGTGGCGAACCGACAGCACCAGCGCGCCGAAGTCGTGCGCCGCGCCCATGAACACGACGCCGACGACGATCCAGAGCAGCGCCGGGCCCCAGCCGAACACGATCGCCATGGCCGGCCCGAGGATCGGCGCGGCGCCGGCGATGGACGAGAAGTGGTGCCCCCACAGCACGCCCTTGTGCGTCGGGCAGAAGTCGACGTCGTCGCGGTGGGTGACGGCCGGCACGTCCTCGTCGGCGCGCACCTGGAACAGGCGCTCGGCGAGGTAGCGCGAGTAGAAGCGGTAGCCGAGGAGCAGCGCCCCCAGCGCGATCACGGCGGCGACGACGGGGCTCACGGACGAGCCTCCAGCCGTCCTCGACCCGGCGGGGCCACCGGCATCCCGCTCGCTTCGCAGCCCTCACGCATCTCGTTCTCGGCGCCCTCCGCGTCCCGCGATGGCCTGGACGGTAGGCGCGCCGGCCGCGCGGCGCAATTCGCGCGGCTGCCGGGCCCTCAGGCGTCCGGCGCACCCGGCGCCGCGGGGCGGCCCGTCCACGGCGGCGCGACCAGCCGGCGCTTGCCGTCGTGCGAGCGCCGGTGCGCGGCGTCCGCCTCCGCGTCGCCCCAGGCGTCGGGGGCCACGAGCTCGCGGTCCCACAGCTGGCAGGTGACCTGCTTGTGGCGCTGGTCCAGCCCCTCGCAGTAGTTGGTATAGACGCAGCGGCGCACCTCGTCCCCGCGGCCGAGCTCGGCCTTCAGGAACCAGTCGGGGTCCGCCAGGCTCGCGCGGGCCGCGCCGACCAGGTCGCAGGCGCCCTCGGCCAGGGCGCGCTCGGCCAGCTCGAAGGTCCCGATCCCGCCGGCGCCGACCACCGGCGTGTCGAACCCGGCGGCGCGCACGCGCGCGCGCACCGCGGCGGACAGCGGCAGGTTGCGGCCGAAGGGCGGCGCGCCCTCGATGCGCACCGTCGGCATGCACTCGTGCCCGCTCTCCCCGGTGTAGGGGTAGGCCGCCTCGCCCACGCGCGGCTGCTTCGCGTCCTCGAACTTGCCGCCCTTCGACACGGACAGGAAGTCCATGCCGGCGCGCGCGAAGCGCTCGGCGTAGTCCGCGGCGTCCTCGACGCGGCTGCCGCCGGCGACGACCTCGTCGCCGAGGAAGCGCGCGCCCACCGTGTAGTCGTCGCCGACCGCGGCGCGCACCGCGGCGTACACCTCGAGCGGCAGCCGCGCGCGGTTCTCGCGCGAGCCCCCGTAGCCGTCGGCGCGCTCGTTCCGCGCCGACAGGAACGACGCCATCGTGTAGGCGTGCGCGTAGTGCAGCTCGACGCCGTCGAAGCCCGCCTCGCGCGCGCGCCCGGCGGCGTCGGCGAAGAGCCCCGGCAGCACCCGCGGCAGCTCCGCGACGTGCGGCAGGTGCACGTCGTTCACGGTCTCGCGGTAGCCCATCTCGAGGTCGCGGCGCTCGCGCTCGTCGAGGATCGCGAGCAGCGCGTCGCGTGGCAGCTCGAGCAGCGCCGCGCGCACCTCCTCCTCGGGGCCGCCGGCCCGCCCCTCGAACCCCGGCACCGCCGCGAGCCGCTCACGGTGGACGTCGCGCAGCGCGAGGAAGCGCCCGACGTACTTCTCGACCGGCGGCCGGCGCTTGATCGCCAGGAAGTCGATCAGCTGGATCAGCAGGCGCGTGCGCCCGCCGGAGTGGCGCCGCACGCGCTCGACCAGGTCGCGCAGCCCGGGCACGAAGCGGTCGTGGCCCGCGCGCAGCAGCGGCCCGCTGGGCACGTCGCGGATCCCCGTGGCCTCGACCACCAGCACGCCCGGCAGCCCGTCGGCGAAGCGCGCGTACCAGTCGAGCACCTGGGGCGTGACGAGGCCCTCCTCGGTCGCGCGCCAGGGGACCATCGCGGGCACCCAGGTGCGCGTGCGCGCGGTGAACGCGCCGACCCGCAGCGGCTGGAACAGGCGGGCCTCGCGCGCCTGCTCGCGCGTCGGCCAGGCGGTCGCCGGCAGCTCGTGGCGGGGCGGGGGCACGCGGGGAGTCTAGGCCCGCGTCCGCCGCGGGGGCAGGCCGCCGGCCGCCGGGGTCGCGCCGGCCGCCCCGCCTGGATCCGCGCCCCCGCGCCCGGCAGACTCCGACGCCATGGGCGACACCGCGCACGAGCGCGCCGACCGCCCGCCCGGCCCGCGGGCGGCGCTGGTGACCGGCGGGGGCAGCGGGATCGGGGCGGCGATCGCGCGGCGCCTCGCGCGCGACGGCCTGACGGTGGTCGTCACCGGGCGCCGGGTGGACGCGCTGCGCGCCGTCGCCGCGTCCCTCGACGCCCCGGGGCACGCCGTCGAGATGGACCTCGCGGACCCCGCCTCGATCGCCGCCGGCTGGGAGCGGGCGCGCGCCGCGGTCGGCGGCCCGCTGGACGTCCTGGTCAACAACGCCGGCGTGGCCCGCAGCGCCCCGGTGGGCCTGCAGGAGCTCGACGGCCGCGACGTCGACCGCCTGCACCTCGAGGTCAACTTCCTCGGCGCCGCGCGCCTGACGCGCCTGGCCCTGCCCGACCTGCTGGCCTCCGGCCGCGGCCGCGTCGTGAACGTGGCCAGCTCGGCCGGCCTGCACGGCTACCCCTACGTGGCCAGCTACTGCGCCTCCAAGCACGCCCTGGTCGGCTGGTCGCGCGCCGCCGCCGCCGAGCTCGGCCGCAAGGGCGTCACCGTGAACCTCGTCTGCCCGCACTACGTCGACTCGCCCATGACCGACGCCTCGGTCGCGCGCATCGTCGAGACGACCGGCCGCACCCCCGAGCAGGCCCGCGCCGCCCTCGCCGCCCAGAACCCCGGCGGCCGCCTCGTCACCCCCGACGAGGTCGCCGAGGCGGTCGCCACCCTCGTCGCCGGCGACGCCAACGACCAGCTCCTCGAGCTCGACGGCCACCCCCCCGCCCCCTGACGCCGTCCGGCCCCCCGCCCGCCGATCTCTGCCCGCCAATCTCTGCCCGGTCGGCCCCGGAACCCCGCCCCCGGCGGCGCGGACGCCCGCGCGCGGAACTCTGCCCGGGGAGCCGGGGGGGCTCGCCCGGACGCCTGCGGAACTCTGCCCGACGCCGCCGGGGCGCGCGGCGGTCGGCCTCCCGGGGGGATCCGTCGGTGGGGGGCGCGGGGGATTCCGCGGGGCGGCGCTTCGGGCGCGGGCTCGATTGGGGCAGAGTTCCCGGGGCGCGCGCCGTCGCCGCGGGGGCGGCGGCCGGGCGGAGGTTTCTCGTGGAGATCGTGCAACCGCAGGGATGGAAGGCGCCGCGCGGCTACGCGAACGGCGTGGTCGCGCCGGCCGGGGCCCGGATGCTCTTCGTCGCCGGGCAGATCGCCTGGGACGCGGAGCAGCGCCTCGTCGGCCGCGGGGACTTCGCCGCGCAGTTCGGCCAGGCGCTCGAGAACGTCGTCGCGGTGGTGCGCGCCGCCGGCGGCGAGCCCGGGCACGTCGCGCGCCTCACGATCTACGTGACCGACAAGCGCCTCTACCTCGACGCGCTCCCCTCCGTCGGCGAGCGCTACCGCGCCGCCCTCGGCAGGCACTTCCCCGCCATGGCCCTCGTCCAGGTCGCCGACCTCCTCGAGGAGGGCGCCCTGGTCGAGATCGAGGCGGTCGCCGCGCTGCCCTAGGCGCGCCGTCGCGCGGGGCGCGCGACCGCGGGGGAGGGCGCGGCCTCGCGCGGTGCAGCCCTTCCGGTACGCTCTGCGCATGCCGTGCTGCGACCACGTGGCGTTCCGGGTCGCCGACCTCGACCGCTCGATCGACTTCTACACGCGTGTGCTGCCGGCGACGCTCGTCAGCCGGCGCCAGCACGCGGACCGCTGGCGCACCGAGGTCGCCACGCTGCGGCCCGACGGCCACGAGGACTTCACGCTGGTGCTGCTCATGCCCCGGCGGGTGCGCTGGCTCCTCAAGGCCTTCCACCGCCTGGTCCCGCGCCAGACGCGCAGCCACGAGCACGTCGGGTTCCGCTGCGCGTCCGCCGAGGAGCTCGAGCAGCGGCTCGCCGCCGCCCGCGCGTGGGGTGCGCCGATCGAGGGGCCGATCGAGGCACCGGCCGGCGGGCCGGGCGAGGGCGGCGAGCCCCTGACCCTGCTCGAGGTCCTGGACCCCGACCGCAACGCGGTCGAGTGGGTCGTCGGCCGCGCCCACTCCTGAGTCCTCCGCCCGGGGCCGCGGCGCCGGGGCCCTGGGGGCGCGCGGGCCGGGCGGGTACGCTCTGGGGCTCCCGCGTTCCCCGCGACCCGCGGAGCAGATAGCCCATGGACCCGAAGCACTTCCGGTACGACGAATCCGACGGCGTGGCGACGATCCGGCTGGACCGGCCGGAGCGGTTGAACGCGCTGACCTTCGACTCCTACGCCGAGCTGCGCGACGCGTTCGCGGCCCTGCGCGAGCGCCACTCGGTACGCTGCGTCGTGCTGACGGGCACGGGGCGCGCGTTCTGCTCGGGCGGGGACGTGAAGGACATCATCGGCAAGCTCTTCGGAGTGTCCGACGCGCAGCTGCTCGCGTTCGCGCGCATGACCTGCGACCTGATCGAGAACATGCGCCGGCTCGAGAAGCCCATCGTCGCGTCGCTGAACGGCACGACCTGCGGCGCCGGGGCGGTGATGGCGGCGGCGGCGGACGTGCGCATCGCCAGCGAGACGGCCAAGATCGCGTTCCTGTTCACCAAGGTCGGCCTCTCGGGCGCCGACATGGGCGCGGCCTGGCTGCTGCCGCGCATCGTCGGGCTGGGGCACGCGAGCGAGCTGCTGATGGGGGGCGAGTTCGTGGACGCGCGGCGCGCGGCGGAGATCGGCCTGTACAACCGCGTCGTGCCCGCCGAGGAGCTCGAGGCGGCGACGGCGGAGTGGGCCCGGCGCCTGGCGGACGGGCCCAGCCTGGGGCTCGCGATCACCAAGCGCATGCTGAACGCCGAGGCCTCGATGACGCTGGCCGAGGCGATGCAGGCCGAGGGCTGGATCCAGGCGGAGTGCATGAAGCACCCCGACTACCGCGAGGCCTACGAGGCCTTCGTGGAGAAGCGCCCGGTCGACTTCACGCGCTTCGACGTCCGCGGCAACGAGCGCGCCGCGGCCGGACCGGCATGAGCGGCGCGGAGGCCCTGGCGCGGGCGCTGGACGCGGCGCGCGAGCTGGGCCGCAGCGTCGGGCCCGAGCTCGACGGCCTGGGCGAGGACGCCGCCGCGCGGCGCGCGCTGGGGGCCCTGGCCGAGGTCGGGCTGACGCGGTGGTGCGTGCCGGCGCGCTTCGGCGGGGCGGACGCGGGCGAGCTGGCGCCGGACGACGCCGTCTCGGTGCGCGCGCTCTGCGCGCTGCGCGCGGAGCTCGCGTACCACTCCGGGATGCGCGACGTGATGCTCGTGATGCAGGGGCTCGGCAGCTACGACCTGGCGCTGGCCGGCGACGCCGAGCTGGCCGCGCGCGAGCTGCCGGCGGTGGCGGCCGGGCAGCGCGTGGCCGCCTTCGCCCTGACCGAGCCCGGCGCGGGCTCCAGCCTGACCGACGTCGCCGCGCGCGCCGAGCGCACCGCCGGCGGCTGGCGCCTCGAGGGCGAGAAGACGTACATCTCGAACGCGGGCATCGCGGACCGCTACACGCTGCTCGCGCGGACCTCCGGCGCGCCCGGGGACCGCGACGAGGACGCCTTCACCATGTTCCTCGTCCCCGGCGACGCCCCCGGCCTGACCGTCGAGCGCTTCGAGGTCATGGCGCCGCACCCGATCGGGACGCTGCGCCTCGCGGGCGTCGAGCTGCCCGGGGAGGCGGCCGTCGGGCCCGTGGGCGGGGGCCTGCCGCTCGCCCTGGGCACCCTGGCGCGCTTCCGGACGTCGGTCGCCGCGGCGGCGAACGGCTTCGCGCGGCGGGCCCTGGACGAGGCGCGCGACCACCTGCGCGACCGGCGCCAGTTCGGGCGGCCGCTGGCGAGCTTCCAGGGCCTGCGCTTCGACCTGGCCGAGATGGACGTGCGCCTGCGCGCGGCCGAGCTGCTGGTCGACGAGGCCGCCGCCGCCGTGGACGCGGGCGCGCCCGGTGCCGCGGAGGTGGCGCGCGCGAAGCTCTTCGCGACCGAGGCCGCGGGGTGGATCTGCGACCGGGCCGTCCAGCTCCTGGGCGGGCGCGGCGTGAAGCGCGGCGAGATCGTCGAGCGCCTGTACCGTGAAGTCCGCGCCCTGCGGATCTACGAGGGCACGAGCGAGGTCCAGAAGCTGATCCTCGCGAAGGAGATCCTGGGGTCCTGACCGCGCCATGGCCAAGTTCCAGCGCCACGTGTTCACCTGCATCAACGACCGCGAGCCGGGCGACCCGCGCGGCTGCTGCGGCGCCGTCGGCGGCCACGAGGTCGCCGCCGCGTTCAAGCGCAAGCTGCACGAGCGCGGCCTGAAGCGCATCGTCCGCGCCAACAAGGCGGGCTGCCTGGACCAGTGCCACCTCGGGCCGACCGTGGTCGTCTACCCCGAGGGGGTCTGGTACGGCCCGGTGACGCCCGCGGACGTCGACGAGATCATCGAGGAGCACGTGATCGGCGGCCGCCCCGTCGAGCGGCTCGTCATCCCCGACCACAGGCTCACCGGGCGCGACCCCGCCTCCGCGGAGCCCGCCGGCGGTTGACGCCCGGGGGCGGCGGACCGAAGGTGGCGCGGTCCCGGGCCCGTCCCGGCCCCACGGCGAGAGCGAACCGGCATGACCCGCGAATCCCAGACCGGCGCCGCCCAGGCGGGCGTCGCCCACGACCCCGACGCCTGGCGGGACCGCTTCCCGATCCTCGCCAGCACGAACTACCTCGTGAACCACAGCCTCGGCGCCATGCCGGCGGCGGCGCGCGACAAGCTGAACGCCTACTGCGACCAGTGGGCCACGCGCGGGGTGCGCGCCTGGGGCGAGGGCTGGTGGAGCGCGCCGGTGGACGTCGGCAACGTGCTGGGCCGGCTGCTGAACGCGCCGCCGGACTCGGTGGTGATGCACCAGAACGTCTCGGTCATCCAGTCGATCGTCGCCTCGGCGCTGGACTTCTCGGGACCGCGCAACAAGGTCGTCTACACCGACCAGAACTTCCCCACGAACATGTACGTGTGGGAGGGCTGCCGTGCGCGCGGCGCGCGCATCGTCACCGTGCCCGGCGACGACGGCATCACCGTCCCGACCGAGCGCGTGCTGGAGGCCATCGACGAGCAGACGAAGGTCGTCCCGGTCAGCCACGTCTTCTTCAAGAGCGCGTACCTGCAGGACGCCGCCGCGATCTGCGCGCGCGCGAAGGAGGTCGGCGCGCTCGTCCTGCTGGACACCTACCAGTCCCTGGGCACCGTGCCGATCGACGTGCAGGCCCTGGGCGTAGACATGGTGTGCGGCGGCTCGGTGAAGTGGCTGTGCGGCGGGCCCGGCGCCGGCTACCTGTACGTGCGCCCCGACCTGCTGCCCGCGCTGGCGCCCGGCATCACCGGGTGGGCCGCGCACGCGGAGCCCTTCGCCTTCGAGACGGGCCCGCAGCGGTACGCGACCGGCATCGAGCGCCTGCTGCACGGCAGCCCGGCCGTCCCGGCGCTGCTGGCGGCCACCGCCGGCTACGAGGTCGTCGAGGAGGTCGGCGTCGAGACCATCCGCGCCTGGTCGGTGCACGTGACCGAGTACCTGCGCGAGGAGATGCTCGCGCGCGGCTTCCGGGTGCCCAGCCCGGCGAGCGTGGACGACCGCGGCGGCATGCTGATCGTCGGCCTGGCGGACGACGAGGACGGGCCGGCCTTCGTCGCCGCGCTGGCGGACCGCTCGATCCTGGTCGACCACCGCCCGGGCGCCGGCGTGCGCGTCAGCCCGCACTTCTACACCCGCCGCGAGGAGCTCACCGAGTTCGCCGAGGCGATGACCGAGCTGCGCGAGACGCGGCGCTGGCGCGACTTCGCCAGCGGGCGCGGCGCGTACTAGGCGCGGTCCGCGCGCGCAGGGAGGATCCCGGAGTGGCCGAGCCGAGCCTCGAGGAGGTCCCGCTGCCCGCGCCGCCGGGCGCGCCCGCGGAGGCGTCCGACGCGCTGCTGGCCCTGCCGGCGGGAGCCTCCGCCGACGAGCCCGCGGCGGGCGTGCTGGTCGTGCCCGACGGCACCGGCTGCGACGAGCCCGTGCGGGCGGCGCTCGCCCGGCTGGCCGCGGCCGGCTTCGCGGCGCTGGCCCCGCGCGCGCCCGCCTGGCTCGCGGACCCCGCCGCCGACTGCGCGGCCGAGTGGAGCGCGTTCGCGGCGCGGCCCGACCGCGACGAGGTGCGCCGGGGCGAGGCCGCCCTGGCGGTGCTCGCGGAGCACCCGCGCGTCGACGCCGACCGCGTGGGCGTCGTCGGCCTGGGCGCGGGAGGCACGCTGGCGTTCCTGCTGGGCTGCGCGAGCCGCGGCGTGGCGGCGGTCGTCGTCCTGGGGGGGCGTGTGGTGTACCCGGAGCTGTCCGCGGCCAAGCCGGTCCAGCCGCTCGAGCTGGCGCTGAACCTGGGCGCGCCCGTGCTCGGCCTGTTCGGCGAGGCGGACCCCGCCGTCCCGTTGCAGGACCGCGACGCGCTGCGCGACCGCCTGACCCAGTTCGCCGTGCGCTGCGAGGTGCGGGCCCTGCCGGGGGCCGGCCACGGGTTTTCCAACCCCTCGCGGGGGGGCTACCATGAGCCCGCCGCGCGCGACGCGTGGGAGCGCACGCTGCGCTTCCTGGGCGAAGAGCTCGCGGCGACGTGACCATGTCCCACGAGAGCATCTCCGCGTTCGACCTCGCCTCCGGCAACACCGTCGCCGACCGCTTCGCGATCGAGCGCCCCAACCGGCAGAGCGACCTCACCACGACGTACGAGGCGCGCGACGCGGAGACGGGGGACCGCTGCGAGCTGATGCTGTTCCCCGCGGCGCTGTTCGAGGGCGCCGACCAGGTGGCCGAGTTCTGCGCCGCGTGGGAGGCGTGGAGCCGCGTGGAGTCGCCCCACGTCAACGGGGTGCGCGAGGTGCTGCGCTTCGAGGACGACAACGTCCTGCTCGTCACCGAGCTGCCGGAGGGGCGCTTCCTGCGCGCCGTGCTCGACGAGAACGGGCCCCTGCCCCAGGAGCGCGTGCGCGAGCTGGGCGGGCAGCTGCTCGACGGGCTCGTCGCCATCCACGCCCAGGGGCTGGTCCACGGCGACGTCAAGCCCAGCACGATCCGCGTGGTGGGCGAGCTCGACGCGCCCCGCGCCCTGCTGATCGACGGCGGCGTCACCACCGCGCTCTGGAACGCCAAGCACCTCGGCGAGCGCACCGCGCTGATCGGGACGCCGTTCTACGCCCCGGTCGAGCAGTTCGGCGGCGACTCGCCGGACGTCGCCTCCGACGTCTACAACGTGGCGACCGTGCTCTTCGAGCTGCTGACCGGCGTGATCCCCTGGCCCGGAAAGAACTTCCTGGAGGTCTTCCAGGCCAAGCTCGAGAAGACGCCGCCCTCCGTCGCGGCGCGGGCCCCGAAGATCTCGGTGGACCCCGAGCTCGAGCAGGTGGTCGTCACGGGCCTCCTGACGGACAAGCGCGAGCGCTACGGCTCCTCGGAGGCCTTCCGGGACGCCCTGGCGGGCCTCGCCGGCTGACCGGCGCCGGCCGGCTCTCGCCGGCGGACCCTGCGCTAGGAAGCGCGCGGAGCTCCGGGCGACCTCACCCCGTGCGGGGCGCCCGCGGGGGAACCCCGGATTGCCTGGAGTCGCGGGGCCGGGGTTGCCGAAGGACGGAGCCCCGTGAACCAACGCTACCCGTACAGACTCCCCACCGGGAGCCGCGCCCGCCGGGGCGCCATGCTGCTCGAGGTGAGCATCGCCGCGGCCGTCCTGGCCGTCGCGCTCACCGGCCTGCTCAGCGTGATCGTGTCCGCGAACACGCTGCGCAAGGTGAACCGCGAGACGGCCATCGCGAACGAGGCCGCCCGCGAGCTGATCGAGAACGCGCAGGGACTGGCGTTCGACCAGATCCTCGCGAACTACCAGGCCAACCCCGACTTCGACGTCCAGGGCCTGCGGGTCCAGAACGGCGACGCCGACGGCTTCGCCGGCGAGGTGATGTTCCCGACCGTCACCAACGGGGGCGTCGTGGAGCTGCGCGAGGACGTCCAGGACGCGGCGCTCGGCATGCCGCGCGACCTGAACGGCGACGGCGTCATCGACTCCGCGAACCACGCCGGCGACTACGTGTTGCTGCCGATGCGCATCCGCCTCCAGTGGCGCAGCGTGACCGGCAACCGGACGCTGGACATCGAGACCCTGCTGACCAGGCGCTAGGACCGATGTCCCCTCGTTCGTCCAGGCGCGCCGGTCTGACCGTGGTCGAGGTCGTCATCGCCATGACGGTGCTGGCGCTCGTGCTCGCGATGGTGGGCCTCGCCACGCTGTCGGGGCAGGAGGCGTACAAGACCGGGGTCAACGCGGCTCACCTCGAGAACATGACGCGCCGGACGCTCGACCGCATCGCGGACGAGCTCATGGAGGCCGGCCAGGGCTCCATCGGGATGCAGGCGCTCCAGCCGCTGGGCAGCGCGGCGCTGACCTACCGGACCAACGAGGGCTACGCCGCCGGCAACAACGTCTGGAGCACGGACACGACCATCCAGTTCCAGTACGCGCCCGGCGAGGTGGACGACGGCGTCGACAACGACGGGAACGGGCTGATCGACGACGGCGTCGTCGTGCTGATCCGCGACAGCGGCGGCCCCGACCAGCAGACCGTCGTTCTGACGCGCTGGGTGGCCGAGTTCCTGCAGGGCGAGACCCCGAACGGGGCCGACGACAACGGCAACGGGCTCCAGGACGAGCAGGGACTCTCGTTCGAGTACGACCCCGGCCAGCGCACGCTGACCATCCGCCTCACGCTCCAGCGCCCCGACGCCGAGGGGAGGATCGCGACCCGGACGATGCAGACGTCGGTCCGGGTGCGCAACTGACCGGAAGCGAGGCTCCCGCCCTGTCGACCCCCCGGACAGGGCCGAGCGCCATGAACCACGAAGACTCGATCGCCCCCCCCAGGATCGCTCGCGGGACCGCGGGCGCGCGCCGCGGCAGCGCCATGCTGCTCGCGGTCATCAGCGTCGTGATCCTGGCCGCGCTGGCCGGCGCCGTGCTGAAGCTGTCGGTCGCGTCGCAGCTCGAGGTCAAGTCGTCGCGCTCCTCCGTCCGGGCGCTGTACAACTGCGAGGCCGGCGTCAGCCACGCGCTCGGCAGCGTCGCGAACGGCCTGACGGACCCCGTCGGCACCCTGGCCGCGCCCACGCCCTTCGGCGGCGGCGGCTACTCGTTCACGATCACCGACAACGGCGACGACACCTTCGACCTGCTCGCGGTCGGCGTGTTCGACGGCGAGCGCCGCGCGATCGAGGTCGTCGCGCGCTCCGCGCAGGACGGCCCGTTCGCGAACGCGCTGTTCGCCGGGAACGAGGACGGCGACCCGAACTACGACCTGACCTTCGGCGGTCTCGGGGTCCAGGCGGACGACATCAACGGCGGGGTCTACAGCGGCGGCAACATCGACGTGAACGGCGACGCCGACGTGGCGGGGCCGATGATCGCCGCGGGCACGATCCAGGGCGGCGCCGGCGAGGAGGGGGAGAAGCAGGCCATCCCCGACATCGCGGGCATGGACTACGCCAACACGTGCGACGTCGACGTGCTGCAGGAGTTCATCGACAACTCGGAGTGGAAGTCCGACTCGTTCGGCGGCAGCGCGTACCAGGTGCCCGAGTCGAACCCGGCCCACATCTTCCGCGTGAACCCCTCGGACCGCGGGACGGAGAACGCCTCGACGGCGAAGCACGACTTCTTCCTCGAGGACCCCTACGAGAGCGTGAAGGCCGACTCGAGCGAGGACGGCAGCAACGCCAGCCAGGTCACCCTCACGGGAGGAGGGGAGCCGGGCCCCGACGGGAACGGCCTCGTCTACTTCGTGGACGGCAACCTCTGGCTGCACAACAAGAACGTGTACTCGTTCATGGTCTCCCAGAAGGACAGCTCGTCCGGCGTCCAGGTCACGTTCGTGGTCCGCGGGAACATCTACTTCTCGGACAACCTGTTCTACGACGACTCGAAGCAGGACGCGCTCGCGTTCATCGCGGTCGAGGATCCGGCGGTCGCGGACAGCGGCAACATCTACCTCGGCGACCCGACCTTCGGGACCGTGAAGGAGATGAACGCGTTCCTGTACGCCGAGAACAACTTCTACGACAACAACCTCGACGCCGCCGGCTCCAAGAAGGTGACGATCAACGGGACCATGTCGGCGGGCAACCAGGTCCAGATCGAGCGCGACTTCCTGAGCCACCACTCGAAGCTGACCGTCAACTTCGACCAGCGCGTCTGGGACGGGACCATCGTGCTGCCCGGGCTGCCCGACGCGAGCGGGGCGGACCGCAGCGTCGACGTGCTGTCCTGGCGCGAGGTCCCGCCGCCGCCCGTGCCCTGACCGACGGACCGAGGGAGATTCCATGCTGCGTACCGTGTGCCTGAGCGTCGTCGTCCTGCTGGCCTCTCCCGCGGGCGCGGCGCCGCCCGCGCCCCGCGCCGCCGGCACCGAGCACGTCGCGCGCGTCTACGAGATCCTCGCGTCGCAGGCGGGCTCGGTGGGCGGCCGCCGCCACCGCGTCGAGCTGCTGGTCGAGCTGGGCCCCGACGCCATCCCGTCGATGTGCGCCGTGCTGACGGGCGCGGCGCCGCCGCCCGAGCCCGAGGGAAGCGAGCAGGGGCTCGCGCAGTTGTCGCCGGGCCAGCAGACCAACGAGGTGCTCCTCGAGGCGCTGCGGCAGATGCCGCCCAAGCCCGTGCTCGACTTCCTCGACTCCCTCGCCGAGGCCGAGCTCCCCGTCGGCTACCGCCTCGTCGCCATGCGGATCCTGGGCGGGACGGGCGACCGCCGCGCCGTGGGGACGTGGGTGCGCCTGCTCGAGCGCCTGGAGCCCGTCCACCTCATGCGCGCGTACGTGCAGGCCCCCGCGGAGGCGGCCCTGGCGGACGTGCTGCGCGCGGACTCGTTCGCCTACCGCGACCTGGCCGAGTCCGTCGACCGCATCCCGCCGGCGATGTACCCGCTGATCGCCCGCGCGGTCGGACAGGCGGGGCGCGCGGACGGGCTGGACGTCCTCGAGCGCCTGATGGGCCGCGACGAGGAGCTGGACCTCGTCGTGCTGGACCAGGTCGCGGAGATCGGCAACGGCGCGCCGCTGTGGCGCCTGCACCACCTGGTGGACGCCGTCCGCCGCCACCTCGACGACGAGGACTGGCGCATGCGCCGCGGCGCCGCCGTCGCGCTGGC
>JAUIDW010000450.1 GCA_030428395.1 bacterium | reverse complement strand
CCAGCGCGTCGAGCGCCTCGACGCCGCCGCCGCGCGCTCCGGTCGGCGCTACCGCGTCGAGCTGCGCGCCGCGGCGCCCGCCCCCGACGCCCCCGCCGCCCGCGGGCGCGCGGAGGCCGTGCGGCGGCTCCTGGGCCCGGCGCTGACGCGCGCCGCGACGGTGGACGTCGCGCTCGACGCCAGCGGGGACCTGCGGCCGGCCGACGCGATCCGTATCCTGGTCGCGGAGGAGGGCGTACCCGCCGGGGCGCCGGCCCGGTGATCCGCAAGAAGATCTGCATGCTCGGCGCCTTCGCCGTGGGCAAGACCAGCCTGGTGTCGCGCTACGTCCAGGGCATCTTCTCGGAGCGCTACCTGACCACCGTCGGCGTCAAGATCGACAAGAAGGAGGTCGTCGTCGACGGCACGCCCGTGGGCCTGGTGCTCTGGGACCTGCACGGCGAGGACGAGTTCCAGAAGGTGCGCGCCTCCTACCTGCGCGGCAGCGCGGGCGTGTTCCTGGTCGCCGACGGCACGCGGCGCGGGACGCTCGACAAGGCCTTCGCCCTGCACGACGTCGCGCGCGACGTCGCCGGGGACGTGCCGACGCTCCTGCTGCTGAACAAGGCCGACCTCGAGGACGAGTGGGAGCTCGAGGACGAGCAGCTCCACGCCCACGCCGACCGCGGCCTGACCGTGCTGCGCACGAGCGCGAAGAGCGGCGCCGGCGTCGAGGAGGCCTTCGCGGAGCTGACGCGCCGGCTGCTCGCCGGCGCCGGCGGGCGATGAGCGCCGCCCGCGACCCCGCCCCGTCGCCCGGCGCGCGCGAGCCCGCGTCCCCCGACGCCGCGCCGACCCCGGACGCGACCCCGGAGCTGATCGACCTCGTGGTCGACCTGCGCCGCCCGGCGCACCTGCTGTGCGACCCGCGCGGCGGCGTGCTCGAGGCGGGCGGCCGCCTGGACCTGTACGGCCTGGCCGACGTCGCCCCGGGCGACTCCGCGCCCGAGCAGGCGGCCTGCCTCGTCGGGCTCTTCCCGTTCCACGGCCCCGGCGCCACGCTCCCCGGCGTGCAGACGCCGAGCGGCCGGCGCGCCGACCTGCACCTGGGCTCGACGCCGCGCGGCGTGCTCGTGCTGCTGCTCGACGCGCAGGAGGGCGTCGACCGCCGCGAGCCGATCCAGCAGCGCGGCAACGACCTCAGCCTGCTGCTCGAGCGCCTCGAGGTGCGCGGCGACCCCTGGCAGGGCCTGGGCGACGTGCTGTCCGCCATGAACGCCGCCGTGCTGCGGCGCGTGACCGCGGGGCGCTTCGAGGGCGTGGGCGCGACGCCGGACTGGCTGGTGCAGCTGTGCGGCGGCCCGACCGAGGCGCTCGCGCCGGGCGAGCACCTGCCGTTCCTCGAGAACTTCCTGGTCGACGCCGAGACGCTCTGGCACGCGGGCGGCTCGGGCCGCGTCCGCTCCGGCGTGTGGACCGAGGCCGGCCCCGACGGCGACGAGCTGTTCCTCGAGGCCGTCGCCATCCAGTCGCGCGCCGGCGGCTCGTACCTGATCGTGCAGCGCCTCGACGACACGTTCGAGGAGCGCCGCGAGCTGCTCCAGAAGGCGCGCGACACGGCGCTGCGCTACGCGGGCCTGCGGCGCGAGCTCGAGAAGAAGGAGGTCCTGCTGCGCTGCATCGTCCACGACCTCAAGGGCCCCCTGGCCGGCATGATGGGCAGCCTGTCGCTGCTGCGCGGCGGCCGCCTGGACGCCGACCGCAGCGCCGAGGTCGTGGCCCTCGGCCTCGAGCAGGCCAGCAAGCAGCACGGCATGATCCGCGACGTGCTGGCGGTGTTCTCGGCCGAGCTGCGCGAGCTGGACGCCTTCCACACGACGCCCGCCGGCGCGCCCGACCTGGCGGAGGTCGCGCGCGAGCGCGTGGCGGGCCTGCGCTCGGCCTTCGAGAGCGCCGGCGTCCGGCTCGCGCTCGACGCGCCCGACGACGGCGCGGAGCTGAAGGTCGTCGGCGAGCGCACGCGCCTCGAGCGCGTGCTCTCCAACCTGCTCGAGAACGCCCTGCGCCACACCGGCGCCGGCACGACCGTCACCGTGGGCGTCCGCCGCGACGGCGACGCCGCGCGCGCCTGGGTCGACGACGGCGGCCCCGGCGTGTCCCCCGAGGTCGAGCCGCACCTGTTCGAGATGGGCCGCTCCGGCGCCGGCGCGACCGGCATCGGCCTCTACTCGTGCCGCCGGACGCTCGAGTCCTGGGGCGGGCGCATCGGCCACGAGCCGCGCCCCGGCGGCGGCGCGCGCTTCTGGTTCCGCCTGCCCCTGGCCCGCGACGGCTGGTTCGAGGACGTCGAGGACGCCGCGAACGAGTGAGGGGGCGCGACCCTGGTACGGGTCGCGCCCCCTCGAACAGGAGGCGGGGCGCTGCGCCTCTCCCCCTCGGGGCGAAGAAGTCGGTCCGGGACTGGGGGGAGGGATCGATATCTTCCGGTGTTGCCCCGGGCGGGTCGCGGTCCAGCGCTCCTCCCCGCTCCCTTGTAGGCGCGGCGGCGCCGGTGCCACCGTGACGTTCCGTTCAGCCGCGCCGTTCCCGCGGCCGGGTCGGCCCGTCGAGCGGGTCAGGCGGTCGGCTCGCTCGCGTGGCGGATGGCGCGGTAGCCCTCGCCGCGCACCGTCTCGACCAGCGGGCGCCCGTGGCGGTCCAGCTTGCGGCGCATGCGGCCGAGGTGGACGTCCAGGACGTTCGTGCCCGGGTCGAAGTCGAGCCCCCAGACCTCCAGCAGCAGCTCGGCGCGCGACTTGACGGCGCCCTCCGCCAGGACGAGCGCCAGCATCAGGTCGAACTCGCGCGGGCTCAGGTGCACCGGCTGGTCGTTGCGCGACACGCGGCGGCGCGCCAGGTCGATCTGGAGGTCGCCGAAGCGCACCGGCGCGAGCGAGCGCCGCCGCCGCACGACGGCCTCGAGCCGCGCGATCAGCTCGTCGAAGAGCACCGGCTTGGTGACGTAGTCGTCCGCGCCCAGCTTCAGGCCCTTGACCTTCTCGTCGGCGCCGTCCTCGCCGGTGACGAACACGACCGGGACCTCGTTCCCGGCGCGGCGCACCTCGTACAGCAGGTCCCAGCCGGTCGCGCCCGGCATCTGCACGTCGAGCAGCACGACGTCGAAGTCGCCGTCCTGGCTCTCCTGCAGCACGCGCAGGCCGCCCTCGGCGTCCTCGGCGGCCTTCCACTCGATCCCGGCGCCGTCGAGGGCGATCGTCATGAGCTTGCGGAACTCGGCGTCGTCGTCCACGACCAGGACTCGCATGGCATCGGTCTCCTGTGGCGGGCACCGCCCGCGGCGGCCTCGAACATAGCAGGTGCGGGCGGCGCCTCGCCGTCCGCGGCCCGGTCGCGGCGCGCGCGCCCGGGGGCCCCG
>JAUIDW010000449.1 GCA_030428395.1 bacterium | reverse complement strand
CGACCTGGAGGACGAGCGCGGGCGGGGCTTCTTCCTGCTCGAGAGCATGCTGGACAGCCTGGAGGTCCGCGGCAGCCCGGATGGCAAGGGCCTCGAGTTCGTGGCGCGCCGCCGCTTCACGGGGCGCGAGGAGACGTGAGCGAGCGCGGCCGGCCGGCGGCCGCCGGCGGCGGGATCGGCCGCGCGGCCCGCGGGCTCCTGGCGCTCCCGCCGGGCGCGGCCCGGGTCCTGGCGCTGGGCTGGCTGGTGCTGATCTTCCTCTCCAGCGAGGTGCCCGCGCGCGGCGGCGGGGGGACCCGGCTGACGGCGTTCGTGCTGAACCTGGGGCACGCGGCGCTGTACGGGGTGCTGGCGGCGCTCGCCCTGGCGGGGCTGCCGCGGGCGGCGCGGACGCCGATCACGGCCACGGCGCGCTGGGCGGTGGTGGCCGCGGTGACCGCCTGCGGGCTCCTCGACGAGGTGCACCAGCGGCTCGTGCCCGGCCGGGACTTCTCGGTCCTCGACCTCGTGACCGACGCGGTCGGGGCCGCGGCCGCGGTGGGGCTGCTCGCCCACCTCCAGCGCCCCGCGGGGGCGGGCGCGGACGCGGCGTCCGGCGCGGGCTTGTGGGCGCGTGTCGCGGTCGCGATCCTCGCCGCAGCGGCCGCCGCGGCGGCGGCGACGTTCCTACCCGACTCCTGGCCCCGCACCGACTGGCTCTGACCTTGACCGACGACTCCACCGGGTACCGCAGCCCGCTCGGCACGCGCTACGCGAGCGCGGCGATGCGCGAGAACTTCTCCGACCGGCGTCGCTTCGGCATCTGGCGCGAGCTCTGGCTGGCGCTGGCGGAGAGCGAGCGCGAGCTGGGGCTGGACGTCTCGCAGGAGCAGGTCGACGAGCTGCGCGCCCACGTGGACGTGGTCGACCTCGAGCTGGCGGCGCGCTACGAGCGCGAGCTGCGCCACGACGTGATGGCGCACGTGCACGCCTGGGGCGAGGTGTGCCCGAAGGCGCGGCCGATCATCCACCTCGGCGCGACCTCCTGCTACGTGGCGGACAACGCCGAGCTGCTGCAGATGCGCGCGGGGCTCGACCTGCTGCGCCGGATGCTCGTGGGCGTGATCGCGGCGCTGCGGGACTTCGCGGCCGAGTGGCGCGCGCTGCCGACCCTGGGCTTCACGCACTTCCAGCCCGCGCAGGCGACGACGGTCGGCAAGCGCGCCTGCCTCTGGCTCCAGGACTTCCTGGGGGACCTCGAGGAGCTCGAGCGCGTGCGCGACGGCCTGCGCTTCCGCGGGGTGAAGGGCGCCACGGGCACGCAGGCGTCGTTCCTCGAGCTGTTCGACGGGGACGGCGCCAAGGTGCGCCGGCTGGACGAGCTGGTGACGCGGCGGATGGGGTTCGAGCGCTCGCTGACGATCACCGGCCAGACGTACCCGCGCAAGGTGGACTTCCGGGTGCTGCAGGCGCTGTCGGGCGTGGCGCAGTCGGCCCACAAGTTCGCGGTGGACCTGCGGCTGCTCGCCAACCGCCGCGAGCTGGAGGAGCCGTTCGAGGACAAGCAGATCGGCTCGTCGGCCATGCCCTGGAAGCGCAACCCGATGCGCTCCGAGCGCGTGTGCGCCCTGGCGCGCTTCGTGATCGAGCTGCTGGGCAACGCCGCGCACACGGCGGCGAACCAGTGGCTCGAGCGGACCCTGGACGACTCGGCCAACCGCCGCCTGGTGGTGGCCGAGGCGTTCCTCGCCACCGACGCGATCCTGAACCTCGTCCTGAACGTGGGCGGGGGCCTGGTGGTGCACCCCGAGGTCGTGCGCCGCCGCCTGGAGGAGGAGCTGCCGTTCCTGGCCTCCGAGCACCTGATGATGGAGGCCGTGAAGGCCGGCGCCGACCGCCAGGAGGTGCACGAGGCGCTGCGCGTGCACGCCCGCGAGGCCTCCGCGGCGCTGCACCGGGGCGAGCCGAACCCGCTGCGCGAGCGCATCGCCGCCGACGGGGCCTTCGCCGCGGTCCACGGCCGGCTGGCCGAGCTCCTGGACGGCTCGCGGTACGTGGGGCGGGCGCCCGAGCAGGTCGACGAGTTCCTGCGGGACGAGGTCGACCCCGCGCTGGAGGCGCGGGCCGGGCTCCGGGGCGCGACCGGCGACGTGCGGGTCTAGGCGGTGACGCGCGGTCGGCCGCGGCCGGCCCCGGCGCGCGATCGCGCACGTCGCGGGGCGCCGCGCCGGGCCGCGGGCTCAAACGACTGACGTTCCGAGGTTTGCGCGCGCGCCGCGAGGTCCGCGTCGCGCCGGGGTTGCGCAGGGGCCCCGCGCCTTGGGTACCTTGAAGTTGGGTGAACCTCGACAGGTACCGGAAAGATCTTCCGGTGTCGTCGAGAGGCTCTACTCGCACCTTGGATTCGCAACCGTGACCTCCCCTGGCATTCCCAACGAACTGACGCTCTCCACGTCCTGCTTCGGCACGCGCCTGGGCTCCCTCGAGGACCAGGCCTTCGCCGCCGTGGCGATGGGGTTCCGCCGCCTCGAGATCGGCCTGAGCGATCAACCGGTGTCCGTGAACGGCTACGCCGACACGGAGCGCGAGACCGGGCTCAAGATCACCTCCGTGGTCGCGGGCTGCCTGAAGCCGCGCTCGCCGGACATGGCCTCCATGCACCTCGGTAGCCCCGACGTCGAGGCGCGCGAGCGCGCGCTGAACTCCGTGCGCCGCCACATCCGGCTGGCCCAGTCGCTGCAGGCGCCCGTCGTCGTCGTGCGCGGGACCTCGACGCGCAACGAGGCGCTGCGCAAGGAGGCGCACGACCTCGAGGCGCGCATCGCGAAGGAGGGGCTCGACGAGGACAACTGCGCCGCGACGCGCGAGTTCACCCGCCGCCTCGTGCAGCGCAGCCAGACCGAGATCCAGCACCTGTGCCGGTCGCTGCACGCGTTGCTGCGGGAGTTCCCCGAGACGCGCATCGCGATCGAGCCGGGCCAGTACCTGGACGACGTGCTGTGCTTCGAGGCCATGGAGTGGGTGCTCGGCGACCTCTCGCGCCACGGGCTCGGGTACTGGCACGACGTCGGTCGCATCCACGTGCGCCAGCGCGTGGGCCTGCCCGACCAGGGGCAGTGGCTCGAGGCGTTCGCCCCGCGCCTGCTCGGCGCGCACCTGCAGGACGCGGCCGCGGACGAGGTCGAGATGCCGCCGGGCCTGGGCGAGGTCGACTTCCGCATGATCGCGAGCTACCTGCCGGGCGACGCCGCGCGCGTCGTGGAGATCAACCCGCGGCACGGCCGGGCGCAGATCCTGGAGGCGATCCAGTTCCTGGTGGACCTGGGCATCTGACGCGCGCGCCGCTGCCGGGGACGGTCGTCCGCCGGCCCGCGCGCGCCGCGGCCTCCCGCCGCGCCGACCGCGCGCCGGGCGG
>JAUIDW010000448.1 GCA_030428395.1 bacterium | reverse complement strand
GCGCCCGGGCGAGCAGCGCGGGACCCGGAGCGATCGCGCCGCCCAGGAACGCCGGCGCGCGACCGGGCTCCACGCGCAGCGCGTCGACCGTCAAGGCCGTCCCCGCGTCCACCACCACGGCCGACGCGCCCACGGTGGCGGCCGCGCCGCGCGCGGCGAACAGCCGGTCGAGGCCGATCGTGTGCGGGTCGCGGCAGCGCACGTCGACGCCAGGCTCGGGCGGCGCCCAGACGCCGCGTCCGCACACCGTCCGCAGCACGTCCTCGACCTCCGCGTCCAGCTCGGGCGGCGCCACGCTGCTGACGAAGGCGGCCTCGGCCGCGGCGTGATCGGCCAGCCACTCGGCGAGGTCGGCGGAGAGCCCGGGGCGCGTCGCCCGCTCGGCGCGGCGCTCGACCCGCGGGCGGGCGTCGTCGCTCACGCGCCACAGGCGCAGCTTGCAGCGCGTGTTGCCGAGGTCGACGGTGAGGTGGTGCGTCGCCAAGGTGCGTCCGCCGCGCGGGGCGGCGGCGTGCGGGGTCACCGCTGGCCGGGCGGGTCGATGAAGACCGTGCGGGTCTTGCCGAGGTTTTCGACCTCGACCTCCCACGGGCCCTGGTGCAGGTTCGCGTTCTGCTTCACGTACGAGATCGCGTCGGAGACGCTGCTCACCGCGTGGCCGTTGATGCTCTTGACCACGTCGCCCTCGCGGCCCCCGTGGCGCGCGATGGTCGAGTCGGGCGACATCGAGCGGATCTCGATCCCGTCGTACTTGCCGGTCCGCGGGTCGCGGTGCCGCGTCGTGCGGACCTCCTCGGCCAGGATCTTCGAGTAGTTCGTCTTGATGTAGTCGGCGTCCTCGGTCCCCATGTACACGCGGTCGCCGGAGAGCTGCGTGTGGCGGCGCGGCTGGCCGCGGCTGGAGGACACGCCGATGCGCCGCGGGCGCTCGGGGATCTGGCCGACGGCCGCGCCGATCGACGTCGCGATGCGGTGCGCCACGGCGAACTCGTCGGGCGGCAGGACCTCCTGCTCGCGGTTCTCGTCGTCGAACCCGAACACGGCGCCCTCCGCCGTCACGGCCACGAGCTTCACGTGGGTGTGCGGCGAGTGCAGCGTGTCGCCGACCCGCAGCAGGCCGTCGTAGGTGTTCGTCAGCCGCACGTTCGACGTCGGGTGGTAGGCGACGAGCACGCGGCTCTCGGCGGGGTCGACCTCGTCCACCATCAGGTAGAGGACGCGCACGAGCCGGGCCACCGGGGTCGTGCTGTTCACGACGGGGGCCTTCGGCTTGTCCTCCTCGGGGTCGGGCGGCGGCGCGGGCGGGCGCCCGGTCCAGTTGAAGTCGATCAGGCCCTGCTGGACGCGGTCGTACGTCACGATCTCGTCGGCCTCCTCGACGATCTCCTCGACGCTGTTCAGGACCTTCTCGACGTCCCCCCCCGTGACGCCCGTGCGGACCTGCTCGAGGTTGGTGACGAACCAGCCGATGTAGCCGGCGAGCCCCGCCGCCAGCAGGCCGGCGAGGGACCAGGTGAGGAGCTTCAGCTGCGAGGTCGACATGGCGCGGCGCGTATCCTAGCGGGCTGGGCGGCGCCCTCCGAGGGCGCCCACGCGAGCTCCGACGACGGACCCGGGCGGATCTTCCCGGCCTCGTCGTCCCCGCCGCTCCCGGCGCCCCCCGCTCGCACGGGGGGCCCCGGGGCCCTCAGGAGCCCAGCGAGAGGCCCCCGCGGCCCGCGCCCGAGCCCCCGTCCCGCGGCGGCGGGCCGGGCGAGCGGCGGCGCTGCCCCTGGCCCTGGCCGCCGGAGGAGGCGCCCTTGCCCTGCCCCTTCGACGCCTCGTGGTCGCGGCCCTGGGTGATGCCCCGCAGGGCCAGCACGAGCTCGTCCGGGCGGTCGCTGGCGGAGAGCGCGTCCTTCAGCTCGACGAGCTTGGCCTGCACCAGCCGCCGCAGCGACTGGTTGAACGAGATCAGGCCGGGGTCGCCGCCCTGCTCGATGACGCGGGCGATCTCCATCGTGTGGCCCTCCTCGAGCAGCTCGCGGATGCGCGGGTTGGACGTCATCAGCTCGCAGGCGGGCACGAGGCCCTTGCCCGAGGCCTTGGGCACGAGGCGCTGGGAGAGCACGCCGGCCAGGTTGTCGCCCAGGCGCATGCGCACCTGGCGGTGCCGCTCGGCGCGGTAGAAGCCGAGGATGCGGTCGAGCGTCTGCGCGGCGTTCACCGTGTGCATCGTCGACAGCACCAGGTGGCCCGTCTCGGACGCGTCGAGCGCCGCGGTGACCGTCTCGGCGTCGCGCATCTCGCCGATCAGGATCACGTCGGGGCTCTGGCGCAGCGCGTGGCGCAGGCCGTCCTGGAAGTCGGTGCAGTCGGTGCCGACCTCGCGCTGGCTGATCACGCAGCGCTTCTCGGTGAACAGGAGCTCGACGGGGTCCTCCAGCGTGATCACGTGGCGCTCGGCGCTCGTGTTCATGTGCTGGATCAGGGCCGAGAGCGTGGTGGACTTGCCCGAGCCGGCGACGCCGGTGACCAGGAACAGCCCGCGCTTGCGCATGGCGAGCCGGGTGAGCTGGTCGCCGGGCAGCTCGAGGTCCTCCAGGACCGGCGCCTCGTCGCGGATGCGCCGGATGACGAGCGCGGGCTCGCCCATCTGCTTGTACGCGTTCAGGCGGAAGCGGCCGAGGCCGTCGAGGTGCAGGGCGGAGTCGGCGGAGCCCTCCGCCTTCCACTGCTCCATGCGCTCGCTGCCGAGCAGCTGCTTCAGCACCTGCATCAGCGGACCCGGCCCGGGCACGCGCCCCGGCAGGAAGCCGATGCGGCCGTCGATGCGCGTCGAGGGGCGGCCCCCCGCGCGCAGGATGAGGTCGCTGGCGTTCGTGCGCACCATCGCGCTGAGCCAGGCCTCGACGAGCTGGCGCGGCTCGGGGTTCGAGGCGCTGAGGCGCTGCAGGCGGGAGAACGTCGTCTCCGTCAACTCGACGGACGCGCCCTCCGAGAAGGGGTTCGCCGCACCGCTCGGCGCGGCCGCGTCGCCGCCGGCTCCGGCGTCGAGCACCGGACGGCCGAGGTCGGGGGCCGCGGCCGGCGCGCCCGTGCCGGCACCGGTCGTGCCCGGCCCGGGCTGCGCGGGGGCCGCCGGCGTCGGCGCGGCGAGGCCCGGGCTCGCGAGCGGACCCGCGGCCGGAGGAGCCGCCTGGTTCGGGGGCGCGCCCGGACCCGCGGCCGGGGGCGCGGCGGAGCCGGCCTCGGGCGCGGGGCCTGCGGCGGGGCCGGGGAGGTTCGGCGCGGCCAGGCCGGGGCCCGCGAGGCCGCGACCCGCGCCGCCCGGACCCCGCCCGAGCCGCCGCCGATGACAAAGAGATCGTAGTCGAAGTCGGTCATGGGGTTCGCCTTCTGGTGCTGCTAATGGCA
>JAUIDW010000063.1 GCA_030428395.1 bacterium | reverse complement strand
GTCGACCCAGCGCTCGCCGAACGTGTCGCGCCCGGTGCTCTTGGGCGCGGGGCGCGCGAAGTACGGGTGCTCGAGCCAGCGCGCAACGCGCGCGGCGTCCGCGCGGCCACCGAGCGCGGCCCGGCCCCCGTCGTCGTACGGACGGTCGAGCAGGCGGCGCGCGAGCCCGTCGAGCAGGCTGCCCGCCGGTCCCGTGTCGAACGAGCGCGGCGGCGCTCCCCGCTCGCCGAGCAGCGTCAGGTTCGCGATCCCGCCGAGGTTCAGCACCGCGCACGGGCGCGGCGCCGCCGCGAGGAGCTCGTCGTCGACGAGCGCGGCGATGGGCGCGCCCTCGCCGCCCGCGGCCAGGTCGCGCTGGCGGAAGTCGGAGACCACCGCGCAGCCGGCGGCCTCCGCGGCGAAGTCGCCGTCGCCGAGCTGCAGGCTCGCCGGCCCGGTCGCCTCCGCGCCGTCGTGGTGCCAGACCGTCTGGCCCATCACGCCGGCGAGGTCGAGGTCGATGCCGCACCCCGCGGCCGCCGCGCGCGCGGCCTCGCCGAAGGCCCGCCCCAGGTCGCGGTGCAGGCGCGCCGTGCCGGCCAGCCCGGGGTCGCGGCCGTCGAGCACCGCGCGCACCCGCCCGCCGAGCTCCGGCGGAAAGGGCAGCGTCTCGAATCCCAGCACCTCCGGGGGAGCCGACGGACCCTCGCCCGGCCCGGCCCCGCGGGCGGACGCCCCGGGTTTCGCGGCACGGTCGGGGGGGTCGGCGGCACCTCCTCCGGGGGCCTCCCGGCCCGCTCGGTCCGGCGCCCCCGCGTCGGGGCGGCTCTCCCGGGACGGGGCGGCCCGCGGCCGCACCAGGACGACGTCGATCCCGTCGGCGGAGGTCCCCGAGAGCACGCCCGCCACGCGGGCCTCGCCCCTGGCCAGCTTGTTGCGTAGACGCCCGAACCCCATCGCCCGGCGACCAGGCTAGCGCCCCCGATCCGCCCGCCCGGCCCGAAAAAGGCCCTTCCGCGGACGGTAGCGACGCCCCTGGGAGTCGATAGGAAAGAGCACTGTCCACGCAGGAGGACAACCCATGAGCCCGCAGAGCGACCCCGAGACCTCCGCCGCCGCGGCCGAGCAGGAGCGCGCCGCGACCGTCCTGGTCGTCGACGACGCCGCCGACATCCGCTCCGCCCTCGAGCTGATGCTCCAGTACGAGGGCTTCGAGGTGTGGACGGCGAAGGACGGCCGCGAGGCGCTGGCGCGTCTGGAGCAGGCCCGCGAGGCCGGGCGCGAGCCGGCGGTGGTGCTGTCCGACGTCAAGATGCCGCACGTCGACGGGCTCGAGCTGCTCGAGCGCCTCCAGGACCGGCCGGCGTCCCCGCCGGTGATCATGGTCAGCGGGCACGCCGACGTGGCCATGGCCGTGGACGCCGTGCGCGGCGGCGCGGTGGACTTCATCGAGAAGCCGCTCGACCAGAACCGCGTGCTGATCTCGATCAAGAACGCGATCGAGAGCCGGCGGCTGGCGCAGGAGAACTCCGGGCTGCGGCGCCAGCTGGCCGAGCAGCACCCCCTGATCGGCGACTCGCCGGCCCTGGCGCGCCTGCGCGACCAGATCGAGCGCGTGGCGCAGTCCGACGCTTCGGTGCTGATCCGCGGCGAGAACGGGACGGGCAAGGAGGTCGTCGCGCGCCAGATCCACCTGCGCGGCCCGCGCGCCGGCGGCGACTTCGTGGCCGTCAACTGCGCCGCGATCCCGGCCGAGCTGATCGAGTCGGAGCTCTTCGGGCACGAGCGCGGCAGCTTCACCGGCGCCCACGAGCGGCGCATCGGCCACTTCGAGGCGGCGGACGACGGGACGCTGTTCCTGGACGAGATCGGCGACATGCCGATGGCGGCGCAGGCCAAGGTGCTGCGCGCGCTCGAGAACCACCAGATCACGCGCGTGGGCGGCACGAAGTCGCTGTCGGTGGACATCCGCGTCGTCGCCGCGACGAACGCGGACCTCGAGCAGGCCGTCGAGGACAAGCGCTTCCGGCTCGACCTGCTCTACCGCCTGAACGTCGTGCCGCTGCTGGTCCCGCCGCTGCGCGAGCGACGCGAGGACGTCGAGCCCCTGGCGCGGCACTTCCTGCTCGAGATCGCCCACCGCAGCGGCGCCACGCCGCTCGAGCTGTCCGCGGGCGCCCTGGAGCGTCTCCGGGCCCACGACTACCCCGGCAACGTGCGCGAGCTGCGCAACCTGCTGGAGGGCGCGACGGTCTTCGCCGCCGGCCCGCGCATCGAGGCCGCCGACCTCGAGCCGCTCCTGCAGGGCCGCGCCGGCCGCGGGGCGACCTTCCCCGACGGCACCGACCCGTTCGAGGCGCGCACGTTCGAGGAGTTCAAGAACCTCAGCGAGGCGCTCTTCTTCCGCCGCAAGCTCGACGGCAACAACGGCAACGTGAAGCGCACCGCCGAGCAGCTCGGCATGCAGCGCAGCCACCTCTACAAGAAGCTCGACCGCTACGAGCTGCGCTCGTAGCCGCGGCGGCCCCCGAACGGAAACCGGGCCGGGGAACGGGGCGCGAGAAACGGCCCGCGCTACTCGGGGATGCGCAGCTTCGTCCCGACCTCCAGGCGGTCGGGGTCGGCGAGCACGTCGCGGTTCGCCTCGAAGATCTCGCGCCAGCGCTTCGAGGTGCCGTAGACCTTGTCGGAGATGACCGACAGGCTGTCGCCGCTGGCGACCTCGTACAGGCGACCGGAGGCCGTCGCGATGACCTCGCCCTCGCGCGAGGGGTCCTCCTGCTCGCGCGCGGGGACCCAGACCCGCGTGCCAGCCGCGAGGTCGCCGGAGCTCTTGCCCTCGTTCGCCGCGCGCAGCAGGCCGACGTGGCGGCGGTCGCCGTAGACGCGCTCGGCCACCGCGGTCCAGGTGTCGCCGGAGCGCCACTCGTAGAAGAAGTAGTCCGGCGAGGGCGAGTCCAGGAGGTCCCGCGCGTCGACCACGAGCGTCCCGTGCAGCCGGCGCGGACGTTCCTCGACGGGCGCCGGGCTCGGCGCCGGGCTCGGCGGCTCCGCCTGGCGCGCGTCGTCGACCTGGGCCGCGCCGGGGGTCTCGACCTCGGCGGTGAGCGCCCCGGTCGGCGGGGACACCGGCGGGTCGAGCCGCGTCGCGTCGACGGCGCGGCGGCGAGCAGCCTCGTCCGCACCGCCCAGGGGGCGGGGCTGCGACGGCTCGCGCCGCGCGAGCTCGGGCCCGTCCCGGGTGCCCAGGGTCTCGCCCGAGGGGGCGGAGCCCAGGCCCGCGGCGCTGACGGGGCCGGCGCTGACGCCCTCCTGCTGGTTCAGGGAGACCCCGAGGATCACCGTCACGAGGAAGAGAACGGTGAGAACGACGATCTTTTCGAGTCGGCCCATGGCTGCCGTCCGGTGTTCTTCAGTGCCCACCGTTCGACGGAAACCACGGGCCCACAGGGGCTTGCGTCATCTCCTCGAGGCCGGCGGGGCGGTTGCGAGCGCGCGGGTGGGGATCCGGGGGCGGTCGAACGCGTCGCGCTCGACAGGCGGGAGTGTTCCCTTCGACGCGGGGCGCCATCAAGGGGAAAGCGGCGGAATTCCACCAAATGCTGGGGGTGCGCGGGCTGGGCACACAGCATCCAGGGGTTGGGAGGACCCCGCGTTTCCCGCCCGCGGGAAGCGCCGCGCCCCTCGCCGGGGCCGTGCCGGTCCGTATGCTGGGCGCCCTTCCGGCGGCCCAGCGCCTCCACGCCGGCCACCCTCCCGTGAGCGCAGGATCCCCCGCGTCCGCCCCCGCCCCCCTGGGCGACCCCCCCGAGGGCCTCTCCGGCACCGCTCCGGCCACCCCCGACGGACGGCCCCTGCCGCGGCTGCGCGACCGGGACGTGCTGGCCGTCCTCGCCTTCGCGCTGATCCTGCTGGCCGTCTCCTGGAGCCAGCTCGCGGGGTACCAGCTCGCCGACTCGGTCGAGTACATGGAGCGCGCGCAGGCCGTCGTGCGCGGCGTCGAGGTGATCGACTCCTCCGCGGTGCGCTCGTTCGGCTACACGGGGCTGCTGCTGCCGATCTTCGCCGCGGCCGAGTGGCTCGGGCTCACCGACCTGCGCTGGCTGCCCTACGCGGCGCGGCTCGTGCAGATCGCGGTGTCGCTCGCGCTGGTGCTGGCGACGATCCGCCTCGGCGCGCGCCTCGGCGGGCGCTCGATGGGCCTCGCCGCCGGCGTCGCGCTCTCCGCGAACGCGGTCTTCCTGCGCTGGGGCGTGTCGCCGCTTTCGGACGTGGCCGCCGCCCTCGGCGTGCTGCTCGGTCTCTCGACGCTCGTCGACCGCGGACCGCCGCGGCGCGCGTTCGTCGCCGGGCTCTGGCTCGGCGCGAGCCTGCTGATGGCGTTCAAGGTCGTGCTGGCGATCCTCGCGATCCTCGTCCCCGTCGCGCTGCGCGACGCGCGCGGGCACCGGCGCCACCTGGCCGCGCTGCTCGCCGGCGTGGGCGCCATGGCGCTCCTCCAGTGCCTGCTGGACTGGGCCTACTACGGCACGTTCGGGATCAGCCTCGGCAACTACCTGCTGGCGAACTTCGCCGGGACGCTGGGGCCGATGATCCACAAGGTCGGCGAGGCGACCGGCATCGACGCGTTCAAGGAGATCGGCTACTCGATCTACAACATGACGGTCGAGGCCGTGGACCGCGCCTACCAGCAGGAGGTCGGCCAGATCCGGCGCCTGCGCGGGGCGGACTGGTACGTGCTCAACCTGCGCGAGCTGCTGCCGGTGCCGGCGATCCTGATGCTCGCGCTGGGCGTCGCCACGGCGCTGCGGCACCTGACGTGGCGCTGGACCCTGCTGCTCGGGCTGGTGCTGATCGACGCGCTCGTGCTGTCGTTCAAGGGCTCCAAGGAGTTCCGCCTGTGGCTCCCCATCCTGCCGGCGGTGTGCGTGCTGGTCGGCCAGGGCTGGGCGTGGGTCGGCGGGCACCTGCCCAACCAGGATCCCGGCTGCGTGCGCCGCGCGGCCGCCACGGGCCTGCTGCTGGCCACGTGCGTGCTCGGCGCGCGCGCGAACGCGCAGATCAACCGCCGCACCTACGGGGTGTTCTGGGAGGCCATGGACGTCGTCGACCGGGCTGCGGAGAAGCGCGGGGAGGACGGCGCGGGCGACGCGGAGCCGCTGCGGGTGGCGAGCTCGTACCACTGGGCGGTGTTCCTGCGGGAGTCGCCCGCGGTCGAGCTGGTGAAGCTCCCCCACCAGCTCCACCTCTGGCAGCGCTACGAGCCGGAGGAGCGCGCGGAGGACCTGGCGGCCCTCGGCGAGCTGGACTGGTTCGTGACCCACCTCGCCCTGCTGACCGACCCCGACCACGCGGACCTGCTGGCGGCGGTGAACGAGCGCTTCGCGGTGCACACGGTCCTGCACCACCGCGACTCGGTCGAGGCGGTGGGCGCCGTGATGGTGATGCGCCGGCGCACGGGCGCGCCCGGCGAGCGCACGCTGTTCGACGTCCGCCCGGTGGCCGACCGCGAGGCCTACCGGCGCGAGCACCGCCTCGGGCTCGCGCGCCACTTCGGCCGCTTCGGCCCGCTGGGGATCGACCCCGAGCTCGTGCTGCTCGGCTGGGAGTACGAGGAGCTGCCGCGCGAGCCCGGCTGCCGCTCGGACGGCCACGGGTGGATCACCTACCACTGGGCCGGCGGTCCGTTCGACCGCGACTTCACGGTGGTCGACCGCCTGCTCGCGCCCGACGAGCGCGCCGCCTGGTACAACAACCACCAGCCGGCCCACGGCACCGCGCCGACGTCGTCGTGGACCGGCGGCGAGGTGGTGCGCGAGGGCTACCCCGTCATCGCCGAGGCCGACCCGTTCCGCGCGGACGTGGCCCGGCGCCCGCTGGGCGGGTCGTACCGGCGGGGCGACCTCGTGCCGCTGTCGCTCTGGATGGACGTGGTCGCCTACGACGTCGACCCCCGCGAGCGCGGCGCCGACGACCCCGAGCCCCGGGTCGTGGACCACCTCCTCCCGTTCCGGCCGCGCGACGGCGTGCCGGTGCACGAGCTGGCCCCGCCCGGCGCGTTCTACTCGCCCGACGGGTTCCGCATGAGCCGCGACTCGATGTCGCTCGTGGGCCGCTTCCTGCTGCCGATCCGCGACGAGAACCGCGTGCCCGACGACGGCCGGCCCGTCCCGGCGGACGGCTGACGCGTCGCTCCCGCACCCCCCGGGCGCTTGAGGCCGCCCGCGGCTCGGGATAGGCTCGGGCCCGAGGGGTCGCCGGCGTCCTGCGCGGCCCACACCGGGGGGTCCGACCGGGGTCCGAGCACCTCCCAGCCCGTCCGGAGCCGATCCGCACCATGCCGCCGTTCCACCGTTCCCGCGCCCTGGGCGCCTTCCTGACCCTGGCTGCCGCCCTCCCGGCCATCGTCGGCTCGGCGGGCTGCGCCAGCTCCCCCTCGGGCGCCGAGGCCGCCGCCGGCGAGCCGCTGCGCCTGACCTTCGTGGACCACCGCACCCACCAGGTGTGCGAGCTGGTCAACCAGAGCCACACCGACCGGCTCACGTACTACTCGACGCCCCGCGGGGACGCCTCGACCAAGGTCCAGGAGGACGAGGTCATGCGGGACCTGCTCGAGTGGCTCGAGGACCACGACCTCGACGACTACGCCGTCGCCGGCCCGGCGCCGCGCATGGGCGGCGGGACCTTCTGGACCCTCGAGATCGAGGGGCCCGGCGGGATCGTCCACGTGACGGAGACCCAGGCCACGCCGGTCGAGGACAAGGAAGGGCTGCGCCAGCTCATGCAGGCGGTCCTGCAGACCTACAACGTCACCCCCGGGTACCAGGCCGTGTCGGTGGACGATCCCACGCAGCTCTTCAAGCGCGAGAAGGACCGCCCGGCGCAGGGGACGCCCAAGCCGTGACCGCTTCGCCGCCGCCGAGGCGGGACGGGGCGCCGCCCCCCTCCCGGACCCGCGCGGTGGCGATCGTCCCGGCTCGGCTCGGGTCCACCCGCATGCAGCGGAAGATGCTGCGGCGGGACACCGGCCAGTACCTGTTCGAGCACACCGTGCGCAACGCCGAGCGCGCGGGCTCGCTGGACGCCGTGCACCTGGCGACGGACAGCGAGGAGATCGCCGCCGCCGCCCGCGAGGTCGGCGTCTCCGTCGTGATGACGTCGGCGGAGCTGCGCAGCGGCTCGGACCGCGTGCACGCCGCGCTCGGCATCCTGCGGGAGCGGGAGGGCCTCGAGTGGGACGTGGTCGTGAACGTGCAGGGCGACGAGCCCGAGCTCCCGCCGGAGGCCCTGGACGAGCTGGTCGCGGCCTTCGCCGACCCCGCGGTCGAGATGGCCACGCTGGCGTGCCCGCTCGCGGACCCGCGCGAGCTGGCCGACCCCAACGTGGTCAAGGTCGTGACCGACGCGCGCGGCCGGGCGCTGTACTTCTCGCGCGCCCCGATCCCCGCCCGCGCGCACCCCGACGCCGGCGCGGGCTCCGCCGCGGACGACCCGCCGGGCCTGCGGCACGTCGGCGTCTACGCCTTCCGCCCCGCCGCCCTGGCGCGCTTCTGCGGCCTGCCCGCCGGCCGCCTCGAGCGCGTCGAGAGCCTGGAGCAGCTGCGCTGGCTCGAGGCCGGCGGCTCGATCGACGTCCGCCTGCTGGAGCGCGCTCCGCGGGACATCAACACCGAAGAGCAGTACCGGGAGTTCGCCGCGCGCCACGGCGCGGGGACCCGTCCACGAGGAATGCCCACCTGATGGTCAAGCACATCTTCATCACCGGCGGCGTCGTCAGCAGCCTCGGCAAGGGCCTCACGTCGGCCGCCATCGGCATGATCCTGGAGCGGCGCGGCCTGAAGGTGTCGATGCAGAAGCTCGACCCGTACATCAACGTCGACCCCGGCACGATGAGCCCGTACCAGCACGGCGAGGTCTACGTCACCGACGACGGCGCGGAGACGGACCTGGACCTGGGGCACTACGAGCGCTTCACCCACGCGGAGCTGACGCGCGACAGCAACTACACGACGGGCAAGATCTACAGCGAGGTGATCGCGCGCGAGCGGCGCGGCGACTACCTCGGGCGGACGGTGCAGGTGATCCCGCACATCACCGACGCCATCAAGGAGGGCATCCGGTCAGGCGTCGGCCGGGGCACCGACGTGGCGCTGACCGAGATCGGCGGGACGGTCGGCGACATCGAGAGCCTGCCGTTCCTGGAGGCGATCCGGCAGTTCGCGCTGGAGCAGGGGCCCGACGACGTGCTCTTCGTGCACCTGACCCTGCTGCCCTACCTGCGCGCCTCGGGCGAGATGAAGACCAAGCCCACGCAGCAGTCCGTCGGCAAGCTGCGCGAGATCGGCATCCAGCCCCACGTGCTGATCTGCCGCACGGAGCAGCCGATGACCGAGGAGATGCGCCAGAAGATCAGCCTCTTCTGCAACGTGCGCAAGGGCGCGGTCATCGAGGAGCGCGACGTGGACTTCTCGATCTACGAGGTCCCCACGATGCTGGTGGCCGCCGGGCTCGACGACCTGATCGTCGACCACCTGGGCCTGCCGCGCGAACCGCGCACCGACCTCGACGAGTGGGGCGCGATGCTCGAGCGCCTGCGCCGCACGACCGAGACGGTCGAGATCGCGGTGGTCGGCAAGTACATCGAGCTGCACGACGCCTACAAGTCGATCTACGAGTCGCTGGCCCACGCCGGCATCGCCAGCGGCGTGAACGTGCAGATCCGCAAGGTGCAGGCGGAGGACATCCTCGAGGAGGGCCTGGACCTGCTGGAGGGCGCCCACGGCCTCCTGATCCCCGGCGGGTTCGGCGAGCGCGGCCTCGAGGGCAAGATCCGCGCGATCCAGTGGGCGCGCGAGGGCGGCGTGCCGTTCTTCGGCATCTGCCTCGGCATGCAGTGCGCCACGGTCGAGTTCGCCCGCAACGTGCTCGGCCTGGACCGCGCCCACACGATCGAGCACTCGCCGGACACGCCCCACCCGGTGATCGCGCTGATGGAGGACCAGGCCGGCGTCGACAAGGGCGGCACGATGCGCCTGGGCGCCTACGCCTGCGACCTGCGCGACGGCAGCCGGGTGCGGGCCCTGTACGGCACCGACGCCGTGCGCGAGCGCCACCGCCACCGCTTCGAGTTCAACAACGCCTACCGCGAGCAGTTCGAGGAGAACGGCATGAAGGTCGCCGGCGTGAACCCCGAGCGCGACCTGGTCGAGATCGTGGAGCTGCCCGACCACCCCTTCTTCGTGGGCGTCCAGTTCCACCCCGAGTTCAAGAGCCGGCCGCTGCAGCCGCACCCGATCTTCCGGGGCTTCGTCGCCGCCGCCGTCCAGCGCGCGCGCGGGGGCGGCCGCTCGACGTCGGTCGTGGCGCCAAGAGCCCTGGCGTAGGGGACGCGGCGGAGGCGTCCCGCGGCCCCCGGTGCGCTACCGGTACGCGGGGATGCCCGTCAGCTCGTGCCCGAGCGCGAGCGTGTGGATGTCGTGGGTCCCCTCGTAGGTGATGACCGACTCCAGGTTGCACAGGTGTCGGCCGACCTGGTACTCGAGGCTGATCCCGTTGGCGCCGAGCATGTCGCGCACCGTGCGCGCGACCTCGAGGCCCAGGTGGACGTTGTTGCGCTTGCCCATCGACACCTGCGCGGGCGTCAGCGTGCCCGCGTCCTTCAGGCGGCCGAGGCGCAGGGCCATGAGCTGGCCCAGCGTGATGTCCGTCGCCATGTCGGCGAGCTTCTTCTGGGGCAGCTGGAACCCGGCGAGCGGCTTGTCGAAGACGACGCGCTCCTTCGTGTACTGCAGGGCCTCGTCGAAGCACGCCAGCGCGGCGCCCACCCCGCCCCAGGCGATCCCGTAGCGGGCCTGCGTCAGGCAGGAGAGCGGCGCGCGCAGGCCCTTGGCCTTCGGCAGGCGCGCCGAGTCGGGCACGCGCACGTCCTCGAGCACCAGCTCGGAGGTCACCGACGCGCGCAGGCTGAACTTGTGCTTCTGCTCGGGCGCGCTGAAGCCGGGGGCGTCGCACGGGACGACGAAGCCGAGGAAGCCCTCCTCGGAGCGGGCCCACATGATCGCGATCTGCGCGATCGTGCCGTTGGTGATCCACATCTTGCGGCCGTCGAGGATCCAGTCGTCGCCGTCGCGGCGCGCGGTCGTGCGCATGCCGCCGGGGTTGGACCCGAAGTCGGGCTCGGTCAGCCCGAAGCAGCCGATCAGCTCGCCCGTCGCCAGGCGCGGCAGGAACTCGCGCCGCTGCTCCTCGCTGCCGTACTCGAAGATCGGCCACATCACGAGCGAGCCCTGGACCGAGGCGGCCGAGCGCAGGCCGGAGTCGGCGCGCTCGAGCTCCTGGCAGATCAGGCCGTAGGCGACGTTGTTGAGGCCGGCGCAGCCGTACTCCTCGGGCAGGTTGGCGCCGAACAGGCCCATCTCGCCGAGCTCGGGCAGGACCTCGGTCGGGAACGTCCCGGCCTCGAAGTGGTCCATGACGATCGGCAGGTAGCGCTCCGAGGACCAGGAGCGGACGGTGTCGCGGACCATCCGCTCGTCCTCGGAGAGCTCGGCGTCGAGGCCGAGGAAGTCGAGCTGCTGGAAGGGCTTCATCGTGTTTCCGGCCGCGCGGCCGGGCAGGCGGGAGGGGCGAGAATCGCCGCCGGGGCCCACGGGGGGCACGCCGCGCGGGCGAGCTTCGCCGAACATCGTAGGACCCCGCTCGCGCGAGTGCACCGCGGGGGACGGCGAACTGCACCCGGGCGACCGCCGGAGGTGCCGGATCCGCTCGCGCCGTCGAGCGCCGGCGAGGCTCGACCGCCGCGCCCGCCCCGTCGAGGTCCCGGGCGCCGGCGCTCCGCCCCCCGCGCATCGGCCATCCCTGGACACTAGAATCCGTCCTCGCGGGGCGCCGCGGCAGCCCGCCCGGGGCCCTCGACCGCGCCCGCCCGCGCCGCCCTCCAGGAGGACCCGTGACCCGCTACCTCGTCACCAGCGCCCTGCCGTACGCGAACGGCCCGATCCACTTCGGGCACGTGGCCGGGGCCTACCTGCCGGCCGACGTCTACGTGCGGACGCTGCGCATGCAGGGCGAGGACGTCCTGTACGTCTGCGGGGCGGACGAGCACGGCGTGGCCATCACCATCGGCGCGGACCGCGAGGGGCTCTCCTACGCCGACTACGTCGCGCGCTGGCGCGACGAGATGAAGGCCGTCTTCGACCACCTCGGCATCGAGTTCGACGTCTGGTCGGGCACGAGCATCTCGCCCCCCCACCGCGAGCTCAGCCAGGAGTTCTTCCGCCGGCTGGACGACAACGGGTACCTGATCGAGCGCACGACCGAGCAGCTCTACTGCACCACCGACGCCATGTTCCTGGCCGACCGCTACGTCGTCGGGACGTGCCCGAACTGCGCGCACGAGGGCGCGCGCGGCGACGAGTGCCCGTCCTGCGGCACCTGGCTCGACCCCCTGCGCCTGCTGGAGCCGCGCTGCAAGGTCTGCGGGACGGAGCCGGAGCGGCGCTCGACGCGGCACTGGTACCTGGACCTCGCCCGGCTCGCCGAGGAGCACCTGCGCGACTGGTTCGCCGCCGGCGAGTGGAAGCCCAACGTCCGCGCGTTCGTCGAGACGATGCTGAAGGACCTGCGCGAGCGCCCGATCACCCGCGACATGAGCTGGGGCGTCCCCGTGCCGGAGGACCGCGCCGGCGGCGAGACCGGGAAGGTGCTGTACGTCTGGTTCGACGCCCCGATCGGCTACGTGTCGTTCACGAAGGAGTGGGCCGAGCGGGAGGGCCGCCCGGAGGCCTGGCGGGACTACTGGCAGGACGCGGACACCCGGCTCGTGCACTTCATCGGCAAGGACAACATCGCGTTCCACTGCGTGGTGTTCCCCGCGATGCTCTGGGGGGTGAAGCAGGACTACGTGCTGCCGTGGCGCGTGCCCGCCAACGAGTTCTACAACCTGCAGGGCCGCAAGTTCTCGACGTCCGAGAACTGGGGCATCCCCGTCGAGGAGTTCTTCGCGCGCCACGACAGCGAGGTCGCGCGCTTCTACCTGCTGTCCAGCCTGCCGGAGACCGCCGACAGCGAGTGGCGCTGGGAGGAGTACCAGCGCGTCGCCAACACGTCGCTGGCGGACACGATCGGCAACCTCGCGACGCGCGTCCTGCGGTTCCTCGACAAGCGCTTCGACGGGCGCGTCCCCGAGCTGCACGCACGGCACGAGGCGGAGCTCGATCGCGCCATCCTCGAGGAGTGCGGGCCCCTGACCGACCCGGCCGACAGCGTGCGGGCCTTCCAGTTCCGCCGCGCGGCCGAGGCGCTGGTCGCCAACGCGGCCGCGGCCAACGTCTTCGTGGACCGCCACGCCCCGTGGAAGCTCGCGAAGGAGGACCCCGAGCTCGCCGCCAGCGTGCTGAACACCTGCTGCGAGTGGCTGGGCTGGCTCGCCCGCTGGATGGCCCCGTTCCTGCCCGGGAAGGCGCAGGCCCTGTGGGCCATGCTGGGCCAGCCGGGCCGCGTCGCCGACGCCCCGTGGCCCGGCCTCCCCGAGGCGGGCTCGTGGCGCAGCCTCCCCGCCGGCCAGCGGCTCGGCGAGGTCCAGGGCCTCTTCCCCAAGCTCGACGACGAGGCCGTCGCCGCCGAGATCGCCGCCCTCGAGGCGCGCGCCAGCGGGTAGCCGCCGGCGCCCGCCGCCCGCGTCGTCGCCGCCCGCCGCGTCCCGGCGGGAGCCGGGCGGCCCCGTCGCGGGTGCGCAGACGGGACGGGAACTTGGGCGTAGCCGCGCGGATCCCCCGCGCCGCGCGGTCGGGCCGTCCGGCGGGGCCTACCCTGGGCGGCGGCCGCCCCCCTGTACCGCTGCCCGTTCCGCTCCCCGCACAGCCCCGGAGGTCCGCCGTGCGCACGCTCTCGCTCCTCGCCCTCGCCCTGTCGCTCGCGTCCTGCCGCGCCGGATCCGATCCGGCGCCCGCGGGGTCCCCGACCGCCTCCCTGCGCTCGGCCGAGCCGGTCGTCGAGACGACCTACGCGCCGGTGCCCGCGTCGATCCTGACCCCGGACCACGTGGACACGCGCATCGGTCCGCTCCGGTTCTTCGACGGCTACCCCGACGCCGACACGGTGGCGCGCGCCTACGAGCACCTCGACTTCGCGCGCGGGGTCCGGACCTTCCTCGACGCGCTCCCGATCGCCTCGCTGGAGGCGATGCGCGCGGGCCTCGAGTCCGTGGGCTGCACGAACGGCACGGTCGGCATCTTCGAGTCGCTCATGGACTCGCGGACGCTGTTCCTGACGGCCAACACCGACACGGTCTACGCGGCGACCTGGCTGGACCTCTCGGACGGCCCCGTCGTGGTCGAGAGCCCTCCGAACACGCTCGGGTTCGTCGACGACGCCTGGTTCGGCCACGTGACCGACCTCGGCAACGCGGGCCCCGACCGCGGGCAGGGGGGGCTCTACGTGATCCTGCCGCCGGACCACGAGGGGCCGGTCCACGGGCTCCCGGACGGCGCCTTCACGGCGCGCTCGGCCACCTACGGGAACTGGCTGATCTGGAGGGGCTTCCTGGTCGACGGCGAGCCGGGGCCCGCCGTCGAGAGCATGAAGGCGCACATCCGCGTCTACCCGCTGGCGCGTGTCGACTCGCCCCCCGAGCAGGAGTTCGTCGACCTCTCCGGCCGCGCGTTCAACACGATCCACGCCAACGACGCGAGCTTCTACGACGAGGTCGCCGCCGTCGTCCGGAGGGAGCCCGCGGGCGGCCTCGACCCGGAGCTCCTCGGCCTGCTGGCGTCCATCGGCATCGAGCACGGCGCGCCGTTCGAGCCGGACGAGCGCATGCGCGCGGTCCTCGAGGAGGCCGCCGCGGTCGGCAACGCGACCGCGCGCGCGGTGGTGTTCGCGACCCGCGACCCCGAGTCGTACCTGTTCGAGGACAGCGCGTGGAAGACGGGCTTCGTCGGGGGCAGCCACGAGTTCCTGCGGGACGGCGCGCGGCTGCTCGACGCGCGCACCCTGTTCTTCTACTACGCGACGGGGATCACGCCGGCCATGGCGGCCCGGAGGGTCGGCGTGGGCTCGCAGTACGCCGGCGCGACGGTCGACGCCGACGGGAACGCGTTCGACGGCGCCCGCACCTACCGCCTGCGGCTCCCGCCCGGCGTGCCCGCCAGGGACTTCTGGTCGCTGGTGCTCTACGACAACCAGACGCGGTCGATGCTGCAGACCGACCAGCCCTTCCCGAGCCTGAACAGCGAGCGCGGCGTGGTCCCCAACCCCGACGGGTCGACCGACGTCTACTTCGGACCGCGCGCGCCGGAGGGCGCGGAGTCGAACTGGGTCCAGACGATCCCCGGAAAGGGCTGGACCGTCATCCTGCGCCTCTACGGCCCGCTCGAGCCCTGGTTCGACGGGACCTGGCGCCCCGGGGAGATCGAGCGGCTCGAGGACGTGCCCGCCGCGCCGCCGACGGGCGCCGCCCCGCGGATGGCCACGCCGATCCCCGCCGCGGTCACGACGCCCGACCGCGTCGACACGCGCATCGGCACGCTGGAGTTCGTCGACGGCTTCCCCACCCCGCAGACCGTCGAGCTCGTCTACGCGAACCTCGACTTCGTCCGCGGCGTGGAGGCCTTCCTGACCGCGATGCCCGCGGCGTCGATCCACGCGATGCGCGCGGGCCTGGGCGACCTCGGGATCCGTCCCAACGAGGGCGTCTCCATCACCGAGTCGCTGCTCGACGCGCGCGCGCTGTACCTGACGGCCAACACCGAGAGCGTCTACATCGGGACGTTCCTCGACCTCGGCGAGGGCCCCGTCGTCGTCGAGAGCCCGCCGAACACCCTCGGCATGGTCAACGACATGTTCTTCCGCTACGTCGCCGACCTCGGCAACGCCGGCCCGGACCGCGGCGAGGGCGGGAAGTTCCTGTTCCTGCCCCCGGACTGGGAGGGAGAGGCGCCTGCCGACCACTTCACGTACCGCTCGCCGACCTACGGGAACCTGCTCTTCTGGCGCGGCTTCCTCGTCGACGGCGACCCCGGACCGGCCGTCGCGTCGGCCCGCGAAACGATCCGCATCCACCCCCTGGGCACGCCCCGGGAGCAGGGCGAGGTCGAGTTCCGCGACACGTCCGGCGTGTACCTCAACACGGTCCACTCCAACGACCTCGCCTTCTTCGAGGAGGTGCACGAGGTCCTGGAGCAGGAGCCCGCCGCGGCCTTCAGCCCCGAACTGCTGGGCCTCCTCGCGGCCATCGGCGTCCGCAAGGGCGCCCCCTTCCGTCCCGACGAGCGGATGCGCGGCCTGCTCGAGGAGGCCGCCGCGGTCGGCAACGCGACCGCGCGCGCGCTCAGCTTCCGCCCCCGGGACCCGCGCGCGGTGCTCTTCGACGGCTCCGCCTGGTTCAGCCCGTTCGTCGGCGGCAGCCACGAGTTCCTGCGCCCGAGCGGCGCCCGCGACCTCGACGCGCGGACGATGTTCCACTACCCGTACACGGCGGTCACGCCGGCCATGGTGATCGAGCGGGTCGGCGTCGGCTCTCAGTACGCCGTCGCCGCCACCGACGCGACCGGGGCCTACCTGGACGGGTCGCGCACGTACTCCCTGACCCTCCCGCCGGGGATCCCGGCCCGCGACTTCTGGTCGTGCGTCCTCTACGACCCCCAGACCCGCTCGCTCCTGCAGACGCCGCGGACCTACGTGCCGTCGGTGAGCAGCCAGAGCGGAACGGTGCGGGCGAGCGCGGACGGCTCGGTGACCCTCTGGTTCGGACCCGAGGCGCCCGAGTACATGGAGGACAGCTGGGTCCAGACGGTCCCCGGCAAGGGCTTCTTCGTGATCCTGCGCCTCTACGGCCCCCTCGCCCCCTGGTTCGACCGCACCTGGCGCCCCGGCGAGCTCGAGCCCGCCCCCATCGCTCGCTAGGACCGCCGAGCGGGCCCGACCTGACTGGGTTCCGTGTGGAATCGTCCTGGCGCGGCCGGCCTGGAGGCCCTGTCCTGGGCCTCGCAGGGCCGCTCCGGGGGAGGTGCTCGCCTCGACCCGGTCCGAGCGGGCGATCCGGGCCGTTGGCAAGCGATCGACGGCCCGAAGCGCCTTCGCACAAGGGAGTTCCGACGGGCACAGGGGGTGCCTTCCACACGGAACCCAGTCAGGTCGGAGCGGGCCGGCCGGCCGATTCGGGGGGCGGCCTCGGGGTTCACCACCGCGGCGGTCCCCGGTGCGGCCTGCGCGGATCGCGCCTGCTGCAAAGAGAGCGGGCCGGCCGGCCGATTCGGGGGGCGGCCTCGGGGTTCACCACCGCGGCGGTCCCCGGTGCGGCCTGCGCGGATCACGCCTGCTGCAATGAGAGCGGGCCGGCCGCCCCGCGGAGGGGAGGCCGGCCCGGTGAGACGTCGTGGCCGGGGTGGGTCAGACCGAGTTGCGCAGGCGCTTGCCGACGCGGAATCCGACCCGGTGTCCCGCCTCGATCCGGATGGGCTCTCCCGTCCTGGGGTCCCTTCCCTGCCGAGCCTTGCGGGGCTTGACCTGGAAGGTCCCGAAACCGGAGAGCATCACGGACTGGTCCTCGCGGAGCCCCTTCACGATGCCGCCCAGAACGACCTCGATGAGGTCCCGGGCGCCCATCTGCGAAGTGTCGAGCCGATCGGCGACGTAGGTGACGAGCTGGCTCTTGTTCACCGCGGACCGTGTGCGGGCAGGTTCCTAGCGCTTGCGGCGCGTGGCCTTCTTGCGGGTGGCCTTCTTGCGCGTGGCTTTCTTCCGGGTCGCCTTCTTGCGCGTGGCCTTCTTCCGGCCGGCCTTCTTGCGCGTGGCCTTCTTCCGGGTCGCCTTCTTCCGGGTCGCCTTCTTCCGGGTCGCCTTCTTCCGGGTCGCCTTCTTGCGCGTGGCCTTCTTCCGGGTGGCCTTCTTGCGCGTGGCCTTCTTCCTGGTGGCCTTCTTGCGCGTGGCCTTCTTGCGCGTGGCCTTCTTCCGGGTCGCCTTCTTGCGCGTGGCCTTCTTGCGGGTCGCCTTCTTGCGCACCGCCTTCTTCTTCGCTTTCCGTTTCGCCATTCGAGAGTACTCCTTGGATTCGAGTCAGGACTGGGCGCCGACGCCTCGGCGCCGGGTCCACGACATCAACCCCTCCATCGGCTTCGTTCTGAATCGGCTTTCCCCGCAATCACCGAAAGTTTGGCCCCCTCCAGGGGGCCAAAAGCAATGCGGGAGCTCGATCGGAGCGAGTTGTCGACGAGTTCTCGCAGCGTTCCCGTCCACGCGCGGCTGTCGATGCGTTGCGGCCGATCGCTGTGGACAACGTGCGTCGAACCGGATCGCTATGGCTCGTAACCAACCCCAGTGAAGGTACTTAGGACTTCCACTGGCGTGCGCCCCGCGCCCTTGAGAGGCCACGGGTGCAGCGCTCTCGGCCCCGGAAACCCCGGCGTGGGAGTCCCCGACAGCACCGCGCGCCGGCTCCCGGGGGCCTGCGCGCGCAACGTCCCGCTTCTGCGACGAAATCGGTCCTCGCGACCGTCTTTCGACGGCGGAGCGCCCGGTGCGCGCCCCGGCAGACCCGCGCGGAGCGCGCCGCGCGTCCCGGGCACCTCCATATATAGGTGCATCTCCAGGGGCGTCGCGCGGTCGCCTGCGCGCCCGCCGAACGCACCGGGGGCGCGGCCCGCCTGCCGGCGAGGCCGCGCCCCCGGGTCCGGACCGCGCCGCTCTAGAAGAGCTCGTCGAGGGCGCGGGCCGCGTCGCTCGAGAAGGACTCGGACAGCCCGCCGCCTTCCTCCTGCGGGCGGGCGAGGATCTCCTCGAAGATCTGCTCGAGCCGCTGGGCGGTCTCCTGGGCGTAGAACCGGACCATGCCGAGGTTCGTCCGCTCGTCGAACACCACCGCGAGCAGCGTGCGGTTGCCGATGAGCTGGACCTGGATGCTGTCGTGCAGGCCCTGGTGGAACAGGCTCGTGAACTCCTCCTCGCCGAGGAGGCGCGCCATCTCCTGCGTGGCGGCGAACGAGCCGGCCACCAGCGCGGCGATGGCCTCCTGGGAGGCCTGGGTGGGCTCCCCGCGGCGCGACACCAGGTGTCCCTCGCGGTCCACCAGCATCGTGCACCGTGCGCCGGACAGCTCGAGGAACCCGTCGAGCTCGGTCTCGAGCCGATCGACGTCGTTCTCGTAGAAGACCAGGCGGTCCGTGCGCAGCTTGGCGTTGTGGCTCATGGGTGAACTCCCGCGTCGGACCTAGAAGAACGTGAGGACGACCTTGCCCACGACTCCGGCGACCGCGAGGGCGAGGACGACGAAGAGGGCGGTGTACATGCCGTTGCCGCGCTTCTTGGCCGGCGTGGCGCGCGGCGTCGGCCGCGTCTGGCGGGGGCGGAAGCGCGTCCCCTCCAGGTTGGTCGGCGGGCGCGCCGCGGGACGGCGGGCCGGCGCCGCCTGGGCGGCCTGGGGCGCGACGTCCTGACGGCGCATCATCTCGGCCGCGCCGGAGGGCTGCGCCGGCGCCAGGCTCGGGGTCTGCGTCGCGGGCGCGGCGTGGAAGCCCGTCTGCTGCATCCCCGCGGCGGGGAAGGCCTGCTGCTGGGCGGGCGGCGGCATCTGGGGCGCCTGCTGCATGGGCTGGGCGGCCGGCTGCGTCGGGGGCGGCACGTACGCCGCGGCGCCCTGGTTCTCGCCGACCATGCGCAGGCCGCCGGCCTGGGCGAAGCCCGTCTGGCCGAGCGCCGGCTGTGCCTGGGGCTGGCCCTGGGCGGGCTGCTGGAACCCGGTCTGGCCGAGGTTCTGCGGCGCGCCGGCCTGCTGGACGGGAGCGTGCGGCTGCTGCGGCATCTGCGCCGCCGGCTGGGCCATCGGCTGCGGCGCCGGCTGCGCGACGGGCGGGGCCGCCGGCGGCATCGCCTGCGCGGCCGGCTGCTGCGCGACGGGTGCCTCGGAGGCGACCGGGGGCGGCAGCGTGGGCGCGGGGGTCGTCGGCATCGCCGGGGCGGCCTTGGGCGCCCCGCCACCGGCACCGCCGGCGCCGGAGTGGATGCTCTCGAGCACCCTCGCCGCCAGCGCCTTCAGCGTCGGGAAGACGCCCTGACCCGAGTTCGCGACGGCCTCGTAGGTCGGCACGTTGTACTTGTTCAGGACCTGGTTCAGCTCGTCGACGGACATCGCGTCCGGCAGGTCGCGCTTGTTCCACTGGATGATGTGGGGCAGCGTCGAGAGGCTCTTGCCGTAGTCCGCCAGGTTCTCCTCGAGGTTGCGGAACGACTCGAGGTTCTCCTCGACCATCGACGCCGACGAGTCCGCCACGAACACCACGCCGTCGACGCCCTGCAGCACGAGCTTGCGCGTCGAGTTGTAGTAGACCTGGCCCGGGACCGTGTAGATCTGGAAGCACGTCCGCATGCCCGCGACCGTTCCCAGGTCGAGGGGCATGAAGTCGAAGAACAGCGTGCGGTCGCCGTCCGTGCTGATGCTCGTCAGGTCCCCGCGGTTCCCCTGCGGCGCGCGCTGGTGGATGACCTCGAGGTTCGTCGTCTTCCCGGACATCCCGGGGCCGTAGTAGACGATCTTCGCGTTGACCTGCTTCTGGGCGAAGTTGATCTGGACCATGTCAGCTCCCGGGCGTCTCGGGACGGTTCGTGGGATTCTCGTGAAGGGAAAGCGTGTTCGGTCCGCTCGGCGGTTCGGGGACGGCCCCCGGGGGCTCCGCGACGTTCAACGACGGCCCGGTCGTCTGCTTTCGATCATCCGGGGCCTGGTTCTTTTGGCGATTCCCCATCGTTTTGAGGATCCGCTGCATGCGCCCCACGACGCCCTCCATGGGCAGACGCAGGTCTTCCGGGCGAGCGCCGCGGTCGAGCACGACGAGGATGATCCCGTGGCGCGCGCGCCGCAGGATCAGGGTCCCGCGCGTGGCGCGCATCACCATGCGCGCCGGCGGGTCCCACGACATCAGGCCCACCGCGCGGGCGACCTCGCGCATCCACGTGATCGCGAGGCCCGCCAGCGAGTCGACGTTCTCGCCCTCCGACTCGTGCGCCCCCTGCGCCATGGAGAGGGCCGCGTTGGAGCGCTGCGGCTTGCCGCGGTCCTGGCCCCGGGAGCCGGTCGTCTCGCGGTCGCACACGGCCACCGGGACGCCGTCCTCGGTGGCCAGGACGACGGAGCGCACGCCGGGGATCCGCGTCAGGGAATCGAGGACGTCGATCATCAGGCCTGCTCCATCTCCCGGTCGTCGACCCCGGCCAGGTCGCGCAGGAGCGCCTTGTCCCGCTCGCTCGGCGAGCGCGTCGTGGTCCACATCGCCGCCGCGCCCGATTCGCCGGGCGACAGCAGCAGCGTCCCGAAGTCGCCCTCGAGGCGCAGCTCGGTCGGCTGGCCGAGGCCGAGCCGCCGCGAAGCGCTCTGCGAGCGCGCGATGACCTCGCGCACGCCGCGCGCGGTGCGCTCGGCGGTCGCTCCCTTGGGCCCCTGCACCAGGGCCGTGCCCCCGCGCAGGTAGATGGCGGCGGCCACGCCCTCGGCGGCGACCATGCGCTGCAGCAGCGGCCGGATCGAGCCGGTCTCCGGCGCGTGCGGCCGGGCGCTCTCGGGCCCCTCCGGGTCCTCGTCGGCCAGCCTCCCGGTCCGCTCGACCTCCCGCAGCGCCTGCTCGAACGTCGGCGCGTGGCCGGCGAGCGACATCAGCGTGCGGAAGCGGGACTCGAGCACGGGGTCGCCGGGGACCAGCTCGAGGAGCTGGGCGGCGAACCGGCGCGCGTCCTTCCACGCGCCCACGCGGCTGGTCAGCTGCAGGAACAGCCGCTGCGGGCGCGGGTCGCGCGGCAGCAGGCTCTGGGTCTCCTCGAGGAAGCGGTACGCCACCAGGCCGTCCTCCCGGCGGCGGTCGCTGAAGAAGCGCTCGACCCGCGCCTCGGCGCAGCTCAGGCGCGCCTCGCCGTCCCGGGTCTCGCGGTACCACTGCTCGGCGACCTCCTCGGCGCGGTCGACGCGACCGGCCTGGATCAGGACGCGGCAGAGCTCGCGCCACACGCCGGGACGCGGCGCGTCGCGCAGCTCGCGCTGGAGGCCGCGGATGTGGTCCTCGCGGTAGAGCTCGTTGGTCCGCTCGAGCAGGCGCAGGAGCTCCTGGTTGCCCGGGAACTGGTCCAGGCCCTCCTCGCAGATCTTCACGGCCGAGCTCATGTCGCCGGCCTGCACGCACTCGCGCGCCAGCTCGGCGTAGTTCTTCGGCGTCGGGCTCGCCCCCAGCCGGCGCTTGGCGGAGCGGACGCGCCCCTTGCGCAGGAAGCGGTTGACCAGGCTCACCGGGAGGACTCCTCGCCGTCGTCGGCCCCCGGCGCCGGCTCGGCGTCCGCGCCGTCGGCGCCGCCCTCCTCCGCCGTGTCCTCCGCCGCGCCGCTCGCGGGCGGCGCGTCGGCGGGCTCCGCGGCGGGCGGCGGGTCGTCCAGGCCCGGCACCTCGGTCGGGATGACGACCTGGGCCGCGGGCTCCGCGTTCTCGGCGAGTTACTCGCGGATGGCCTCGACGTCGGCCTCGGTGCGCTCGCGGTGCGGCCAGTCGGCCGGCGCGATCTCCAGGGCCTTCTCGAAGGACTCGAGGGCGCCCTCCAGGTCGCGCTGCTGGACCTGGTCC
>JAUIDW010000062.1 GCA_030428395.1 bacterium | reverse complement strand
CCGGCGAGCAACACGGAACCCAGTCAGTCCCTAGGCGGAGAGCGCGTCGGGCTGGCGGCCCTCGTCCGCCACCACCCGGTTCCGCCCCAGCGCCTTGGCGATGTACACGCGGCGGTCGGAGGTCTTGAGGAGGTCGTCGACCGTGCCCCCCGTCTCCGACAGGGCCGCGACGCCCATGCTGACGGTCACCGAGCCGTCGAAGCCGCCGGACTGGATGCCGTGGCGCTCGACGGCCGCGCGCAGGCGCTCGGCGAAGAGCGCGGACTCGTCCAGGTCGCTGCCGCGGCAGATGACGAGGAACTCCTCGCCGCCGAGGCGGCAGATCACGTCGCCGCGGCGCGTGTTGCGGCGCAGGATGGCGGCGGTCTCGCACAGGACGACGTCGCCGATGTCGTGGCCGTAGTCGTCGTTGACCCGCTTGAAGTGGTCGATGTCGACCATGATCACCGACAGGGCGGAGTCGCTGCGGTGCGCCTGGGCGACCTCCTGCTCGAGGCAGCGGGTCGCGAAGCGGCGGTTGGGGACGCCGGTCAGCGGGTCGGTCAGGGCGGCGGAGCGCAGCTTGCGGTTCAGCACGGCCATCTTGGCGACCTGCTTGGTCTTCTCGGCCTTGTCGAGCTCGACCTGCTCGCGCAGCTCGATCACGCGCTGGGCGGCGCGGACGCGGGCCATCAGCACCTTCGGAATGAAGGGCTTGACCACGTAGTCGTCGGCGCCGGCGTCGAAGGCCTCGACGATCTGGTCCTCCTGGTCCTGGCCGGTCAGCACCAGGAGCACGATGCGCCGCCCCACCTCGGTGCGCCGCAGCGCGCGGCACAGCTCGATGCCGTCCATCTTCGGCATCATCCAGTCGGTCAGGATGAGGTCGGGCGCGACCTCGAGCGCGACCGCCAGCGCCTCCTCGCCGTCCCGGGCGGTGACGACGCTGTGCCCCTCGTGCGTCAGGTAGCGCACGAGCAGCCGCAGCGCGACGCGGTCGTCGTCCACCGCCAGGATGTGCAGCGGCTTCCCGCGCGGGGCGGTCGGCTTGGCCTCGAGCATGTCGTCGAACCGGCCCTCGCTGCGCAGCTCGCGGGCGCGGCGGATCAGCTCCTCGCGGTCCACGTCCTCGGGGACGTCGACCTGCAGCAGCCCGCCCCACTCGCGCCAGCCCTCGGTCGCGGTCCCGCACAGCTCCAGGAAGGCCGGCTCGTCCAGCAGCAGGCGCTCGCGCACCGTCTCGACGCCCTCCTCGCCGACGTGCCACAGGCCCCCCTCCAGGCCGCCGGCGCGGAGCAGCCCGGTCGCCAGGGTCGCGGCGCACCACAGCAGGTCGGTCAGCGGGTCGACGCCGCCGGCGCGGGAGGCACCCTCGGGGCAGTAGGCCTCGTACTCGCCCACGGCGGAGACGAGCTCCTCGGGCAGGCCCCAGTCGCGCAGCATGGCGACGGAGAGCTCGACGTGGTTCAGCTCGAAGGCCGTCTGCTCGAGCGCCAGGAGCTCGTCGCGGCCGCGCCCCTCCGCCTTGCGCAGCACCTCGGTGAACGCGTCGGGGTGGATGCTGGCCAGCGCGAGCTGGCCGATCCCGGCCAGCAGGGCGCCCGTGAACGCGTCCGCGGCGTCGACGTCGGGGTAGTGCGCCGACAGGACCTGGGCGCACACGGCGCTCGCGAGCGAGTGGCACCAGTACGCGTCGTAGTCGAACCCCTCGCAGGGGCCCGCGCGGTTGCTCGAGACCAGCGTGAACCCGAGCGCCACGTTGCGGATCACGCGCACGCCGAGGCGCATGGCCGCCTGCTCGACCGTGGTCACCGGCTCGCGCCCCGCGACCGCCGCCGAGTTCGCCAGGCGCAGGATGCGCCCCGTCAGGCCCGGGTCCGCCGCCAGCACCTGCGCGAGCTCCTGGACCGAGTAGTCCTCGGCCCCGGTGACGCGGAGGATCGCCAGCCCGACGCCCGTCGGCGTGGGCAGCGACCCGGTCAGCTTCAGCTCGTCGAACTGCTTGGGCAGCATGGGCGCCAGCGCTTCCCCCGGGAGCGGACCTCAGCCGGCCTTTCGGTTGCCCTCGGCCGAGACGTCCGGCCGGCGCACGCACACGCGGTTGCGGCCGCTGGACTTCGCCGTGTAGACCATCTCGTCCACGGCCTTGAGCAGGTCGTCCAGCGACTTCATCCACGGCTCGCGCTGCGCGACGCCGAAGCTCGCGGTGACGCTGCCGTTGAAGCTGCCGAAGTGGACCGTGTTCTGCTCGATCGCGACCCGGATCCGCTCCGCGGCGAGCGCCGCCCGCTTCGCCCCCGTGGTGCGCAGGATCACGAGGAACTCCTCGCCGCCCAGGCGGCACGCGTCCTCGCCCTTGCGGGTGTTCTCGCGCAGCATGCCCGCGGTCTGCTTCAGCACCTCGTCGCCAGCGTCGTGGCCGTAGGTGTCGTTGACGTTCTTGAAGCGGTCGATGTCGAGCATGACGACGGCGAGGTCCGCGCCGGTCCGCTGTGCGTTGTCCCACTCCTGCGCCATCCGCTTCATGGCGTAGCGCCGGTTGGGCAACCCGGTCAGGACGTCGGTGAGCGACGCCGCCCGGAGCCGCCGCGACAGCACGCTCTGCTGCATGGCGTGCTTGCGCATCTCCTCCTTGTCCCGCTCGACGCGGTCCTGGAGCTCGAGCATCCGCTGCGCGCCCTTGATGCGCGCCTTGAGCAGGGTCATGTTGACCGGCTTGGGCATGCAGTCGTCCACGCCCGCGTCGAAGGCGGCGACGAACTCCTGCTCGGAGTCCTCGGTCGCGAGCCCCAGGAAGTAGGTCTTGGCGCCCGCGTCGAAGGTCCGCAGCGAGCGACAGAGCTTGAGGCCGTCGAGGTCGGGCAGGTCGAGCGCCGCCACGACGACCTGGGGCGAGTTCTCCATCACCATGCGCAGCGCCTGCTTGCCCCCGCGCGCGATCAGGGTCTCGTAGCCCAGCGTCCGCAGGCACTCGGACACCTCCCGCAGCTGCTCGACGTCCGCGTCGGCGACCAGCACGCTGCGCGTGGCCTGGTCCGCGACGGCCGGCTCCGCGGGGTCGACGGCCTCCTGCAGCGACGGCGAGTGCGAGCTGGCGCGCACCTCGATCTGCTGCGGGGTCAGCGCCTCGCGCTCGGACATCTCGAGCAGCTGCATCCACTCGCGCCACATGACGACGATGTCCCGGCACATGTGGGCGAACGGCTCGTCGCCGAGGCCCAGCCAGCCGCGCACGGCCTGCATGTCGCGCCAGTGGCGGGTCCACTGCACGTAATCGCCGTTCACGTCCGCGAGGCACGCCTCCGCGATCTGCTCCGCCGCGCTCAGGACGGCGGCGAGCTTCTCCGAGGGCGTCTGCTCGGGCGACTGGCGCAGCACGACGTCGTGGTGGTCCAGGGTCGCCTCGCTGTAGGTGTCCGGGAGCCCCCACTCCCGCATCAGCGCCGCGGCGACCTCGCGGTGGTCGATCTCGAACGCCTGCTGCTCGGACTGCGACACGACGGCGGCGCTCTGGCCGCGCGTCTCCTCCAGGATCTCGGAGTACCGCTCCGGGTGCGCGGCGGTGAACGCCAGGCGCCCGACCTGGCTGAGCAGCGAGCAGACGAACGCCTCGGCCGACGGGACCTTGCCCGTCTCGTTGGCGATCCCGTGCGCGGCCACCGCGCGCGCGAGCGAGGACGCCCAGTAGTCCTCGTAGTCGAAGCCCGCGCACTTGCCGGTGCGGTTGCCCGAGATCAGCGAGAAGCCCAGGGCGATGTTGCGCACCGTCTTGACGCCCAGGCGCATCGTCGCCTCGTTGACCGTGACGCACGGCTCCATCGTCGCGTTCTGGGAGGAGTTCGCGACCCGCAGGAGGCGCCCGGTCAGCGCGGGGTCCGCCTGGATCGTCCGGGCGATCTCCTCCGCGCTGAAGTCCTCCTGCTGCGTCAGCTGCAGGATGCGCATGCCGATCGGGGCGGGGCTCGGCAGGTTGCCGGAGGCCCTCAGCTCGTCGAATGTCTTGTTCATCTGGCGATCCGTTCTCGAGTCGGTCCGGCCTGCCTCTACGTCCGGTCTCCCACGAGTCGACGCAGGGCCTCGCAGACCCGCTGGAACTCGTCCTGCGTCTCCTCGACGCGCCGCGCGAGACCCTCGACTCCCGCGCCCCGCGCCGCCTCCTCGATCTCCCGGCAGACGCCGGCGAGCCCCAGCGCGCCGAGGTACGCGGAGCTCGACTTCAGCGAGTGCGCGGCGCGGCCGACGCCCTCGCGGTCCCCCTCCGCCAGGCTGCGCACGAGCTCCTCGACGCGTCCGGGGGCGTCGACGAGGTACTCCGCCACCAGCTCCGCCACGAGCCCCGGATCGGTCATCTCCTCGAGCTCGCGCAGCTCGCCGAGGACGGCGGCGTCGAGCACCGGATCGTGGTCCTGTTCGGTCATCGCACCTGGAGTCGCGGGGGAGCCCCTCCGGACCCGGCGCGCGGGCGGGAGCCCGGACGCGTCGGCGACGCCGGCGACCCGACCTGGGGGCCGCCGGAGGGGGGGTGCCTCAGTTCTCGGGTCGCCGAGGGGGCGGACTACAGGGAATCGGACGCGCCGGCCCCGCCGGTCCAGGGGAGGTCGCGGGGACCGCCGCGGCGGCCCCCGGCAATTCCTTCCCACCGGGGCGGGTCGCCCGCCCTGCGCCCCCGACCGGGCCGCTCCCTACGGGTGCAGGGGCAGGGGTAGGAAGCCCGGCCCCGCGCCCTCCGGCGGCTCCGACGGCACGGCCCGCTGCGGGATCGGGGGCAGGTCCAGGTCGAACACCTCGAGGAAGTGCTTCACGACCAGGACCTCGAACAGCACGTGGCTCGGCGGCATCTCGTCGGTCAGGTCGGCGACCCGCGTCATGACGGCCGGGTCGAGGCCGCACGGGCGGAACGCGCGGAACGCGTCGAGGTCGGTGTTCAGGTTGAGGGCGAAGCCGTGCCACGTGACCCAGCGGCGCACGGCGATGCCGATCGAGGCGATCTTGCGCTCGTCCACCCACACGCCGGTCAGGCCGGGGCGGCGCGAGCCGGTGATGCCGACCTCGGCGAGGGTGCGGATCAGGACCTCCTCGAGGTTCCGCAGGTACGCGTGCAGGTCGCGCGCGCCCTCGGCGAGCTGCAGGATCGGGTAGCCGACGAGCTGGCCGGGGCCGTGGTAGGTGGCCTCGCCGCCGCGCTCCACCTCGACGACGGGGACGTCGAGCTCGGGGACGGACGCGCGCGGCGTCCCGCGGCCGAGGGTGACGACCGGGTCGTGCTCGCAGAGCAGCAGCGCGTCGCCCCAGGTGCCGGCCAGGCGGCGGGCGACGAGGTCCTGCTGCAGCGCGTAGGCCTCCTCGTACGGCACGCGCCCGAGCCGCCGCACGTCGAGCGTGCCGGGGGGGTAGCCCCCGTCCGGCCGGTCGTCCTCGCCGCGCGTGCGGCGGCCGCCGCCGTCCGCGCCGGCGTCGGGGGACGCGAGAGGCTCGTCGTCGCGTGCCGGTCCCGTCGGCTCGGCCGGCTCGGTCGGCTCCGGCGCGGAGGAGCTCACGGCTTCTGGTAGACGTGCACCGCCATCCGGTGCACCGACTCCGCGGCCTCCATGACGGCCTCCGGAAGGGTCGGGTGCGCGTGGATGGTGCGGGCGACGTCCTCGGCGGTCGCGCCCAGCTCGATGGCCAGCGCGGCCTCGGCGATCAGCTCCGTCACCTCGGGGCCCACCATGTGCACGCCGAGCACCTCGTCGGTGGCCGCGTCGGCGACGATCTTCACGAAGCCCTCGGTCTCCATCAGGCTCATCGCGCGGCCGGAGGCGGCGAACGGGAACTGGCCGACGCGCACCTCGCGGCCCTGCTCCTTCGCCTCGGCGTCGGTGACACCGACCGAGGCCATCTCGGGGGACGTGAAGATGACGGCGGGGACGCAGCGGGCGTCGTACTCCTCGGCCTGGCCGGCGATGACGCCCGCGCAGACGAGGCCCTCCTTGCTGCCCTTGTGCGCCAGCATCGGCTGGCCGGCGACGTCGCCGATCGCGTAGACGTTCGGGACGGAGGTGCGCATCTGCCTGTCGACCGGCAGGAAGCCGCGCTCGTCGACCTGCAGGCCGACGCGCTCGAGGCCGAGGCCGTCGGTGTACGGGCGCCGCCCGACCGTCGACAGGATCTGGTCGCACTCGATGGTCTGCGTCGACCCGTCGTCGCGGCTCTCGACCTGGACGTGGGACTTGCCGCCGCGCACCTCGAAGCCCTTGGCGGCGCTCCGGGTCAGCAGCTTGATCTTCGCCTTCTTCGCGTGGCGCTCGATGACCTTGACGCAGTCGCGGTCCTGGCCGGGCAGCGCCCCCTCGGTGAACTCGACCAGTGTCACCTGGCTGCCCAGCTTGCGGTACATCATGCCGAGCTCGAGCCCGATGTACCCGGCGCCGATCACGAGCAGGTGCTCGGGGATGCGGTTGGGCACCAGCGCGCCGGTCGACGACCACACCGTCTCCTCGTCGAAGGGGAACCCCGGGATCTCCGTGGGGACCGAGCCCGTCGCGATCACGAGGTCGTCCGCCGTCAGCGTCGTCTCGCCGTCGGCGCCGGTCACCTTCACGGTGTTGCGGTCGACGATCTCGGCGCGGCCCTCGACGTGCCGGGCGCCGTGGTTCTTCAGGAGGGTGCCGACCCCGCCCGTCAGCTTGGCCACGATCCCGGCCTTCCAGCCGACGAGCTTCTCGACGTCGAGCGCCACGTCCCCCACCGAGATGCCCATCGCGTCGGCCTTGCCGATGCGCTCGAGCAACGCGCCGGCGGCGATCAGCGCCTTCGAGGGGATGCAGCCGACGTTCAGGCACGTCCCGCCCAGGTAGCTCTTCTCGACGACCGTCACTTCCTGCCCGAGCTGGGCGAGACGGATGGCACAGACGTAGCCGGCGGGACCGGCTCCGAGGACGACGACCTTGCGGGGGGCGCTCATGGCCAGGGTTCTACTCGATGGGTCCGCGCGGCGTCCACCCGTCGCCGCGCCGCGGCGGCGCCGAGCGGGCTCCCGCGGCGTCGGCCGCCGTCGCGCTCAGCCGTCGCGCGAGGTCGAGAGCACCGCGCGCTCCGCCGCCGCGACCGCGTCGTGGCTGCTCGTCGCGCAGGCGTCCGCGCCGACCACGCGCCACAGGTCGTCGACGATCGCGAACGGACGCCCGCCCACGAGGACGGGCACGGCCTCGTCCCCCAGCAGCTCGCGCACACGCGCGATCGTCTCCGACAGCGTGATCACGTGCAGGCCGAGGTTCATCGAGAGCGCCAGCAGGTCGGCGCGGAAGTCGCGCACGGCCGACGCGAGGTCCTCGGCCGGCGTGCTCGCGCCCAGGAACATCGCGTTCCAGCCGACCGAGCGCAGCCGGTCGGACACGACGCGCGCGCCGATGTCGTGCGTCTCGCCCTGGACGGTCGAGACGAGCACGCGGCGGCCGTTGGGCTGCGGCGCGGGCAGCCGCGCGGCGAGGCGGTCCAGGACGTGCTCCGCGATGCGCGAGGCGAGGTGCTCCTCCGCGACGTGCAGCTCGCCCATCTGCCACATCCGGCCGATGGCGCCCTGCGCCGCGCCGACGACGTGGCTGTACACGTGCCAGACGTCCGCGCCCCCGTCGACGGCGTCCTCGACGACCTTCAGCGCCTCGTCCCGCCGGCCCTCGAGCACGTGCGTCACGTACTCCTTGGCCCGGTCGGCCAGCGGCCCGGTGAACGCGATCTCCATCGGCTCCGTCGCCCGGCCCGCGAGGGCGACGGCCTGCTCGAGCACCTCCCCCGCCGGCCGGGAGACCGGCCCGGGGAGCTTCTCCAGCAGCTCCTCGCGCAGGCTGGCGAGGTGCCGCTCCAGCATCGCCGGGGGCAGCTCGCGCGAGGCGTACGCGAGGCGCAGCCAGTCGACGTGGTCCAGGAACAGCGCCGGCCGGCCCGCGGCGAGCGCGGCGGCGAGGTAGTGCAGCCGGGTCTCGGCCTCCTGGGTCCACTCGCCGAAGGACTCGACCTCCGCTCCCGGCGGCCCGCCGAGCTGGCGCAGCACGGCGCCGGCCGCGAGCGCGCGGGCGGAGCCCTGGATCATCGTCGCGAGGAAGAGGCCGTTGTCGTCCATGGGCTAGAGGGCGGCGGTCACCACGATGTGCTCGCGGCCGGAGACGACCACGCCGCCGGCGCGCTCGTACGTCACGGCGAACAGGGACGGCTGGCCGACGGACAGCTTGGCGTCGATCGGGACGAGCAGCTCGCCATCCGTCGCGTCGAACACCCCGCCGTCGACCGGATGGTCCGCGGAGCGCTCGCCGTCGAAGATCCACAGCTGGTACTGGTTCGCGCCGGGGTCGTTCACGGGCAGGCCGCGGAAGCGCATGAAGCCGCGCTGCTCGGACTGGCTCCAGAGGACCGTGCCCGTCACGCCCTGGCCGAGCGCGTCGGGTCCCTCCGACCACTCGATGCGCGTGGCGTCGGCCAGCGCGGCGAGCTCGGCCCACTGCTCCTCGGAGCTCGGGGCGTCGACCGGGAGCCCGCGCGTCCACGCGCCGACGGCCAGCAGCAGGCAGGCCGCCGCGGCCAGCCAGCCGAGCCAGGGCGAGGCCAGCGGGGACTCCGGCGCCGTCGCGGCCGTCGGGCGCGGTCCCTCCGCGTCCGGCGCGCTCGGTGCGTCCGGCGCGGGGACGGACCAGGCGTCCGCCTGGCGCTCGAGGCGCGCGCGCAGACCCTCGGGCAGGGGCTGCAGGTCCGCCGAGGCGAACGCCAGGTGCACGGCGGCCGCGGCGCGGTCGAAGCTCTCGGCCTCGTCGAAGGGCAGGCCGCGGGTGCGGTCCGCGAGCTCGCGCTCGCGACCCGGGTCCAGCTGACCGACGGCATGGTCGGCCAGCAGCTCGGCGAGTACCTCGTCCATCGCACGTCGGTCGCTCACGCGCGCACCTCCCCCGCCCGGCGCGGGGCGTCGAGGAGCGCGCGGACGCGCTCGAGGCCGCGGCGGACGTGGCTCTTGACCGTGCCGAGCGGCAGCGAGGTCTTCTCGGCGATCTGCCCGTGGCTCAGCCCGCCGACGATCGACATCAGCAGCACGCGGCGCTGCTCGGGCCGCAGCTCGGCGATCGCCTCGCGCGCCAGCCGGGCCTCGTCGCTGACGTCGACGCTGTCGAGCCCGTCGAAGGTCTCGACCAGCCGGGCCTCGTCGACGACCTCGACCTCGGGCTGGCGCGAGAGCTGGCGGCGGCGGTCGATCCAGCGGCGACGGGCGATCGTGGCGACGAAGGTCGCCTCGGAGGCCACCGAGGGGTCGAACCGCTCGGCGCTCTTCCACACGTCGATGAAGATCTCCTGGACCAGGTCCTCGGCCATGGCAGTGTCCGGGAGCTGCCCCCTGACGATGGACCAGACGAGGGGACCGTAGCGGTCCAGGCACTCGCGGACGGCAGCGGCGTCACCGGCGGCGACGCGCTGAAGGATGGTCGGCTCTTCGGCGCTCAAGGTTCGACTTCGGGGAGACCTTCCGGTGCGAGCCGCGGTGCGGGGCGGTCGCGCGGTGCCCGGGAGGGTCGAGTTCATGAAGGGACCCGAGACTAGGGTAGTGCTTCGCTTCGCGCCGGCCATCCTTCCACGCAGAAGGGTGGGCTCTCCGGTCGGAGAGTCCTTCGCGGCGGGGAGCCCGGCGGATGCACCCCGGGCGCTCCGGTGGGCGCCGGGGTGGGCGGCCGCGGGAGCCCCGTGCTCCCTCGAGCGCCGGTGCGAGCCCCCCGGGGAGCGGATCCGGGCCGGTCGGCCGGCCGGAAATCCCCCGCCAGGACGCTCGAGAGGGTCCGGCGAGCGCGCGCGGAGCCCCGCCGGGGGAGCGCGCGGGGCGGGTCGGCGCTCCCGGCCGCGGCCGCGGTCAGAGCGGGAAGGCGCCGTCGCCCGGCTGCGCCTCGCCGTGGCGCTCGGCGACCGCGATGAAGGCGTTGTACTGGCGCCGGAGGTGGCGGGGCACCTCCGCGTAGACGTCCTCCACGAGCGTCTTCAGGGGCATCGGCGGCGCCGCCTCCTGCTCGTGGATGACGGCGTCGATCTCGGCCAGCAGCTCCGCCTCGAGGGACGCGCGCTCGCCCTCGGCCAGCACGCCGCGGGCCACGAGGAAGCGCTCGAAGCGCTCGATCGGGTCGCGCGCCGCCCAGGCCGAGACCTCGGCGTCGTCGCGGTACTTGGACGGGTCGTCGGAGCTCGAGTGCCCCAGCATGCGGTAGGTGCGCAGCACGAGCAGGCTCGGCCCCTCGCCGGCGCGGGCGCGCTCGACGGCCGCCCCCATGGCGCCCAGGCAGGCGAGCACGTCGTTGCCGTCGACCTCGGTGCCCGGGACGCCGTAGGCGACGCCCTTGTCGGCGTAGGACTCCGAGGCCGTCTGGGCGCTCGAGGGCACGGAGATGGCCCAGCCGTTGTCCACGCAGACGAACACGGCCGGCACGTTCCACACCCCGGCGAAGTTCATGCCCGAGTGGAAGCCGTTCGAGCTGGTCGCGCCGTCGCCGAAGTAGATGCCGTGGACCGCGTCCTCGCCGCGCTGCTTCGTCGCGAAGGCCGCGCCGACGCCGTGCGGGATCTGCGTGCCGATGCAGGACGACCAGCTCGGGTAGTGCGACCCCTTGTGCTGGAAGTGGTTGCACATCTGGCGGCCCTTGGCCGTGTCGTTGGCGTTGCAGTACATCTGCGCGACGTACTCCGCCAGCGGCAGGCCCCGCATCAGCGCGGCGCCGCCCTCGCGCAGGCCCGACCACAGCCAGTCGCGGCCGCCCAGCGCCGCGGCCGAGCCGATCAGCGTGGCCTCGAGGCCCTTGGCCGTGCCCACGAAGCCCACGCGGCCGGCGCGCTGGAGCTTCAGCATGCGCTCGTCCACGCAGCGCACGCGCAGCATGTGCTCGAGCAGCTCGCGCAGGCGCTCCGGCGACAGCGCCGGGTCCTCCGCCACCAGCGTCCCGTCGGTCGCGAGCACCCGTTCCATGGGCCGGGGCGCGTCCCTACAGGGCCAGCAGGCCCGGGTTCTCGAGGAGCCGCTTCATGTGCACCAGGAACCGCGCCGCGTCGGCGCCGTCCACCAGGCGGTGGTCCACGCTGAGCGACAGGTTCATGTACTTGCGCACCTCGATGACCTCGCCCTCCGGCGTGTCGACCACGCCCGGGCGCTTCACGATCCGGTTGACGCCCAGGATGGCGACGTCGGGGAAGTTGATGATCGGCGTGGCCAGGATGCCGCCGATGTTGCCCGCGTTCGTGATGGTGAACGTGCTGTCCTTCAGCTCCTCGGAGCGCACCTTGCCGGAGCGCGTGCGCTCGGCCAGGTCGCGCAGCTCGAGGCCGAGCTGGGCCATGCCCTTGGCCTGCACGTCGCGGATCACCGGCACGATCAGGCCCGCGTCGGTGTCGGCGGCGATGCCGAGGTTGATGGCGGAGTAGGTCACGACCTCCTGCGCGTCCTCGTCCAGCTTGCTGTTCAGCTGCGGGTAGCGCGTCAGCGCCGCGGCCGTCGCCTTCATGATGAAGGGCATGTAGGTCAGCTTGACGCCGAGCTCGTCCGCCATGGACTTGGCGCGCTCGCGCAGCTCGACGAGCTCCGTGACGTCGATCTCCTCGACGACCGTGAAGTGCGCGGCGGTGTGCTTGGAGCGCACCATCGCCTCGGAGATCTTGCGGCGCACCCCGCGGAAGGGGACGCGCTTCTCCTCGATCCCGGTCGGCATCGGGGCGGGCGCCGGAGCGGCGGCCTTCGCGGCCGGCGCCGCGGCGGGAGCGGCGGAGTCGCCCGAGGCGGCGAAGGCCTCGACGTCCGCGCGGCGCACGACGCCGTTGCGGCCGGAGCCGGAGACGCGCGCGAGGTCGATGCCCAGCTCGCGCGCGACGCGGCGGGCGCTCGGCACGGCCAGCACCTTCCCGTTGCTCGCGCGCGCCGGAGCCGCGGCGGTCGCCGCGGGCGCGGCCGCGTGCGCGGGCTGGGGCTGCGCGGGCGCCGCCGCCGGCGCGCCGGCGGTCTCGAGCACGAAGATCACCTGGCCGACCGGGACGACCTCGCCCTCCTTCGCGCGCAGCTCCGCGACGCGGCCGGCGGCGGGCGCGGGGATCTCGACGGTGGCCTTGTCGGTCATCACCTCGACCACCGCCTGGTGCTCCTCGACGGTCGCGCCGGCCTCCACGAGCCACTTCACGATCTCGCCCTCGGCGACGCCCTCGCCGATGTCGGGCAGCTTGAACTCGAGCGCGGCGCCGCCGGACGCGGGCGCGGGCGCGGCGGCCGCCGGTGCGGGGGCCGGTGAGGCCGGAGCCGCGGCCGGCTCCGGAGCGGGAGCGGGGGCGCTCGACGCCGGCGCGGCGCCGGTCTCCAGGTGGAAGATGACGGTGCCGACCGGCACCACGTCGCCCTCCTTCGCCAGGATGCGCGAGACGGTGCCCGCCGCGGGCGCGGGGATCTCGACGGTGGCCTTGTCGGTCATCACCTCGACCACCGCCTGGTGCTCCTCGACGGCGGTGCCCTCGGCGACCAGCCACTTCACGATCTCGCCCTCGGCGACACCCTCGCCGATGTCGGGCAGCTTGAATTCCAGGGCCATCGGTTCCTCGCGTGGGGGGCGCGGTTCAGTAGGCCGCGACGTGCTCGATCGCGTCGAGCACGCGGCGGTGGTCGGGCATGTAGTGGTGTTCGAGCGTGTTCGGGAAGGGCGTGTCGAAGCCCGTGACGCGGGCGATCGGCGCCTCCATGTACTCGATCGCGTTCTCCGCGATCAGCGCGCTGATCTCGGCGCCGAAGCCGCAGAAGCGCGGCGCCTCGTGGACGACCACGACGCGGCCGGTCTGCTTGGCGGCCTCCAGCACGCCCTCCTCGTCGAGGGGCAGCAGCGTGCGCAGGTCGACGATCGCGCACTCGGTGCCGCTGGCGGCGGCCTGCTCGGCGGCCTTCTCGCACACCGGCACCATCGCGCCGTAGCAGAACACGGTCACGTCGGTGCCCTTGCGGACGGTCCGCAGGGTGGACAGCGGCGTCGTGTAGTGCCCCTCGGGCACCTCGGCCTTGACCGCGCGGTACAGCGCCTTGGGCTCGAGGAAGAGCACCGGGTCGGGGTCCTCGATCGACGCGATCAGGAGGCCTTTCGCGTCCGCCGGCGTCGAGGGGATCACGACCTTCAGGCCGGGCGTGTGGCAGAAGTACGCCTCGCCCGACTGGCTGTGGTACAGGCCGCCGCGGATGCCGCCGCCGTAGGGCGTGCGCACGACCATCGGCGCGGTGTACTGCCCGCCGGAGCGGTAGCGCAGCTTGGCGGCCTCGCTGACGATCTGGTCGAAGGCGGGGAAGATGAAGTCCTGGAACTGGATCTCGGCCACCGGGCGCAGGCCGTTCATGGCCATGCCCACGGCGGTGCCCACGATCCCGTCCTCGGAGAGCGGCGTGTCGAAGCAGCGCTGCTCGCCGAACTCGCTCGTGAGGCCCTCGGTGGCGAGGAAGACGCCCCCCTTGGGGCCCACGTCCTCGCCGAAGACGACCACGGAGTCGTCGTTGCGCATGGCCGTCTTCAGCGCGTCGTTGACGGCCTGGACAAGTGTCAGGGTCGGCATGGTTGCGTCTCGCCGCGGGCGGGTTGGGGGGATGCGCTCCGGGACGGAGGATTCAGAGGGGGAACTCGCCGTCGCCGGCGGCGGCGTCGCCCTTGCGGCGCGCCAGGTCGAACGTGGCCTGCCCCTGGCGCCGCAGGTGCGCGGGCACGTCGGCGTACACGTCGGTGAAGATGGACTCGAGCGCGGGCGGGCCGACGCCCTCGGCCTCCTTGGCGGCCGCGTTGACCTTCGCGGCGGCCTCCGCGTACAGGCGGTCGCGGTCCTCGGGCTTCCACAGGCCGCGGGCCTCGAGGTAGCGCTCGAAGCGGGCCACGGGGTCGCGCTCCTCCCACTCCGCCAGCAGCTCCGCGGGGACGTACCGCGTGGGGTCGTCCGAGGTCGAGTGCCCGCCCATGCGGAACGTGCGCGCCTCGATCAGGGTCGGGCCCTCGCCGGCGCGGGCGCGCTCGACGGCCTCCGAGACCACCTGGCGCACCGCCAGCAGGTCGTTGCCGTCGACCGTCACGCCGGGCATGCCGTAGGCCATGGCCTTCACGGCGTAGCCGTCCGAGGCGGTCTGGGCCTCGGAGGGGCACGAGATCGCCCAGCCGTTGTTCTGGCACAGGAACACGACCGGGACCTTCCACACGCCGGCGAAGTTCATCCCGGAGTGGAAGCCCAGGCTGGACGTCCCGCCGTCGCCGAAGCTGACCAGGGCGACCTTGTCCTCGCCCCGCACCTTCATGGCATACGCCGCGCCGACCGCGTGGGGCAGGTGCGTGCCGATGGGCGACGAGATCGAGTAGAAGTGGATCGGGTCCAGGAAGCTGAAGTGCACGGGCATCTGGCGACCCTTCGAGGTGTCGCGCGCGTTGCCGTACATGTTGTGCATCATCTCGACCGGCTCGACGCCGTGGTACAGCGCCATGCCGAAGTCGCGGTAGCTCGGGAACAGCCAGTCGGTGCGGCGCAGCGCGCTGGCGGCGCCCACCTGCGTCGCCTCGATGCCCTTGTTGGGGATCGAGAAGCCGATGCGGCCGGCGCGCTGGAGCTTCATGCACGTGTCGTCGAACGCGCGCACCGTCAGCATCGTCCGGTAGGCGTGCAGGAGGCCCTCGTCGGACAGCCCGGGGTCGTGCCCCTGGGTCGTCCCGTCCGGCTCGATCACGGACACGGGTTGCGTGGCGGTCATGCGGGATTCTCCGGCGTGGCGTCGCGGTTCGAGGCCGGCCCGCGGGCGCGGCGCTCGCGGACGAGGCGCGCGGCGAAGAACTCGCCGGCCTTGTAGCTCGAGCGGACCAGGGGCCCCGCGGCGACGTAGCAGAAGCCCATCCGCTCCCCGGCCGCGCGCAGCTCGTCGAAGCGCTCGGGCGTGACGTACTCGCGGACCGGGGCGTGGTTCGCGGTCGGCCGCAGGTACTGCCCCACGGTCAGGAAGTCGACCCCGGCGTCGCGCAGGCGGCGGAAGGCGTCCAGGGTCTCGTCCCCGGTCTCGCCCAGACCCACCATCAGGGAGGACTTCGTGAACACGGTCGGGTCGAGGCGCTTCGCCTGGCGCAGGACCTCGAGGGAGCCCTCGAAGCTGCAGCGCGGGTCGCGGATCCGTCGCTGGAGCCGGTCGACGACCTCGACGTTGTGGGCCAGCACGTCGGGGCGCGCCTCCATCAGGGCCGCGAGCGGCGCGCCGACGTAGTCGGGGATCAGCGTCTCGACCACCGTCCGCGGCGCCCGCGCGCGGATCGCCCGCACGCAGTCGGCGTAGTGGCCGGCCCCGCCGTCCGCCAGGTCGTCGCGGTCGACGCTGGTCAGGACGACGTAGTCGAGCTCCATGCGCCCCACGGCCTCGCCCACGTGGGCGGGCTCGTCGGGGTCGGGCGGGGCGGCCCGCTCGACCGTCTTGACGGCGCAGAAGCGGCACCGGCGGGTGCACTCGTCGCCCAGCACCATGATCGTCATGGTGGCGTGGTCGCCCTTCCAGCACTCGCCGACGTTGGGGCAGCGGGCCTCCTCGCAGACCGTGTGGAGCTTCAGCTCGCGGGTCAGGCGCTTCAGGCGCGCGTAGCCCTCCCCGCCGGGCAGCGGGACCTTCAGCCAGGACGGCTTGCGGGCCCCGGCGGAGACCCCGCGCGGGGGCGCGCCGGGCGCCGTCCGCGGGGCGCCCGGGGAGGGGGTTCCGGGAGTGTCGAAGGGTGCGGCCATGGGGGCGCGAGAGCCTAACAGATCGCCCCCCCCGCGGTCGCCCTCGAAGGTGCAACCCGTTCGCTCGCGGTCGCTTACGTCGAAGGTCCGGCGCGGTCGGAGCGGGCCCCCGCGGCGGCGCCCGCGCCCGCCTCCCCCGCGGCCGCCAGGCGCCTCTCCAGCGCGCGTCCGGTGAGGTACCCGCGCAGCCCGTGGAGCGGCCCCATGAGGGCGTACACGAGCCCCGCCCAGGGGGCCCAGCCGGGGTCGGTCAGCACCAGCGCGAGCGACACCACGCCGAAGGACGCCGACAGCAGGTGGCTCTGGATCGCCGAGCGCGTGACGAAGCGCTCCAGCTCGTCCAGCTCGAACGTCTCGCGCCGCCGCCAGGCGTAGCCGTACATCGCCGCGAGCAGCAGGAAGATCCCGGTGAACCCGCCGCTGTAGATCAGCATGAGCTCGGGCCACTGGTGCGACTCGATCGTCGGCACCGCGCCGACGTCCAGTCCGAGGAAGCGGCCGAGCAGCAGCGTGAAGAGGAACTTCAGCGGGAAGACGTACAGCAGCACGAGGAACAGGAAGGCCGCGTTCAGGAACACGGTCGGCACGTTCTCGAGCCCGTAGCGCCGGTGGTAGATGAAGTGGTGGTACCAGCACCAGACCAGCACGGCGAAGCACGCGAGGAAGGCCGGCAGCTGGAAGAACGCCTGGCGCATCTCCGCGTAGGAGCCGGGCACCTCCACCGACACCATCAGCAGCGTCAGCGACAGCGCGAACACGGCGTCGGTCAGCCCCTCGATGCGCGAGACGTCGCCGCCCCGCCACCGGAAGTGCTGCTCGCCCTGCAGCCGCTGCATCGCCGAGCGCCGGATCCCCTGCACGCCCCCATGGTGCCGGAGGCGTGGACGCGGGACACGGCCGCCGGCGGAATCCGGGGGCGCGCCGGGCTCAGAACGCGCCCAGGCGGCCGAGGAGCACGGCCAGCCGGCGGTGGACGTCGGGGGTCTGGCGCACGAGCAGCACGCCCCGGTGCAGCGCCAGGCTGCGGCCCTCCAGGTCCCACGTGTCGGGGGCGACGTTCTCCTCGACCAGCGCCAGCAGCGTGTCGCCGTCGACCGCGGCGCGAGGCTCCGCGGGCTCCTCCTCCCGGGGCTCGAACCCCGAGGCGGTCAGCCCGAGACGCGGGCCGGGGAAGTCGCGCACCGGGGTCGTCAGCAACCGCACGTCGTACGCCACCAGCACCGGCGCGCCCGCGCCCCCGGCGGAGCTCTCCGGCAGGCGCCCTCCCGGAGCGATCCGGGGCGCCGCGACGGACCGAGGTCCCGCGGCGGCCGCGGGAGCCCGCGCCGACGCGGCGGAGACGGCCGGAGCCGCGCGGCGCCCACCGGACGCGGACGGCGCCTCGACTCCGACCGGCTCGAGACGCGGCGGCTCGAGACGCGGCGGCACGAAGCGCGCGGGGTCGGCGGAGCACGCGGCGCCGGCGAGGGCGGCGAGCAGAGCGGCGGTCGGAGCGGAGCGCATGGCGGTCTCCCGGGCGAGGGGGAACACGGGGGCGAGGGGCCGCGGCGGCGTGGCGGACGGGGTCGCCGGAGGGCCGGGCCCGCGCGGACCGCGCCGCCCGCGCCGGTGCCCGTAGGCCCGCCGCGCGGGTCGGTTACCGAACCCGAACGCCGGCGCCGGCTTCTTACGCAGCGCGAGCGCGCCGCGCTCCACCGCCGCTCCTCCGCGCGCCGAAACCGGGCCTGCGCCGCCGCGGCGCGGAGTGGATTCCCAGGCATCGGGAGGAACCGTGGCCGACCTGTCCGACACCCAGATCCGATCGCGCCTGCGATCGATCATCGCCAAGCACTGGATCGACCTCCAGAAGACCAGCTTCACGTGCACCAAGGGCATCGTCCGCATGACGGGCGAGCTGCACCACACCGGCGGCTCCGCCGCGGTGCCCGTGGACAGGTCCAAGATCGAGAGCATGGAGGCGGACCTGCACCGCACGAAGGGCGTGCAGCGCGTCCACTTCGACTTCCGCAACTGGCGTCGGCTGGAGTCCGGCGAGTGGAGGCCGATCCACTCGAACGGCGCGCACGTCGAGGCGCGCCGGCGCACCGCCGAGCCCGTCGAGCCGCTCGACTGACGCGCCGCTAGCGCTCGCGCAGCGCGCGCAGCACGACCTCGGGCGGCAGCTCGTCGGGCTCGACGCGGCCGTCGCCGTCGAGGTCCCAGCGGGGCACGAAGGCGTCGGCGGTGACCTCGACGCCCTGGCGCGCGACCAGGTCGACGCGGCGGTCGATCTCGTCGCGCGTCACCACGTCGTCGCCGTCGCGGTCGAACTCGACGAAGAGGTCGGGGCGGCGCTTCAGCTCGCGCTTCGAGAGCGTCCCGCCGCGGTTGCGGTCGAAGACCTCGAGCACGCGCTCGGTCGTGATGCCCGGCGGCAGGCCCGAGACGTCCTCGCGGCGCGTGGGCCACTCCGAGCGCGGCGGCACGAAGCCGCGCTGGGCGAGCCACGGCTGCGGGTCCGGCGGCAGCTGCACCCAGCCGTCGCCGTCGGCGTCGAGGACGAGCCACTCCTCCTCCGCCACGCGGAACTCGCGCAGCGTCAGGCTGCCGCTGCGGTTCGCGTCCACCCCGCGGAAGAGGCGCGCGGCCGGCTCGCCGCCCCAGCGGACCTCGCGGGCGGCGCCGGGGTAGCGCGACCACTCGTCGGGCGACAGCCGCTCGTCGCCGTCCAGGTCCAGGGCCAGGAAGAACGCCCGGCGCACGTCCTCCCGCTCCAGCCGGGCGTCGCCGTCGCGGTCGAAGGCGAACGGGTCGACCCCGTCCAGCAGCCGCGACAGGTCGCCGTCGGCGTCCACCCGCGTGTGCAGGAAGACCGCCGGCGGGACGGCCTCGGACGACTCGCGGGGCGCGACCCCGGCGAGCCACGCCAGGTCGCCCAGCGTGACGCGTCCGTCGCGGTCGGCGTCGGCGGCGACCGCGGACGAGGCGTGCAGCTCGTCGCCCTCGAGCACGCCCGATCCGTCGGCGTCGTGCTCGAGCAGGAAGAGCCGCGCGGCGGCCCCCGGGGGCGCGGGCGCGTCGACCCCGCGCCGGTCGGTGCCCAGGCGCTCCGCCGGCACGTCGAGCACGCGCCGCACCTCGTCCAGCGTCAACCAGCGCGAGCCGGGGTGGCTGACGTCCTTCAGCGGCGTGCCGTCCTCGTCCAGCATGCGGTCCAGGGGGAACTCCTCGACCGCGACCAGGTAGCCGTTGCGCAGCGCCGCGATCGCGCCGAGCTGCGCGGGCTCGGCCGACACCGTGACGTCCGCCGCGGCGACGCCCTCCTCGTTCGGGGTGAAGGCGATCGTCTGCAGGAACGGCGGGTTGTAGACGGACACCAGCGCGAGCGACTCGTTCGCCTGGCCCGTCGCCAGGTTCGCGACCGGGCGCGGGCGCCGCGGGTCGTCCACGTCGATCACGACCAGGTCCGCCAGCGGGTCCACCACGCGCGACTCGCGCTCGCGCAGGGCGTACACGTAGTCGCGCTCGCGGGTGCGCGAGCCGCCCTGCGCCTCGGCCAGGTCCACGTGGCTGCGCACCTCGAGCGCCAGCCAGCGCACCCCGCGGCGGCGGCGCCGCGTCCCGGTGTCGCGATCCGGCCGGGGGCTCAGGACGAACGGGCGCGCGGGCTCGGTGACGTCGACCAGCACGAGGCCCTCGTTCTCGTCCAGCACCGCGCACAGCATGCGCGCCCCCGTGCGCACGTCCGCGGTGCGCTCGTCGCCCTCGGGGTGGGCCACGGGCCGGCTGTACTGGAACAGGACGCCGACGTCGACGGCCGCGTCCGCCTCGCGCGGGTCGCTGGCGACGTTCAGCCCGCCGACCACGCGCGGCGCGGTGGGGTCGCGCACGTCGACGATCGCCAGGCCCCCGGGGCCGTCGGCGACGTAGGCGTGGGGCCACTGCACCACCACCTCGTGGGCGTCGATTGTGGGCACGTGCCCGACCTGGCGCGGCGCCGCCGGCGCGGACACGTCGAACACGCGCAGGCCGCCGACGCCGTCCGCCAGGTACAGGTGCCGCCCCGCCAGGTGCATCCCGCGCGGGTTCACGGTGGCCCGGAACGCCAGCCGCCGCGGCGCGGTCGGGTCCGCGACGTCGAGGACGTGCAGGCCGCGGTAGCCCTCCGTGGCGTACAGGTGGCGCGCCTCGCCGCGCAGCGGGTCGACGTCGAGCTCGAGGTCGACCACGTCCGGCAGCACGACCTTCGCCAGCGCGGTGGACGCGGCCAGGCTGGCGCGGTCCAGCACGACGACCTCGATCCCGCGGCGGTCGGCCACGAAGGCCAGCCGACGCGCCAGGCGGAAGTTCGCCGACCCCAGGCCCCACGTCGCCGAGCTGCGGTGGCACTCGACGCACGACCGCGCCGTCGGGCGCACCGTGTGCATCTGGTGGTGCACCATCGTCAGGCCGGACAGGCCCGCGGCCGTCACCGGCAGCTCCTGGTCGAGCACCAGCTCGCCGTCGCGATCGCGCACCGAGCCCATGGTCGAGAACCCGGTCAGGTACGGCGCCACGCGCCCCGCCTCGTTGCGGCCGGCGTAGAAGCTCTTCCACGTCGCGAAGACCTTCTCCTGCGTCGTGACGCGCCCCGGCGTGCGCAGGCCCGACAGCAGGTCGAGCTGCGACAGGGACTCGTTGCGGTCGAAGTGGAAGCCCAGGAAGTTGACGTTCCAGCCGGAGTGGCACGTGTAGCACTCGACGCCCGCGTGCTCGGCCGTCATGGCCTCGGCGGCCACCGGGTCGTGCTCGGGGCTCTCGGGGTCCAGCACGTGGACGACCTGGGGCACGCGGTGGCGCTCGCCGGTCACCTTGCTGACGAGCCAGACGTCCTCGCCCTCGCGCACGAGGTGCTCGAGCCGCGTGCCGCGCTCCGTGCGCAGCGTGCTCGGCTCCGTGAAGGTCCCGTGGCAGGCCTGGCAGGAGATCTCGACGGCGTGCTCCATCTTCTCGTGCAGCAGCCCGTCCCCCATCACGTCGCCCTGCGTGTGGCAGTCGATGCAGTGCATGCCCCGCTCGTGGTGCACGTCCGGGGGCGTCGTGGCGGCGTCGCGCAGGTAGTACGTCCGGTTCAGCAGCCGGTCGGTCGTCCCCGGGATGTCCGGTCCCCCCGGCGCGCCCGGCGGCAGCTGCGACAGGCCGCGGAAGTGCAGCCCGATCGAGGCGTCGCCGTAGTGGCAGCTCGTGCACGTGTCCGTCGTCGGCGCCGCGGTCATGGCGTGGAGCCGCGGGTGGCCGGGCTCGTTGCGCGGGACGCTGCGGTCGGCGGTCTCGGTCAGGCCGTCCAGGGCGTACTCGACGTGGCACGCCGCGCAGCCCTGCCCGCGGTAGTCGCCGTCGAAGCCGACGCGCCCGCGCACGGCGCGCCCCTCCGACCACAGGTGGCACTGCATGCACTCCTTGCGCGCCAGGTCCGTGAAGTGCGTGGCGAGCGAGTCGCGCGGCAGGTGGTCCATGAACGGCGGGACCTGGACGAGCGAGCGCCGCGCGCCGCCGTTCACGCGGTGGCCGGGGACGCCGAAGACGCCGAACGGCGACTCCTTCTCCTCCAGGACGCCGGCCTCGTAGTAGCCGTCGGAGAGGTGCCCCGCGGTCGTGCCGTGCAGGCTGACGAACAGGTCGGCGCACTCGGCGGCGTGGCACGTGCCGCACGTGCGGTCCACGACGCGCAGGTCCATCGGGTTGCGGAAGCGCCGCCAGGCCAGGGCCTCGTCCTGCGGGGCGACGCGCTCGTCCCCCGGGGGGTCCCCCGGCGGCGCGACGTGCGCCTCGCGCTTGCGCGCCGCCGTGGCGTCGCCGCCGTGGCAGTCCACGCAGGAGAGCGCCGCCTCCGGGTGCATGGCCTCGATCCCGGCGTGGCAGTCCAGGCAGCGGTTCTCG
>JAUIDW010000447.1 GCA_030428395.1 bacterium | reverse complement strand
CGTCCCGTCGCCGTTGTCGGTGGCCTTGGCACCGAGGTACACGCGGCCGTCGCTGGCGGGCATGGCGCTGGAAACGGTGGCGCCCTGCCAGCGGTCCAGGATCGGGCCGTGCTGGACGTTGCCCGAAGAGTTCACGCTCCACGAGCTGCCGTTCCAGGAGGGGAACATCGGCTTGTGCCCGATGTTGTCGGTGCGGTTGGCCTCGGCCTCGCCGGCCACCACGTAGTGGGCGGCGTAGTAGAAGTTGCCGGGCACCAGCAGGTCCTGGTCGGAGACGACGACGCGGTGGTTCACGCCGTTGGGCTCGTTCCCGTTGTAGCTACGGGATCCGTCGCAGTTCCCGGTGTCGCCGGGGTCGTCGAAGAACGAGCAGAACGCGCTCCACGTGCCCAGCCACGGGTTGATCTCCTCGGGCGGCCCGAGGTCGAAGCGGCTGCCGTTCGTCCCGATCCCGTAGGTGTCCGAGCATCCGACGCCCAGGTAGTCGCCGTTGGTCGGGTTCTGGCAGGGCGTGCACTGGCTGCTGGACAGCGCGAAGAAGCCGTGCTTCAGCCAGCTGCGGTCCGAGATCTGCTCGAACCGGTCCCCCGACTCCCGGACGACCAGGAAGGCGATGAACGGGTGCTCCTCGTCCATCGCGGCGAACCAGGGGACGTTCACGTCCCCGTTGTTGCAGGAGGTCGTCGACATCGAGAGCCCGTTGACCCCGGCGGGGTACACGCCGGTGCGGCCGAGGGCGGCGATGCCTCCGAGGATGCCCAGCTGGACGTTCAGCCCGTCCACGGTGTTGGACTGCGCCGCAGCGGGGACGGCCGCGGCCAGGGCAAGGGGGAGGGCGAGGAGCTTCTTCATGTAGGGAATACCGAGGGAATGCGTCGGGGGCGCGCCCGGCGGGGCCGGAGGGGGCGCGCCCGTGGATCGGACGAGTGTAGCCCGACCGCTCCCGATCGCGGAGGGGCCCCGCGGCGCCGCTTGCCCTGGCACCCCTCCGGGCGCGCGGCAGCGCCCGCCGGGCGCCTCGTCGCTCGCGCCGGTCGGACCGCGGCCAGGCCGCTCGCGCGGGGGCGCAGCGGGGGCCGCGCCCGGTCGAGTGGCGTCGGAGAGTCTCGCCGGACGATTCCGGGGCCCAACGAGAGAGCGGGGCCGCCCGAAGGCGACCCCGCTCGCTGGATCGTTCGTGGAGCCGGCGTCAGGGGCCGACGATGAACTCGATACCGTCGGTCAGGCTGTCGCCGAAGCCGTCGCCGAGGGCGGCGTCACGCCCGCGGTACTGAGCGTTGACCTGCTGGCCGACGGTCAGCAGCGGGTCGTTGCCGCTCTGGATCCGGTTGTTGAAGTTGATGTTGATGATGCCGGAGCAGGGCGGGGTGCCGTTGTTGTTGGCGACCTTCGCCGGCAGCAGGCGCTGGAGCGGGGCCTTCACGCAGAGCGTGCCGTTGTGGAAGCCCAGGTTCGAGCGACCGTTCAGGCCGTAGGAGATCAGCGCGATCTCGCCCGGGATCATGTCGTTGGCGCGCACCTGGAAGGGCGCGGTCGCGGACACGCTGGGCTGGCCGCTGAAGGTGATGAACGGGACGCAGCCGAGCGAGTTCTGCTTGCCCTGGCAGTACGTGACCGTGGTGCTCGTGCCGCCCAGCGGGGCGGTGACGGAGACCGGGAAGGCGTTGGCGCCCGTGCCCGGGTCGAACTGGTCGAGCGTGGCCGAGGAGGCGGCGCCCGGCGTGTTCGCGTCGAACGAGAAGTTGTAGATCGTGTTCCAGCGCAGCGGGTTGTTCGCGGTGGTCCAGGCGATCTCGGACCCGTTGTTGCTGAAGGTCCAGTCGTTGGCGACCTGGTCGATGTCCCGGAAGCTCGGGTTCGTGACGACCGTGCCGGCGTCGGTGGGCAGGCGGAACGCCGCGATCCCGCGATCGTTGTCGCGGTTGTGCAGCGCGTACTCGTAGTGCCAGGTGCCGTTGCCGTTGTCGGTGACGGTGAGGCCGATGTACACGCGCCCGTCGTCGGGCGTGCCCGGGTTGTTCACGTCGTTCATACCCGACGTGATCGTGGCGCCCGGCCAGCGCTGCAGGACGGTGCCCTGCACGTGCGGGTTCGAGAAGCCGGTCGTCGGGACCTGCCAGGCGGCGCCGGTCCAGTTCGGGCGGAACTCACGCGAGTTGCCGTTGTTGCCGCGCACGTTCTCCGGCTCGCTGCGGATCACGTAGTAGCCGTAGTAGTAGAACTTGGCGCCGGGCACGTCGAGGTCGGCGTCCCGGATGGTCATGCGGTGGTTGACCGAGTTCGGCTCGTTGCCGTTGTAGCTGCGCTGGCTGTCGCAGATGCCCGTGTCGTTCGGGTCGTCGAAGAACGAGCAGCTCGGGTTCCAGATGCCCAGCCACGGGTCGATCTCGTCCGGCGGGCCGAGGTAGAAGCGGTCGCCGTTGTTCCCCACGCCGTAGGTGTCGGAGCAGCCCACGCCCAGGAACGTGCCGCCGCTCGGGTTCTGGCAGGGGTAGCACTGGCTGTTCGACAGGGCGAAGAAGCCGTGCTTGAGCCAGCTGCGGTCGGAGATCTGCTCGATGCGACCGTTGTCCACGCGCACGGCCATGAAGGCGATCAGCGGGTGGTTGCTCGACATCGGGGCGAACCACGGCACGTTGATCGAGCCGGCGTTGCACGAGGTGGTGCTCATCGACAGGCCGTTGCTGCCGTTCGGGAACGCGCCGACGCGTCCCCAGTACTGGAGGTCCGTGCCCGCGTCGAGCAGACCGAGCTCCACGTCGATTCCGGGGACGGCGTTGCTCTGCGCGGTGGCCGGCATGGCCGCGGCGACGAGACAAGCGACGCCCGCGAAGAGGCTGAGGGGCTTCTTCATCTAGCACTCCTGGGAGGGTGAGGGATGGCGATCGGGGTCGACGGTTGGCCGGTTCGGCCGTCGTCCCGCGCCGGTTTCTGAAATGGCTCGCGAACGAGTCTACCCCCGGGGAGCCGAGGGCGCACCGGTCCAGCGCCGGGGCCGGGCCCGGCTCCTGGACACTGCGCGCCGCACGGAGGCCCGCCCGTCGGACCCCCGGAGAGGTCTCCGCGGGCCCGGAAGCCCGCTCCCGGGCCTGCAGGGGGCTCGCCGGGGGGTTCCGGCCGGGCGAAGGACGCCGCGGATGTCGAAACTCTTTCCGCCCGCTCCCTCGCCCTCCGCGGCGTGAGTTCGTCCGCGGCACCGGCCCCGGCTGCGACGCCCGCCCCGGGCGGGGCCAGGTGACGGCGAGCGGACCGGACCCCGACGCGCCTCCCGCCAGGCGCCTCCCGCGACGCTCCTCCCCCGACGCGCCTCCTGCGACGCGCCGGTCCGCGGGGCGCCGGGCCGAGTCGCTCCAGGCCGCGGCGCTCCAGGCCGAGCGGCTCCAGGCCGCGGCGCTTCAGGCCGAGTGGCTCGAGGCCGCGGCGGGGG
>JAUIDW010000061.1 GCA_030428395.1 bacterium | reverse complement strand
CCGAGGAGCGCGTACCAGGAGACCCCGCCGGCCAGCGCCAGCAGGACGAGCTCGCGGGCGAGCCGGCTCACCGCGCGCCCTCCAGCATCAGGCCCTGGCCCTCCTCGAGCCCCGTGGCGAGGAGCTGGACGTGGACGAACCCGCGCAGGCGCAGGTGCTGGAGCAGCTCGACCGCCGCGCCGTGGCGCGCGGAACGGTCCGCGTGGATCGCGACGACGACCTCCTCGGGCACGCCGTCGCCGAGCGCGGCGGCCAGCTCGCGGTCGAGCGCGGCGCGCGTGGTCACGACCTCGCCCGACGAAAGCACGACGCGCGAGTCCGCGTCGATCGACAGCACCACGGACGAGGCCGGAGCGACCGCGTCGGCGCCGGCCTCGACGGCCGGCAGCTCGACGGCGACGAGCTGCTCCTCCTCCACGCGGCGCGTCTCGCCCAGCGCCAGCAGCGCGAACAGCAGGATGAACAGCAGGTCGACGAGCGGCGTCAGCCCGCGCAGCGCCAGCGAGGGGCGGCGGCTCACCTCGGCTCCTCCAGCGCGGCGGCCAGGCCCTCCTCGCCCCAGGCGAGCCACTCGCGGTACAGCACGAGGAAGCCCTGGCCCACGAGGAACACGATCAGGCCGGCGACGGTCGTGAAGAGCGCGGTGGCGAGGCCCGAGGCCATCACCTCGGACGCGGCCATCTCGAGCTCGGCACCGCGCGCGAAGAACGACCGCGAGATCCCGAGCACCGTGCCGAACAGGCCGACGCTGGGGGCGAGCTGGCTGACCGCGTCGATGCGGTCCAGGCCGCGCTCGGCCCGCCGCCGCTCGGCCGCGAGGTCGCCCGCGATCCGCCGGCGGTCGCCGGTGCACGCCAGCCCCCGGGACAGGCGGCGCAGGGGGCGCCGGGCCACGCGACCCAGCGCGTAGAGGCCGCGGTCCAGGATGCCCGCGAGCAGCACGACCCACAGGACGAGCACCAGGTACATCACCGGGCCGCCAGCGTCGAAGTAGGTCCGCAGCATCGCTCTCAGCGCTTTCCGGGCAGGTCGGGCAGCGGGAACCGGAGCGCCTCGCCGAGCTCCGCGGCGGGCGGGGACAGCGGGAAGCGATCCCAGTACCCGGCGGGGTCGAGGTCGAACAGGACCTCGCGCGCGCGCGCGGGGTCGCGCTCGAGCAGGTCGCCGATCAGGGCGTCGTCGGTGACGAGGTCCTCGGTCTCCAGCGGGACGTCGGGCGCGAGGCCCACGGACATCGGCGGCAGGCCGAGCGGGTCGCCGACGTCGGTCGAGGCCTCGAGCTTGGCGGCCAGGCTCTCGCGCTCGCGACCGCGCGCCTCGACGGAGTCGACCAGGCCGCCGAGCTGCCCGCGGCGACGCTCGAGCATGGCGCTCTCGGACTCGAGCTCGGCGAGCTCGCTCCGCAGCCGGGTGGCGTCGGTCATCGCCGCGCGGCGGCCGGCCTCGGTCTGGGCGGCCAGCGTCCGCTCGAGGGCGATGTCGTAGGCGGCGCGCCGCTCGCTGAGCTCGACGTCGAGCGAGTCGAGGCGGCGGTCCACGACGTCCATCTTCTGGGCGTAGAACCCGAGCGCCTCGCGCTCGGCCTTGCGGACGTTGTCGCCGCCCAGGATCAGGTCCATGCGCATCGAGCGGATGCGCTCGCGCAGGGTCTCGACCTCGGCGGAGGCGGAGGCCGGGGCCGCGCTGTCGGGGCCGGCGGGGTCCTGGGGCACGAGGAGGGCGGCGGCGAGGAGGAAGGCGTTCATGGCGGAGTCCTCTGGGTGGTGTTCCGGGGATCAGTCGAGCGGTTCGGAGACGCCTTCGACGGCCTCGCGCAGCACGTCGGAGTAGCGCGGGATCGAGAGGCCGGGCCGCGACAGGTCGCGGGCGCCCAGCGAGATGCGGCGCGCGCTGGAGTCCTGGAGCCAGTCCAGCACGCCGGCGAGCTCCGGGCTGGGGCCCTCGAGCGTGCCCTGCAGCTCCATCAGGTCCTGGAAGGCCTGCAGGATCTCCTGCGTGCGCGCGGTCTGCGCGTAGCCCGACAGGAGCTGCTCGAGGTACATGAGGTCCAGGCTCATCTGCAGGCGGATGCGGTCGAGCCCGTGGAACATCTGGCCGATCAGCAGGTCGGCCTCGACGTCGGGCGCCTTCGCGCGGCCGCTGCGGGCCGCGGCGCGGACGATCTGCAGGCGGCGCTTGGAGAGTTCCAGTGCGTTGCGCTCCTGCTGGTAGCTCCACACCAGCGCGTCGAGGCGCCGGCGCGTCTCCTGCGGCATGCTGCGCAGCGGCTTGTACGAGCGCGCGTCGAGCTGGTCGGGCGGCAGGCCGGCCACGAACTCCGCGAGCTCGGCGCGGGCGTTCTCGACCGAGCGCACGCGCAGCCCGATCACCGCGCGGTTCTGCTCCTCGGTCCCGAAGATCAGCGCCAGGTCCTCGGCCTTCAGCGACGCGGCCATCTTGTTGGCGTAGTAGCTGATGCGGTAGCGCTGGGACTCGAGGAAGTCGACCAGCTCGACCTGCTTGGCGACCGGGCCCTCGACGTAGGCGGTCACCGCCTCGAGGATCGGACCCTCGTTGTAGTCGTTCTCGGGCCCGGCGGTGGCGCGCAGCTCCTCCAGGATCTGCGCGGTCTCGGTGGCCACCGAGCGGCCCTCGTCGATCTCCTGCCGGAAGCGGCCGAGCTGGAGCTGGAAGGCCTGGAACTCGCGGATGGCCTCCTCGACGTCCAGCTCCTTCATGGTGACGGGGACGTCGTCGGGGGTCTGCGCGGCGGCGGCCGCAGGGCCCGCCAGGGCGAGGACGAGGATGAGGGGTCGCGTGGCCATGTGCGTGTCTCGGGAGTTCAGGACGTCGAAGGTCGCGGCGCCGCTGGGGTCGATCTCGGGGGTTCCGGAGATGTCCTCGGCGGTGGTCAGGCGGATCGGGGAAGGGACAGCGCGGTCCCGCGGGAGCCCGCGGCGAGCGGTGCGAAGCCGCTCGCGGAGGCGGGCGGGCTGCTCCGAGGCAAGCGTCGTGCCGGAGCGGTCCGCCGTTCCAGGCGCGGCGGCTCCCGGCGGCTCGCCGGGAAGGTCTACCGTACTGAGCGCCTGGTTCCCTGGGCTAGGATCCCGACGATGACAGGCCGTTTCCCCGCTCCGGTCCTGCTCGCGGTGCTCGCGACCGCCTGCTCGGAGGACCCCGCCGGCCCGGCGCTCGCCGAGCGCGGGCGGGCGGCCCTCGAGGCCGGGAACGTGGAGGCGGGGCTCGCCGACCTCGAGGCCTCCCTGGGCGAGCTCCCCGAGGGCGCCGAGCGCACCCGCGTCCGGCGCGACCTGGAGCTGGCCCGCGCCCGGCTGGGGCGCGCCGAGACCGCCGAGGGCTTCCTGACGTGGGCCGCCGAGCACCCCAACGTCGTGCGCCCCGGGGACCGCGTCGAGGCCGCGCGCGCCTTCCTCGCGGCGGGACGACCGGGGCCGGCCCTCGACCTGCTCGAGTCCGGGCTCCTCGCCGACCCCGGGTTCGACGCCCTGCGCGGCCTCGACGAGGAGCTGCGCGCGGCCGTCGAGGCCGACGCGGGCGCGGCGCGGGCGCTGTGGATGCTGGGCGAGGTCGAGCTCGAGCACTTCCGGCGCACGCGCGACCTCGAGTGGCTGAACCGCGCCCTGGTCTCGTTCGTCGGCTCCCTCGAGAGCTCCCCCGCGACGCCCGAGGACCGCCTGCACGCCAACCTCGGCCAGGGGTGGTGCTACTTCTGGCGCGGCATCTTCGAGGACCTCGACGACTTCCAGACGCCCCGCGCGGTGTTCGAGCAGATCCTGCTCGGCTTCCCCGACGACCCGCAGGCCCTCATGGGGCTGGGCACGTGCATGCTGCACCAGGACGAGCTCGAGGCGGCCCAGACCAACCTCGAGCGCGCGCTCGCGCTGGACCCGGGCCTCGCGCTGGGCTGGTTCGGGCTGGGCCAGGTGCACGTGCGGCGCGGCGACTGGGGCGCCGCCGACGCCGCCTTCGCGCGCGCCGACGAGGCCGACCCCGACCGGGCGGACACGCTGGTCTGGCGGGCCATCGCCGCCTCGGAGACGGGCCGCGACCCGGCGGCGCGCGAGCTGCTGGGCCGCGCGCTCGAGCTGGACCCCGACAACGTCCAGGCCATGGTCCAGCTCGGGATCGTGCACGCGCGCGCGCGGCGCTTCGAGGACGCGCTGCCCTGGCTCGAGCGCGCGCTCGCGCTGGACCCCGACAACGGCAACGCCTACGTGCAGCGCGGCAAGGTCCAGGCGCAGCTCGGCGACCTGCAGAAGGCCGCCGCGTCGCTGCACCAGGCCTGCGCGCTGCTGCCCGACAGCTACGAGGCGCACTACAACCTCGGCGCGCTGCTGGCGAGCTTCGGCGACCACGCCAACGCGCTCGCCTACCTGGAGAAGGCGCTCGAGCTGGACCCCGACGGGCCCAACGCAGACGCGCTGCGCCTGGCGATCGACGAGGTGCGCGGGCGCCTGGCGATCGAGGGGGCGCGCTGACTCAGCGCGGCCCGAGCCGCTCCGCCAGCACGGGCTCGAGCCGGCGCGCCACGAGCGCGTGCGCCGCGGGGTTCACGTGCCACTCGCCGGCCCAGTACAAGGGCTCCGCGGCGGCGGCGAAGTCGGCGCGCACGTCCACCACGGTCGCGCCCAGCTCGCGCGCGCGCGCCAGCAGCTCGTCCGCCATCGCGTCCTCGCTGGCGAGCGCGCCGCGGTCCAGCTCGAGCGCCCCGAGCAGCTCGTCCAGGTCGGGCACGTCCCCGGGCCGCGCCGCGACCACCGAGGGCAGGTACACGACGACGAGCTCGACGCCGTCGCGCTCGCAGCGGGCGGCGATCTCGCGCAGCACGTCGACGCACGCGCGCACGGCGCGCCCCGCGCGGGGCGGGAACTCCGCGAAGTAGGCCACCGAGAGGATCGCCTGGCCGAACAGCTCGGGCTCCGCGCGCGTGGCGCGGTCCAGGCGCTCGCGGTACGCCTTCGAGCCCGCGCGCGGCGTGTGCTGCTCGAAGTAGTTGCGCAGGTTCAGGGCCTCGCCGAAGTCGTTGCCGCCGTACACCGCGACGACGAACACGTCGGGCTCGAGCGGGGCGAAGCGCTCGAGCGTGCCGAGGTGCTGGTACAGGGTGTAGCCGCCGCGGGCGGCGTTCAGCACCTCGACCGCGCGGCCGGGGAAGCGCGCGGCCAGCGCCGCCTCCGTGAGGTTCGGGAAGGACTGCTCGTTCGGGCACACCCCGTCGGTGTGCGAGTCCCCCGCCACGAGCACGCGCAGGTCCGGCCGCGCGGTGGCCGGCTCCGCGTCCTCGCGCATGCCCAGCGAGTTCGTGCGCAGCGGCCAGCGGCCGCTCCCGTCCGGCCACGGGCGCGAGAGGTCGAGGTCCGGCCGGTACGCGAACCACGTGTGCGGGTCGTACTGCGCGTGGGGCTGGTCCAGCGAGAAGATCCTGCCGGCCTGCTCCTCGGTGAGGCGCACGCGCGCGAGCCCCGTCAGCGACGGCAGCGGCTCGGCGCCGGCGACGGCCTCGGCGACCTCCGCGGCGTCGGGCTCGAACAGCTCGAGCTGCCGCGGGCGCGTGCCGACCAGCCGCGGCGCGACCATCCAGGCGAGCAGCGCCGCGCAGACGACGCCGACGACGAGCCCGGCCAGGCGCCCGTGCGCCTCAGCCACAGCTCGCGATCGCCCGCGCCTCGAACACCGGGCCCTCGACGCAGCACTTCGCGTTGGGCCACGCGCCCAGGGGCCCCTCGGGCTCGGTCGGCACGGGGCAGCCGTTGCAGATGCCGACGCCGCAGCCCATCAGCGACTCCAGGCTGAGCCAGCAGTCCAGCCCGCGGTCCAGCGCGTGGTCGCGCACCGCCTCCAGCATCGGCTCGGGCCCGCAGGCGAGCAGGCGCACGCGCCGCGGCACCTGCCCCTCGGCCTGCAGGCGCTCGAGCAGCTGCAGCACGTTGCCGCGGAACCCGGCGCTGCCGTCGTCGGTGGCCGGCTCGACGCGCGCCCCGAGCGCCCGCACGGCGTCGAGGTCGTACAGCAGCCCCGCGGTCGCGGCCCCGAAGAGGTACGTGACGCCCTCCGGCGGCACCGGTGCGGCGCCGTCCATGCCCGCCAGCGCCTGGCGGATCGCCAGGTAGAACGGCGCGCAGCCGATGCCGCCCCCGAGGAGCACCCACGGGTCGCCCTCGCCGTCGAGCGTCGGCCACCCGTTGCCCAGCGGACCGATCACGCGCACCGGCGCGCCGACCGGCGCCTCGGCCAGCGCGCGCGTGCCCCGGCCCATGACCTTGACCAGGAACTCGAGGTCGCCGTCGGGCTGGCGGTAGATCGAGAACGGTCGCGGGATCAGCGGGGACGTCCCGTCCTCGCGCCGCAGCATGAAGAAGCGGCTGGCGCGCACCGGCGGCAGCGCCTCGGGCGGCCGCAGCCGCACCAGCGCGCCGTCGTCCCCGCAGGGCTCGACGGAGACCACCGCGGCGAGCGCGGAGCGAGCGTCGGGGGGCGGGGCGGGCACGCGCGGCAAGATACCACGCGTCCGCGCCCTCCCGTCGGCGAACGAGGCGGCGGCGAACGGGACCGCGGGCTCGACCTGCGGACGTCCGCGGGGCCGGCGCACAAGTTCCGCTCCCGCGGGCCTTCGGGCGCCGGACGCGGTCGCTATCCTCGGCCCCCGCCTCCCGCCGGAGCCCCGCCCCATGTCCCTCCAGACCTTCGTCGACCGCGTGCGCGCGCGCCTGGCCGAGCTCACGGGCCTGCCCCCCGAGGAGGTCCGTCTCGAGACGCCGCGCGACGCCTCGCTCGGCGACCTGGCCTTCCCGTGCTTCCCGCTCGCCAGGTCGATGCGGCAGGCGCCGCCGAAGATCGCCGCGGACCTCGCGGAGCGCCTGGGCGACCTCCCGGAGGTCGAGGGCCGCGCCGTCGGGCCGTACCTGAACTTCACCATCGACCGCGGCGCCCTCGCGCGGACCGTGGTGGGCGCGGTGCTGGAGCAGGGCGAGGCCTACGGCGGCTCGGACGAGGGCGCCGGCAAGACGATCGTGATCGACCTGTCGTCGCCCAACATCGCCAAGCCGATGTCGGTCGGGCACCTGCGCTCGACGGTGATCGGGGCCGCGCTGCAGCGCATCTTCGACGCGCTGGGCTACCGCACGGTCGGCATCAACCACATCGGCGACTGGGGCAGCCAGTTCGGCAAGCTCGTGGCGGCGATCGACCGCTGGGGCGACACGGTCGACCTGGAATCCGACCCGATCAAGGCGCTGCTCGCGCTGTACGTGCGCTACCACGAGGAGGAGGCGAACGACCACTCGCTCGAGGAGGAGGCGCGCGCGGCGTTTCGCGAGCTCGAGAGCGGCGAGGAGGGCGAGGTGCGCCGCACGTGGCGGCGGATCACGGAGCTCTCGCTGCGCGAGTTCGACAAGCTGTACGAGCGGCTGAACGTGCGCTTCGACGAGGTGCGCGGCGAGTCGTTCTACGAGCCGTACCTGGACTCGACGGTCGAGCGCATCCAGGCCGCCGGCGTCACCAAGGTCTCCGAGGGCGCGCTGGTGGTCGACCTGACGTCGCTCGACCCCAACATGCCGCCGTGCCTGCTGCGCAAGAGCGACGGCACCACGCTGTACGCGACGCGCGACCTGGCGGCGGCGCTCCACCGCTGGGAGCTCTACGAGTTCCACCGCGCGCTGTACGTCGTCGGGGGCGAGCAGCGCCTGCACTTCCGCCAGCTCAAGGGCGTGCTGCACCGCATGGGGCTCGACTGGGAGAGCCGCATGGAGCACGTCGACTTCGGCATGCTGCGGCTGCCCGAGGGCAAGATGAGCACGCGCAAGGGCCGCGTCGTGTTCCTCGACGACGTGCTCGACCGCGCCGCGGAGGAGGCCCGGCGGATCATCGCCGAGAAGAACCCCGACCTCGCGGACGCCGACGCCATCGCCGAGCAGGTCGGCATCGGCGCCGTGATCTTCAACGACCTCAAGCGCGAGCGGATCAAGGACGTCGAGTTCGTCTGGGAGGAGGTCCTGACCTTCGAGGGCGAGACCGGCCCCTACGTCCAGTACACCCACGCCCGCCTGGCCTCGATCCTGCGCAAGGCGGCGGCCGAGGGCGGCGTCGACGAGGGCGCCGCCGACCTCGCCCGGCTGGCCGACGCCGCGCCGATCCTGGCCCGCCTCGGGCGCTTCCCCGACGTCCTCCGGTCGGCAGGGGAGCACGCCGAGCCCTCCGAGATCACGCAGTACCTGCTGGCCCTGTGCCGCGAGGTGAACTCGTGGTACGCCGAGCACCGCGTGCTGGGCGTGGAGGCCCCCCTCAGCGCCGCGCGCCTGCTTCTGATACGCGCCTCCAAGTCCGTTGTCGCCAACGGCTTGCGGCTCCTGGGCCTGGCCGCTCCGGAGGAGATGTAGACAAGGCTTCAGGAGCCCACTGGACTCTGCCGATCACGAGTTTCCCCGCGTTCGTCCAGGCCCCTCCTCCGCGCCTTCCCCGGGTGCGGGCCGGTGCTCCCCGAGGCGATCGCGACGCCCCCCGGAGGAGAGCTTGCTCGACCGCTACATACGGGACGTCCCGGACTTTCCGAAGCCGGGCATCCTGTTCAAGGACATCACGCCCCTGCTGCAGAGCCCCGAGGGCCTGCGGGCGACCATCGACGCGATGGTCGAGGCGGTGGATCCGTCGAGCTACGACCTGGTTTGCGGCATCGAGTCGCGCGGTTTCATCTTCGGCACCGCGCTCGCCGACCGGCTGAACAAGGGCTTCGTGCCCATCCGCAAGCCGGGCAAGCTCCCCTGGAAGACCGCGTCGGAGTCGTACGAGCTCGAGTACGGCACCGACACCATCGAGATCCACGTCGACGCCGTCGACGGGGCCCGCCGGGTGCTGATGGTCGACGACCTCCTGGCAACCGGCGGGACGATGGAAGCGGGCCTGAAGCTCGTGCGCCGCATCGGCGGCGAGCCCGTGGCCTGCTGCTTCGTCATCGAGCTCGGCTTCCTCGACGGGAGGAGCCGCCTGGGGGACGTCCCGATCCACTCGCTCATGAGCTTCTGAGCCGGACGCGCGGGACCAGGACAGGGAAACTCGAAGCAAGGGTCGATTCGTCGAGGCGCGAAACCAGATGGCAGCGAGGAAATCCGCCGCGAACAAGCGCGCCAACGCCCGAACCACCCGAGCCGGGAGTCGAAAGACCAAGGCCAAGGCGAAGACGAAGGCAAAGGCGAAGACCGTGGTGAAGACCCAGGCACGGACGGCGAAGAAGAAGACCCAGGCCGCGAGCCCGTCGGGGACCAAGTCCTCCGCGGGCAAGAAGAAGGCCACGACCCGCAAGGCGAGCAGCACCCGGGCGAAGACCGGGGCGGGCAAGAAGAAGGCGGCCGCGAAGGCCAGGCCCGCGGCGAAGTCGAAGGCGGCCGCGAAGCCCAAGGCCACCAAGGCCAAGGCCGAACCGCCGGCAGCGCTGCCGGCGCCCGCGCGCAAGCGCGCGAGCGCCGCGAAGCCGAAGACAGGGACCTCCGGGGCGAAGCGCCAGACCGCGACCCGGCCCGCGCGCAAGAAGGCCTTCCGGTGGCCCGACCGCGACGAGCTGGTCGACATGCCGACCGAGGAGGTCTGGGAGCTCTACCGCAAGGCCAAGGGCAAGAAGCCCGTCGACAAGGCGCGCCTCGAGACGATGCGCAACGCGCTGATGGAGCTGCACTACCCCCTGGTGCGGCACATCGCCGAGCGGCTCCTGCAGACCCTGCCGAAGTCGATCGAGCTCGACGACCTGATCAGCGCGGGCCTGTTCGGCCTGATGGACGCCATCCGCGGCTTCGACCACGAGCGCGGCATCAAGTTCAAGACCTACTGCACGACCCGCATCCGCGGCAGCATCCTCGACCAGCTGCGCTCGCAGGACTGGGTCCCGCGCCTCGTCCGCCTGAAGGCCGGGCGCATCGACAAGGCGCTGCAGAAGCTCCAGGGTCAGTACGGGCGCGAGCCGACGCACGCGGAGCTCGCCCAGTACCTCGAGCTGGAGCACGGCGAGCTCGCCAAGGAGATCCAGAGCGCGCACGCCAAGACGATGTTCTCGCTCTCCGACAAGTGGGAGGACCAGGACGAGAACAGCTCGATGGAGAAGGTCGAGGTCCTCGAGGACAAGACCGCCGAGGACCCCATCGGCGAGCTGAACCGCCGCGACGTGATGACCTACATCACGCGCTCGCTGACCCACAAGGAGCGGTTCATCATCGAGCAGTACTACCAGGTGGGCCACACGATGCGGGAGATCGGCGAGATGCTGGCCCTGACCGAGAGCCGCGTCTGCCAGATCCACTCGAACGTGATGGGACGCCTGAAGGGCCTGATCGGCCCCAAGGTCTCCTCGCTGCAGAACTAGACCCCGAGGGGCCGGACCGCGGCGCCGCCTCGAGGCGGCGCCCGCCCCACTCCCGCGTCGGAGCCGCCCCCCACGGGGCGGCCCGGCCCGGGTGCCGCGAGCCCCACCGCCACGGCGATCGAGCGCCGCGCGGCCACGGGCCCCCGTCCGGATCGCCCGCGGCCAGGGGGTCGCGGGGGCCGGTCCCGCCCGCGCGCGCGGCCTTGGCCGGGGGGCGCCGAACCGCGGGCCGCGCGGGGGCCGCGGCAGGGTTGGCGGAGGAGAGGGGGCGCCCCGGGGCCTCCAGGAGGGGTCCGCGGCCGTCCGGGCGCGATTTCCGCGGAATGGTGAAGGGGCCGCGGGCCCGTTGTCGCGGGGCAGGGGACAGCGAATCTCGCGACCGGGAGGTCGGAACGGCGGCTGGAGGGGGCCGGAACCACGCCTGAGTGGGTCCGGCGAGCCGGCGCCCGGGGGAACGTCCCCCACCGAGACCCCGGCATCGGTCCTCATGCCCTGGAGGTGGCGCCATGCGACAGGCCCATCCGTTCACCACCCTCTGCGTTCCCGTTCTTCTCTCCCTGCTCCCCGCGGCCGAGGCCCAGGTCGGCGCGACCCGCGCCGGAGGCGCCCCCGTGACCCGGACCCGCGAGGCCTTCCAGGGCTTCGCCGGCCTCGCGGCGGTCTCCGTCGAGCCCGCCGGCACCCCGGCCTCCGGCGCGAGCCGCTCGCCCGCGCTCTCCGAGACCGGGCGCCACGTGGCCTTCACCAGCCTGGCCGCCGACCTCGTGGCCGGCGACGGCAACGACGTGGCGGACGTGTTCGTCCGCGACCGCGACCCCGACGGCAACGGCGTGCTCGACGAGGGCAACGGCGTCACCGTGCGCGTCAGCGTCGGCACCGGCGGCTTCCAGGCCGAGGCCGCGAGCCGCGCGCCCGCCGTCTCCGCGACCGGTCGCCACGTCGCCTTCGAGAGCGACTCGACCATGCTCGTCCTCGGCGACACCAACGGCGCCACGGACGTCTTCGTCCACGACCGCGACCCCGACGCGAACGGCGTGTTCGACCAGGGCAACGGCGTCACGCGCCGGCTCAGCGTCGCCACCGGCGGCGCCCAGGGCAACGGCGCCAGCCGGTCGGTCTCGATCTCCGGCGACGGCCGCTACGTGGCCTTCGTCAGCGCGGCCGACGACCTGGTCGCGAGCGACACCAACGGCACCGTGGCCGACGTGTTCGTCCACGACCGCGACCCCGACGGCGACGGCATCTTCGACCAGGGCAACGGCGTGACGGTCCGCGCCAGCCTGGCGACCGGCGGCGCGGCCGCGGACCTCGCCAGCGACCGCCCGGTCCTGTCGTTCGACGGCTCGGCCGTCGCGTTCGAGAGCGACGCGACCACGCTCGTCGCCGGCGACACGAACGGCGTCCGCGACGCCTTCGTGCGCGCCCTCGACCCCGACGGGAACGGCCTGCTCGAGGAGGTCAACGGCACCACCGTCCGCGTCAGCGTCGACGGCGGCGGAGCCCAGACCTTCCTCGCGAGCGGCGCCCCCAGGCCCTCGGCCGACGGGCGCCACGTGGTGTTCGAGAGCGACGACCCGAGCCTCGTGATCGGCGACTCCAACGGCGCCACCGACGTCTACGTCCACGACCGCGACCCCGACGGCAACGGCATCCTCGACGAGGGCAACTCCACGACCGTGCGCGTCAGCACGACCTCCGCCGGCCTCCAGGCCAACGGCGCGAGCCGCGGCGCGAGCCTGTCCGGCGACGGCCGCTACGTGGCCTTCTCGTCCCTCGGGCACAGCCTGATCCCCGGCTCGGCCGTGTTCGAGCACGTGCTGGTCCACGACCGCGACCTCGACGAGGACGGGATCTTCGACGAGCCCGGCGCCGTCGGGACGTGGCCGCTGACCTTCGACTGCGGCCGCAGCGCCGGCGGGCACAGCGCCGCCGTGGCGATGTCCTCCGACGCCGCCCAGGTGGCCTTCGAGAGCGACGCCGGCAACCTCGCCGCGAGCGACTCGAACGGCTCGATGGACGTGTTCTCCCGCGGCCGCTCGGCCACGCCCGAGTCCACGCCGTGGTTCCTCGACGCGGACGCCGACACGTTCGGCGACGACGAGCAGCTCACGGTCGGCTGCGCGCAGCCCGCGGGCTACGCCGTGGTCGGCGGCGACTGCGACGACTCGCAGGCCACGATCCACCCCGACGCCATCGACGTCCCCGACGACCTGTTCGTGGACCTCGACTGCGACGGCATCGACGGCGACCGCGACGGCGCGGTGTTCGTCAGCACCACGGGCGCCGACGCGAACCCCGGCACGATCGACGAGCCGAAGCAGACGATCCAGGCGGGCATCGACGAGGCCCAGGCCCAGGGCGTGGACGTCTACGTCGCGGCCGGCGACTACAGCGGCAACACGCTGCAGTTCCAGGACGGGGTCTCCGTGTACGGCGGCTACGACGCGCTGGACTGGGAGCTCCGCTCGGCCAGCGAGGTCGCCGTGTACACGGCCTCCCAGACGATCGGCGGCACCCTGTCGGCGAGCAGCCTCACCCGCCTCGAGTACCTCGAGCTGCGGTCGGCCTCGACCACGGGCGCGGCCCAGTCCTCGATCGGCCTGGTGGTCGCGAACTCGTCGTCCGCCGTCGAGGTGCGCCACTGCCGCCTCGAGGCCGGCATGGGCGGCAACGGCAGCGCCGGCTTCTCGCCGCCCGGCAACGGGCCCAGCGGCAGCAACGGCTCCCTCGGATTCGGCGGCTGCGAGGACAGCACCGGCCTGCTGTGCGACACCTGCGGCACGCCCAGCGGCGGCTGGGGCGGCTCCGGGATCGGCGGGACGACCGGAGGCCGCGGCGGCACGCCCGGCCAGGGCAGCGGGAACGGCTTCACCGGCCAGGGCGGCATCGGCCCCGGCGGGAACGGCGGTCCCGGCACGCCCGACGGCCAGGGCAACTGGAACACGCCCTCGACCTACTGGGGTCGCGACGGGTTCGACGGCGGCGTCGGCAACAACGGCGTGCCCACGACCGGCATCTTCGGCTCGGGCGGCTACGTGGCCCAGTCCGGCGGGAGCGGCACGACCGGCCTGCCCGGCGGCGGCGGCGGCGGCGGTGGCGGCGGCGGCGGCGGCACCAACAGCTGCGACTCCTTCGGGGGCCGGGGCGGCGGTGGCGGCGGCGGCGGCGGCGGCGGCCAGGGGGGCCAGGGCGGCCTCGGTGGCGGCGCCAGCATCGCGCTGTACCTCTGGAACGCGAGCCCGCTCGTCGAGGACTGCACGCTCGTCACCCTGGGCGGCGGCGACGGCGGCACCGGCGGCAACGGCCAGTTCGGCGGCTTCGGCGGTAACGGGGCCCGCGCCTCGGGCTCCGGCCGCGGCAACAACTACGGCGGCTCGGGCGAGCAGGACGACGGCTCGAACAGCGGCCGGGGCGGTGACGGCGGCCGCGGGGGCCGCGGCGGCTTCGGCGCCGGCGGCGCCGGCGGGCCCTCGATCGGCATCGTGATCGGCGGCACGTCGAGCCCCGTCCAGACGGGCAACGCCTTCTTCCTCGGCTCCGCCGGCGACGGCGGCGCCTCGGGCGGCAACGACGGCCCGGACGGGGCGCAGGTCAACACCCTGACGCCCTGACCGGCACCGGTCGCCCGGGTCCCGCTACCCTGGCGGGTCGTGACCGCCTGGGACCCCGAGCGACTGGCCGAGCTCCTGCGCGCCGTTCCGGCACCTCCGACCGAGGTGCCGGAGCGGCGCGCGGCCGTCGCCGTCGTGCTCTGCCCCGGGCCGGAGACCGACGTGCTGCTGATGACGCGCGCGCGGCGCCCGGACGACCCCTGGTCGGGCCAGGTCTCGCTGCCCGGGGGCCACCGCGAGCCGGACGACGCCGACCTGGTCGCGACGGCGGTGCGCGAGACGCTCGAGGAGGTCGGCGTCGACCTCGACGCGCACGCCGAGCTGCTGGGCGCCCTCCCGCCGCGGGCCGCGCGCGCGCGCGGCAAGGTCCTGCCGATGGACGTCTCGCCCTTCGTGTTCGCGGCCTCGACGCGGGTCGAGCCCACGCCCAGCGAGGAGGCCGCCGACGCCTTCTGGTTCCCCCTCGCTCGCGCCGCCCGCGGCGAGCTGGACGACCGCCACCGCTACGAGCACGAGGGCCGCACCCTGCTGCTGCCCAGCTGGCGCTTCGAGCAGCGCGTCGTGTGGGGCATGACGCACCGCATCCTCTCGGACCTGTCCGAGCTGGCCGGCGGCTAGCGCAGGGCCAGGCGCGCGCCGACCGCGGCCGGGTCCTGGTCCAGGAAGGCGTCCACGCGCGCGAGCTCGGCGGAGAGGTCGCCGCGCGTCCCCGTGGCGAAGCGCTCGAGCGCGGCGCGGCCGTCGGGGCCCAGCGCGCGCCCGGCGAGCGCGGCGAGGCGCTCGAGCGAGGGCAGCTCGTCGGCGGGCGCGTCGTTCACGAACGCGCGCATCAGCGCGTCCAGGTCGGGCAGCTCATCGTGGTCGGCGGCACGCAGCTCGAGGTCGAGCCACAGCGCGCACAGGAGCCCGCCGTCGTACACCAGCCGGTAGGTGTCGCCGCGCTGGAAGAATGCGTCCCCGCCGGCGGCGGACAGGCTGGTGGCCGCCCACCCGGCGTTCGCGCGCACGCCGTCGAGCTTGCGCCGGAACGCGGCGGCGAGCTCCTCCCACGGCAGCAGGCCCAGGCGCGCGGGCACGAGGTAGGCGTAGTAGTCGGTGAAGCCCTCCCCCACGAAGCGCAGCGACCCGGGCGTCGGGACGCCGCGCCCGCCGGGCCAGGTGTGGTGGAACTCGTGCGCGACGAGGTGCGCGAGCGAGCCGGTCAGCCGCTCCGGAGGCGTGTCCGGGCGCGCGCTGAGCGTCATCGAGCTGGCCTTGGCCGAGCCGCCGAAGCCCTGGATCTCGTGGCGCGCGAACACGAACAGGTAGCGCTCGAAGGGCCGCGTGCCGAACAGCTCGAGCTCGGCGCGCACGATGGGGTCGACGACGCCGACGACGTGCTCCTCGAGCGCCTCCTGGCCCGGCGCCAGCGCGACGGCGATCTCCGTTCGGCCCGTGTCGTCCTCGGCCACGACCAGGTGCGTGCGCCAGGCGCCCACGGCGATCAGGTCGTCGCCCAGGCCGCGGCGGCCCGGCGGCGCGAACACGCCCGGCTCGACCTCCGGCCAGGGCGCCACGACGCCCCAGCCGTCGGGCAGCTCGAAGCGCACGCGCACGTCGCCGAGGGCGGCGTTCGTCGGCGCGAACAGCAGCGGGCCCGCCGACAGCAGCGCGTGGTCCTCCGCGACGTACGGGAACTCGTACTGGTCGTGGTTGGCGCGCACGGCCTCGAGCTCGCGGTGCGTCAGCGGGACGCGCCAGCGCAGCGTGACGCCGTCCTCGCGCGCGCTCGCCGGCAGGTCCGGCAGCGTCCACTGGTGCGGCCCGTCGCGCCGGACCGCCAGCGCGCCGCCGGCGGCGTCCTCGGCGCGCAGCGGGCCCTCCAGCAGCGGCTCGGGCAGCGCCGTGAAGGCGTAGCGCTCGACCGCGTTCAGCACGAGCTGCTCGCGCGCCCCGCGCACGCGCAGCGTGACGACCGCCAGCGGCTCGGGGGGCGCCGGCAGCGCCACCTCGTAGTCGACGTCGACGACGTGCGGGTCCGCGGCCGCGGCCTGCGGCAGGGCGAGGAGGAGGACGGCGGCGATCACGGTCGGCTCCGGCGCCCCATCATGACGCCCCCGGCCCGCCGCGCGAGGGCCGCCCGCCCGGATCCGCGCAGCGTGTCGAGACGAAGCGTCTCGAGGCGCTGCGCGTCGGTGCGCCGCCGCCGCGCCGCGCGCCTTGCGGGGGCTCCGGCGCGGCTCGACAATCGCGCGCATGGACACCTCGCCCGCCACGCGCCTGCTGCACGCGAACGACCACCCCGAGGAGGGGGCGCCGATCGTCGAGCCGATCTTCTCGACCTCGCTCTACCGCATGGCCGGCGCCCCGGAAGACGCCGAGCGCTTCTACGGCCGCTACCACTCGCCCAACTGGACGGCGCTCGAGACGGCGCTCGGCGGGCTCGAGGACGCCTCGGCCGTCGCCTTCGCCTCCGGGCTGGGCGCCGCGCACGCGCTGATCCTGGCGCTCGGCGAGCGCGCGAAGCGCTTCGTGGTCGCGCGCGACAGCTACTTCGGCGCGCGCAAGCTGCTCGACGCGATGCGCCCCTTCGGCGTCGAGGCCGTGCCGGTGGACTGCGCCGACCACGACGCGGTGCGCGCGGCGCTCGCGGGAGCGCCCTCGGTGCTGTGGGTCGAGACGCCCTCCAACCCGTACCTGATCGTGTTCGACCTGGCCGCCCTGGGCGAGCTCGCCGCGGCCGCGGGCGCGCCGATGGTCGTCGACAACACGACCGCCACCGCCGTGCTGCAGCGCCCGCTGGACCTCGGGGCGACGGCCTGCCTCGTGTCGCTGACCAAGGCGACCTCGGGACACTCCGACGTCGTGCTGGGGGCGGTCACGAGCCGCGACCGCGCGCTGGTCGAGCAGCTCGAGGGCTGGCGCATCGCCGCGGGCGCGATCCCCGGCCCCTTCGAGACCTGGCTGGCCCACCGCGGGCTGCGCACGCTGCCGCTGCGCATCGCCCGCCAGTCGGCCACCGCCGCCCTCGTCGCGCGCTACCTCGCGGAGCACCCGCGCGTCACCGCGGTGCACTACCCGGGCCTCGACCCGCGCACCGCCGAGCTGGCGCACCGCCAGATGCCCGACGGCTGCGGACCGCTGCTGTCGTTCGAGGTCGCCGGCGGCGCCGCAGCGGCCGACGCGCTCGTACGCGCCTCGCGGCTGTTCGTCGCGGCCACCAGCTTCGGCGGCGTCGAGAGCTCCTGGGAGCGCCGCGCCCGCTGGGCGTCGGAGACCGCCGCCGAGGGGCTGGTCCGCGCGTCCTGCGGGATCGAGGAGCCCGACGACCTGGTCGCCGACCTCGAGCAGGCGCTCGCGAGCCTCGGCGGTTGACGGTGGAGCTGCGGCGCATCGAGCACGGCGTCGTCGACTCGACGAACGAGCGCGCGCTCGCCGCCGTCGCGGCGGGCGAGGCGCGGCACGGCGACGTGCACGTCGCGCGGGCCCAGACGTCGGGGCGCGGGCAGCGCGGCAACCGCTGGGAGAGCGCCGCCGACGAGGGGCTCTACCTGACGCTCGTCCTGCTGCCGCCGCCCCCGCCGCCGCACCCGGCGGCGCTGACGATGGGCGCGGGGCTCGCGGTGCGCGACGCGGTGCGCGCCCTGGGCGCGACGGGCGCGCGGTTGAAGTGGCCCAACGACGTGCTCGTCGGCGAGCGCAAGCTCGCCGGCGTCCTGGTCGAGACGCGCGGGCTCGACCCCGCGCGCCCGCATGCCGCCGTGGGCGTCGGCCTGAACGTCGCGCAACGGAGCTTTCCCGACGACCTGGCGCGGTCCGCGACGAGCCTCGCGCTCGAGGGCCTCGAGGCCGCGCGCGACGCCGCGCTCGCGCGCGTGCTGGAGGCCCTGGCGGCGCGCCTCGACCCGCCGCGCGCGGACGCCGAGCTGTGCGCCGAGTACGCCGCCGCCGCGGGCCTCGACCGCGGCCCGGTGGTCCTGCGCACCGCGCGCGAGGAGCTGGTCGGCGAGGTGGTCGAGCTGTCGCTCGCCGGCGGCGTCGTCCTGCGCACCGCCGGCGGCGTGCGCGCGGTGCCGGTCGAGCACGTGCGCGCGCTCGCGTCGGAACCGGGAACCGTTCCCGGCGACGGGACGGACTGAAGGGAGCGGCCGGCGCGGACCCGCGGGAGCCCGCGCGGAGTTCCGCGCGCGACGGCGCGCTCGCCGCGAAGCGCGTCAAGATGGAGCGAACGCGCCGCGAAGCCCGGGCCGTCGCGCCCCGCGGAGACGGCGCGCGACCTCGCGGAGGCCTCGCCGCTCTCCGTCGCGCCCGCGCGCGGCGGCGCGAGGTCCCACCGCGCGCCCGGTCGGTCCGGCGAGCGGCGGAACGAACCGGACCGACGACCCTTCGGAGGACCTCGATGAAGACGATTCGACGACTGGGCCGGGCGCTGCTCGTCAGCGGCCTGTCCGCCGTGCTCGTGGCGGGCGCGATGACGGCCGCCGCGCCGCGCGCCGAGGCGCTGCCCCCGATCCTGCTGTGCGGCCCCACGTTCCTGTGGATCTGCTCGGGACCGGGCGGCCCCGACGTGCTGTTCCCCGGCACGATCTGCGAGAGGCGCATCTTCGAGCGGCAGACCGGCCTGACCTGCGTGCCCTTCACGGGCTGACCCCCGGCGCCGGACCCGCCGCGGGGACCTCGCCGCCTCCCGATCGACCATGCCCGGAGCCCCGAGCCCGACCCCCCGACGCAGCGCGCGCCCGTCGCCGTTCGTCGCGAGCCTCGTGGTGCTGTGCCTGGCGCTGGCGGCCGTCGACCTGCTGCTGATCCGGCGCAACCGCGAGCTCTCGGCGCGCGTGGACGAGCTGTCCCGGCGCGTCCGCGCCGCCGAGCGCTCGCCCGTGCCCGCGCTCGAGGGCCGGCACTTCCCGGCGGACGAGCTGCTCGACGCGGCGGGCGAGCCGACTTTCCTCGCGGCCCTCCCGCCGGGACACGCGACCCTGCTGCTCGTCTCCTCCGACGCCTGCGACCTGTGCGCGCGGGCCCTCCCCCGCTGGGAGGACGCCGCCCGCCGCGCCGCCGGCACGCACGTGCGCGTCCTGGGCCTCGTGCTCGACGCGACCCCCGCCGGGCTCGCGGGCCGCGCCGCCCCCTGGCCGTTGCTCGCGCCGATCGACCCGACCCTCGCCGCGCGCGTCCCGGGCGTGCCGGCCGCGCTGCTGCTCGACGCCGACGGCGTCGTGCGCCGCGCCGCCTACGGCGCGGAGCAGGTGGAGCTGGACGCCCTGCTCGACGACGCCCTGGCGGAGCCGCTCGCCGGGGACGGCGGCTGAGCCGGATCCGTCTCAGCCCTCGGGCGGCCGGTGGTCGCTGTCGCGCAGACGGCGCTGCCACAGGGCGACGTCGTGCCAGCGGTCGAACTTGCGGCCGGCCTCGCGCAGGACGCCGAGGCGCTCGAAGCCGTGGCGCGCGTGCAGGCGCTCGCTGGGCTCGTTCGGGAGGGCGATGCCGGCGAAGAGGGTGTGGAAGCCGGCGGCCTCGAGGCGCGGGAGCAGCGCGGCGTAGAGGGCGGTGGCGAGCCCCCGCCCGCGGTGGTCGGGGTGGACGTACGCGGCGACCTCGGCGGTGTGCGCGTACGCCGCCCGGGGCCGGTACGGCACCGAGTAGGCGACGCCGGCCACGGCGCCCTCGAGCTCGGCGACGAGCCACGGGTGGCGCGGCCGGACGGCGGCCAGGCGCGCGACCCAGGCGGCGCGGGGCTCGGGCGCGAGGCAGAAGTTCGCGTTCGTGTGCACGATCGCGTGGTCGACGATCGCGCGCACCGCGTCGAGGTCGTCGTCGCGCAGATCGCGCACGAGCGGCGTCGGCGCCGCGCCCGGGTCGGGCGCGGCTCCCGACCCCGGCCGCGCGGACGGGGTCGGCTCGCCCGGCCCGCCGTTCACGTCCGCGGGCACGCGGGGTTCACGGGGCCTCGATGCGCGGCTCGTCCGCCGGGGTCCCGGCGTCCGCGTCGGCGTCCTCCGCGACGGCCTCCTCGCCCGCGCGGGGCGCGGAGGGCTCGATCCAGACCTCGCGCATGCCGAGGTCGACGGAGCCGGCGGCCTCGACGGGCTGGCGCAGGAGGTTGGGGTCGGTCTTGCCGTAGCGGCGGCCGAGCTCGTCGATGGCCTCGCGGGCCGCGCCCGTCTCGGACTCGAGCTCGCCCAGCTGGGCCAGGACGCCGCGGCAGCCCTCGAGCTGCTGCTCCAGGGTCCCGCGCCGCCGCTCGAGCTCGGCGCGGCGCTCGGTCAGCAGGGCGCCCATGCGCTCGACGGTGTTGCGCGCGTAGTCGCCCAGCAGCCCGCGCTTCATGCGCTGCGCGATCTCGGCGAAGAACTCGTCCTTGTGCTGCTGGAGGGCGCGCAGCATCTCCGCCCGGGCCGGGGCCAGGCGCTTGCGCTTCACGTCGACCGGCACCGGGCGCGTCGGGCGCGCGGGGTCGCCCAGCATGCGCTTGCGCACGGAGGCCACGCCGCGGAAGAGCAGCCAGTCGAGGATCGACTTGCGCACCGGCACCTCGTCGGCGCGCAGCGGCGCGTCGAGCTGGACCGACAGCGCCGCGCGGTTGATCTTCCGCAGCGACACGCGGCCCTGGTCCGACAGGTCGACCTCGGCCGTGCCCAGGTCGCGGCCGATCTCGAGCGGCACGCGGATGCCGGCGGCGCCCTCGGCCACGCAGTCCTCGAGCGAGTGCGAGACGTACTTCGCGATCTCGTCCTGGCAGCCCATCAGGGTCGGGACGAGGTCGTCCTCGATCAGCGACTGCAGGCTGGCGTCGGTCTCGAACCAGGCGTCGACCTGCGCGCGGATCGTCTCGGCCGCCTGCGTGCCGATCAGGCGCGTCTTGGCCTGGATGAGGCCGCCCTGCTCCTGCTCGAGCTCGGCGAAGGGCTGGTTCCAGTCGAAGGCCGCCAGGCGCTCGGCCGCCTCGTGACGGCGCACGACGTCGGCCACCTCGGCGTCCAGCTGGTCCATGCGCTCGCGCAGGCCCTCGACGGCGTCCTGCTGGCACAGCTCGTTCGTCTCGGACAGCAGCGTCGTCGCGCGGCGCAGGCTGTCGCCCAGGAAGGCGACCAGGTAGTCCGCGCTGTTCAGGTAGTCGGTGAAGTCCTGGATGAAGCTGTCGAAGCTGGCCTGGCCGCCGCGGGAGGCCTCCTCGACGGGCTCCTCGCCGTTGTGGGCCGCGCGCAGGCGGCGGCTGGCGGCGCTGAGCAGGTCGACGGGGTAGATCCGCAGGCGCCCCTGGTCGGCGGCGTGCTTCAGCGGCGCGCTCATCGCCAGGCGCTCGAAGGCCTCGATGATGCGCAGCGGGTCCTCGGACTCGAGGCTGGGCACGAGGTCTCCCTCCGGGCCCAGGTCGCGCTTCTTCGTGTCCAGGTTGACGACCAGGAAGATCTGGCTGAACAGCTCGAGCAGCTCGTTGAACTCCTCGAAGACCTGCTCGAGGAACAGGTTGTCGCTCTTGACGATGAAGATCGCGCACGCAGCGGCGTTGCGGAACTCGCGCGTCATGCGGTCGTAGCCGAACTTCATGCGGCTGTAGAGCCCGGGCGTGTCCACCAGGACGGCGCCGGACTGCGCCAGGTGGCCGGCGGGCAGCCGGACGTCGATGCGCCGGATCGCCTCGGGGTAGTGCAGCGCCGGGTCGAACTGCTCGCCGCGCTCCTCGACCTCGCGGATGCGCTTGGCCAGGTCGTCGTGGCCGCGCTTGATCGTGATGTGCAGGGCGGTCGGGTCGGTGAACACCTGCGTCTTGCCGTCGTAGGAGGTCAGCGTGAACTCGCGCTTCTCCGCGTGCGACACGTACACCATGCACGGGTACGCCGGCAGGCTCGACACCTCGCTGACGTAGGACGCGGCGATGGCGTTC
>JAUIDW010000060.1 GCA_030428395.1 bacterium | reverse complement strand
CACTCGCGGCCGGTGGTCAGCGGCAGGAACACCTCGGAGGTCGTCTCCTCGCCCGGGGAAGGCGCGTCCTCGCCCAGCGGGACGCGCGGCAGCATCACGCCGACGACCTTGAAGTAGTCGCCGCCGACCTTGACCTGGCGGCCCAGCGGGCTCTCGAAGGGCATCAGCTCGCGCGCCACCTCGAACCCCAGGACGCAGACGTTGGCGTTCCGCCGCAGGTCCTCGTCGGTGAGGAAGCGGCCCGACCACAGGATCCGCCCGGTGACCTCGAGGTAGATCGGGACGGTCGCGAGGATGCGGGGGTTCAGGCCGCGGTCCCGGTAGCGCACCTCCTGCGCCACGTCCTGCACGGGCACGACGCGGCGCACGCCCGGGAAGCTCTCCTGGATGCGCTGCAGGTCCTCGTCCAGCAGGCCGTAGGCGTTGACGCGCACGCGCTGGTTGCTGTTCTGGACCTCGTCGGGCGGCTTGATGCTGCGCAGGATGACGTTCTGGCTGCCGAGCTTCTTGATCTGCTCCTGGGCCTCGGCGCTGGCGCCCTCGCCGATGGCCAGCATCGCGACCACGCTGCTGACGCCGAACAGCACGCCCAGGGTCGTCAGGAACGAGCGCAGCTTGTGCAGCAGCAGGCTGGAGACGCCCAGGCGGACCTGGCGCAGGATGCGGCCGTTCACGCGGTTCCCTCCGGGCCGCGCTCGATCCGCTCGATGCGCCCGTCGCGCAGGTGCAGCACGTGCTGCGCGCGCTCGGCGACGTCGGGCTCGTGGGTGACGAGCACGATGGTCTTGCCCTCGGCGTGGAGCTCGTCGAACAGCGCCAGGATCTCGAGCGCGGTCTGCGTGTCCAGGTTGCCGGTGGCCTCGTCCGCCAGGATGAGGGCCGGGTCGTTCACCAGCGCGCGCGCGATCGCGACGCGCTGCTGCTGGCCGCCGGAGAGCTGCTGGGGCCGGTGCGAGAGCCGGTTGCCGAGCCCGACGCGCTCGGCCAGCGCCCGCGCGCGCTCCTCGCCGCCCGGCGGCGGGTCGTCCTGGTAGAAGAGCGGGACGAGGATGTTCTCCAGCACGTCGAGCTGGGGGATCAGGTTGTACGACTGGAACACGAAGCCGAGCTCGCGGCTGCGCAGCTCGGACAGCGCGTCGTCGTCCAGGCCGTTCGTGTCGACGCCGCGGACGAGGTAGGCGCCCTCGGTCGGGCGGTCGAGGCACCCCAGGACGTTCAGCAGGGTCGACTTGCCGCTGCCGGAGCTGCCCATCACCGCCCAGTACTCGCCGGGCCGGAACGTGAACGACACGCCGTCGAGGGCGTGCAGGAGCTCGTCCCCCATCCGGTAGGTGCGCCGGACGTCGACGAGCTCGGCGACGGCGGCGGTCGCGATCTCGGGGCTCACCGGCTCTCGGACTTCGGACTCGAGGACCCGACCTCGCCGCCCCCGGGGATGCCGTCGCGGCCCGCGCGGCCGTCGGCCCCGCCGTCCGGGCGGCCCTCGGAGCGTCCTTCCGGGCGGCCTTCCGGGCGGCCTTCCGGGCGGCCTTCGGGGCGGCCCTCGGGACGTCCCCGCTCGGCGGATTCCCCGAGGTGCACGGGCGGCTCCCCGTCGGCGGAGGGCGCCGACGACTCCGGGGCGCGCGCGGTCGCGGGCGCGCCGCCCCCCGGCCGGCCCTCGCCGGACTCGCCCCGGCCGCCGCCCTCGCCGCGGCCCCGTTCGCCCCGGCCCTCGCCGGGGGCGCCCTCGCGCTGGCGCGCGTCGCGCTCGGCGTCGGGCGTGAAACCGGGCGGCGGGCTCAGCAGGACGGTCTCGCCCTCCTCGAGGCCCGCGAGGATCTGCACCCAGACCTCGTTGTTCGCCCCGACCTCGACGGTGCGTTCCTCGACGCCGCCGGGTCCGCTGACGAAGCAGACGTTGTCGCCCCCGTGGCGGTAGACGCACTGGACCGGGACGTGCAGCGCGTCCTCGAGGTCGTCGACCAGCACCTCGATGCTGCACGACATGCCGGGGCGCATCTCCGGGTTCTGCTCCTCGATCTCGATGGTCGTCCGGTACAGGCGGGTGTTCGGGTTGGCCCACCACGAGTTCGAGTCGGGCAGCACGGCCACGAAGGAGACGCGGGCGGGGAACTCGCGGCTCCCCAGCGCGTCGACGCGCACGACGCAGTCCTGGCCGACGCGCACCTGCTCGATCACCGACTCGTGGATGCTGGCCTCGGCGATCATGCCGGTGGTCGACGGGATCGTGATGATGGCCTGGCGCTCGCGGACCTGGGTGCCCTTGGCGATCGGGTCGTCGTTGCCCCAGCGGCGCCCCTCCTCCTTGGCGTAGACGACCATCCCGGCGCGCGGCGCGACCATGCGGGCCTTCTCGACCTGCGAGACGATCTTCGCGAGCTTCTCGCGCTCGAGCTCGAGCTTGGCCAGGTTGGTGTCCCGCTCCTTCTCGAAGTCGACGAGCTTGGCGTCGGCCTGCAGCTTCACGCGCTCGAGCTCGCGCTCGGCCTCGAGCACGTCGCTCGAGCACTGCGCGAGCACGCGCGGGAGCTCGAAGTCGATCAGCGTCTTCAGCTCGCGCTTGCGCTGCTCGAGCAGGATCGCGGTGCGCGTGAGGGCCAGGGCGTCGACCTCGAGCTCGGTCTGCGTCAGGAAGCCCTTCTCCGCCAGCCGCTCGGACCAGCTGAGCTTGTCCTTGGCGCGCTCGAACTCCTCCTCGGCCAGCGTGATCGCCTCGCGCGCCTCCTGCTCGAGCAGGATGCGGTCGGCCTCCTCGAACTTGGCCAGGTCCTGCCGGGCGAACTCCAGGTCCTGCTCGGCCCGCGCGACGTCGCTCTCGTTCTGGATGACCTGGATGTCGTACTGCTTCTCGGCCTTGACGTAGGCCGACTCGGCGTTGCGGACCGAGATCTCCTGCTGGACGCGGTCGTCGATCAGCTCGGAGACGTCCAGCTCGCACAGCAGGTCGCCCTCCTCGACCAGCTTGCCCTCCTCGATCAGCCAGAGGATCGTGGTCGTGCCCTCGATCTCGTTCTGGAGCACGACGCTGTCGGCGGACTCGAGGTTGCCCTTCTCGACGACGCGGATCGAGAGCGGCCCGCGGCGGACCACGGCGCCCTCGGTGGCCTCCTCGCCGGACCCGCTCAGGAGCCCCGCCGGGCCGACGGCGTACCAGCCGGCCGCGAGCAGGAGGCCCACGGCCACGATCAAGAGGACCACGCGGCTCGCGCCGCGGCGGGATTGGGAGGGGCTCATGACTGCTCGTCCTCCTGGAGCTCGGCGAGCACGTTCTGGTCGAACACGATGCCCTCCTCGGTGACGCGCACGACCTCCATGTCGAGGAGGAGATCCAGGAGGGTCAGATGGTACTCAATCAACGCGCGCGTCAGCGCGTTCTGGGCCTGGAACAGCGCCTCCTGGGACTCCAGCAGGTCGCGGGTCGTGGCGCGCCCGGCGTCCAGGTTGAGGCGCGCGCTCTCGACGCGCCGCTCGGCCAGCCGGACGGCGTTCTGCTGGATCTCGTAGCTCTGGCGCGTGCGCTGGGCGGCGCGCACGTCCTCGCGGATCCGGGCGCCGATCGAGTCCTGCAGCTCGCCCAGCCGGCGCACGTCGTCGCGCAGCGCGATCATGGCGGCGCGGTACACGTTGCGCTCGGCGAAGCGGTTGACGGGCAGGTCGACGAAGAGCCCGAGGTTCCAGTCGACGTCGTCGTTGTCGATCTTGAAGGGGCTGCTGCCGGTCTCGACGTTGAAGCTGCCCGCCAGCTCGACGCCGGCCTCGAGGGCGTTGGCCGCGATCAGCACGCCCCGCTCGCCGTCGACCACGCGGTCGGCCTGGGTCTGGAAGTCCAGGCGCTCGACCAGGGCGAGCTCGGTCAGCGCGTCGGTGTCGAGGACGAAGCCGACCTGCCACTTGTCCAGGCGGTCCAGCTCGGCCGCGTCGAGGGCCAGCTGGATCTCGGGCGGCAGCCCCAGGAACACCTTGAAGTCGTCGAGCTGGTTGTTGTAGCTCTCCTGCGAGCGGATCAGCGCCTCGCGCGCCGACAGCTCGTTCTGCCGGGCCTGGTCGACCTGCACGTCGCTCAGGCGCCCGGCCTCCGAGAGGCTCTCGTTGCGCTCGCGGATCAGCGTCAGGTTCTGGAGGTTCTCCTCCGAGTTCCGGATCTGGTCGAGCTGCCGCAGGATCTCGAAGTAGAAGTTGGTCACGTCGACCGCCAGCGTGCGCCGGAAGCGCTCGTAGGCGCGCACCTCGTACACCACCGTGCGCTCGGCCTGCGTGAGCGGCTCCTGGACGATCCGCCGACCGCTGCCGCGCATGAGCGGCTGGGCGAAGGTGAGGCCGAAGTCCACCACCGAGTCCCAGCCGTCGCTGGTGGAGATCGAGCGGAAGAAGCTCGCCCCCAGGCTGGTCACGACCGTCGCGCCGGTGCCGAGCATGCGCTCCACCCCGCCGCGGGCGGACCCGGTCGCGTCGACCCCGCCGGGCCCGACGTCGCCGACCTCGCCGGTGCCGAACAGGAAGCCCTGGTTGCGGAACCGGAAGCGCTCGAGCGTCAGGTCGAGGGCCGCCAGGTACAGGCTCTCCTTCTGGCGCCAGTACTGCCGGTTGTTCTCCGCGGCGATCTCGATGCAGGTGCGCAGGTCGACCACTCCCAGGTCGTCCACCTGGCCTGCCAGGACGCGCGAGCGCAGGCTGTGGGGCTGCGGCGCGATCGAGAACGCGCTGGGGTCGTCGAACAGCTGGTTGCGGCGCGCCTCGACGATGCCCGCCACCTCCTGGTCGGCGAGCAGGGCGTACTCCTCGGGCGTGCGGCAGCCCGCGACGGTCAGCACCGCAGCGAGCAGCGCGCCCGACGCGGTGGCGCGGGCTGGACGGGGAGGGAGGAGAGGACTCACGGGTGGGACGGGCGAGGCGCGGCGGGGCGTCGCGGGCGCACCCCCCGGCGCCTGCCGGGGCTTCGCCGCGCGCCGGCCGACATCGGCCGGCGGGCGGGACCCTTCCCCCGCGGACGGCGGTCCTACGACGGACCGGAGGTGCGCAGCCGACGCTCGGCCTCGCTCACCTCCGAGTAGGACGCCAGACGGGCTCGTGGTCCACCCCGGCTGGTCGAGAATTCGACGATCTTGCCGGCGCGGATGCGGTAGGAGGCCGCGAGGGTGCCGTCCGCGCGCTCGTAACGAACCTCGTACACGTCCTCGGGGCCGGTGGCGACGTCCACGAGGCGCGCGCGCAGGGTCACCGGGCGTCCGGCGAGGGGGTCGTAGACGGTCAGCGGGCCGTCGTCGACCCGGCCGCGCCGGGCGCGCTCGGCCAGCTCGAGCGGCAGGGCCAGCGGACCGCCCACGTCGAGCTCCTGCCGCAGCTTGCGCGGTCCGCCCCACTCGAGGAGCGACCAGCGCGCGGGGCCGATCCGCTCGAGCACCACCGAGCGCCCCGCGCGGTCGACCAGCTCGCGGTAGACGAGGCGGCGGCCCCCCGGCGTGGGCTCCTCGACGATCAGGATGCGCGCGTCGACCTGCGGGTGACGGTACTCGGCCTCCAGGCGCAGCCCCGCGCCGGTCTCCGAGCGGCGCAGGCAGGCCGTCCCGACGGCCTCGGACCGCGGCCGGCCGTCCGGCCCCACGCGCTGGACCTCGAGGACGTACCAGTCCTCGACCTGCTCGCCCGGCGGCACGAGGACGAGGGTGCCGTCCTCCTGCGCCGGCGCGCCAGGCTGGGGCGCGGGAACGCCGATCGCCGCCAGGGCGGTGGCGAGGGCCAGCTCGAGCAGGAGGAGGACGGGAGCCATCGGACCGCTGTCCTGATCGGGCGCCCCGCCCCCCGGCTTGACGCCCCGCCCCCCGCCGGCTCGGGAACGGGACGGCGCGGCCTCAGAACGCGTCGAGGCTGCGGACCGAGAGCACGAGCCCGATCGCGAAGAGCAGGGCGACCACCACGGCTCCGGGGAGCATCGAGCCGCCCAGGCGCTCGGCGAGGTCGACCCAGGCGAAGTGCTCGAAGCCCTGGTTGCGGCGGTCGCGCGGCCGGGCCGTGCGGCCGGAGTCGAGGCCGAAGATCTCGTCCAGGTCGAAGTCCTCGCCCAGGCCCGCGACGCGGTGGCGCAGGATGCGCCAGTGCGCCGCCGGCGCGGCGAAGTCGAGGTCCCACTGGATGTTGAGGAAGCGCGCCTCGTCCTGCTCGCGCGGCGTCTCTCCGCCGGGCTCGGGCCAGCGCACGCGCGCGGCCTCGACCGCGAGCTCCTGGTGGGTCATGTGGTCCACCAGCGCGGCGGGCAGCTGCACCGCGACGCCGAGGAGCAGCAGGCCGTAGGCCAGCGCGCCGCGGACGGAGACGACCTCGACCCGGGCGATCGCGAGGCCCACGCCGACCCACAGGAACGGCAGCAGCGGCAGCAGGTAGCGCGGCCCGTAGGTGTAGCCCCCGTGCCAGCCCTGCGCGCCCGCCGGCAGCAGCGCGATCGCGACCACGACGAACGGCAGGACCAGCGGCCACGTGCGCGCCCCGTCGTGCCAGGCCCGCGCGAGGCCCCACGGAACCAGCAGGACGCCCGGCGCCATCCAGAGCAGGCCGCGGCCCGGCGACAGGAACAGGCCGGCCAGGCCGAGCGGCACCGGATACTGGAAGAAGGTCCCCGAGCCCAGCGCCTCGCCGTAGCCGGTCTCGAACGGGTCGCCGAAGCGCCACAGGTTCAGCACCGCGTAGGCCGCCCCCCCCAGCACGACCGGGAGCGCGAAGAGCCCCAGCATGCCCACGAACGAGCGGCGCGAGCCGACCGCCTCGGTCAGGCGCGCGAGGTCGCGGCTGCCGCGCCAGATGGCGACCGCGGCCGCGAGGGCGATCACCGCGGCGGCCGGCAGCAGGGCCACGCGCGTGAACACGGCGGCCACGAGCGCCAGGCCGAGGCCGAGGAGGTGCAGCGGCCGCGGCTCGTGCAGGCGCTTGAACTCCTCGCGCATGCGCAGCAGCACGTAGAAGCCGAGGAAGAGGAAGAACGTGCCCTGCACGTCGCTCAGCGTCGAGCGCGCCTGGGGCCAGGCGAACGTCGCGATCCCGTACGTCAGCCCCGCGATCCAGGCGTACAGCCGCTGCACGCCGACCCGCCGGCACGTCAGGACGATCAGCAGCGCGGTCAGCGCCGTCAGCACCGGGTTGCGCCAGCCGACCAGCAGGTGGCAGAAGTACTCCGAGCGCTGGACGCCGAGGTGCGTCGTCTCCGCGTTGCGGCGCTCGATCTCGGGAAAGCTCCACGCGAGGGCGCGACCCGCGGCGTAGAACGGCAGGCCGACCAGGGCCTGACCGGGCCCGAACCACGAGTACCAGCGGTCGGCGCCGGAGGGGTCCTGCACGACGTTGAAGCGCTGCGCGACGATGGCCTCGGCCTCGGGCGTGCCGCCCAGGGCGAACCCGCGGCCGCGCGCCAGGGCGGAGGTCGTCTGGAACTCGACCTCGGCGTCGGCGTTCTCGGGCGGGCCGGTGAAGGTCGCGGTGAACAGCGCGAGCAGCAGGAAGAACACGGAGCGCGCGGCGATGCGGTCGCGCCGCAGGACCAGCAGGCTCTCCTGGTAGCTCATCGCTCCCCCGCCCGCGGGAGGACCTCCGCCAGCCGCTCGTCGAGCACCTCCTGGAGGCGCCGCGCGATCGCCGGGTCGTCGGCGGGCCGCGCCGCGCGGTACGCGCCGGCGCCGCGGCAGTCGAACAGCTCGCCCACAGGGTGGATCCAGCGCCAGTCCGGCGTGCGCACCGCGTACTCGCCGGGGTCCCGCACCGCCAGGGCCGCCCGCGCCTCGAACGGGCGCGGGCGGAACGAGTCGGTCGCGCCCAGGAGGCTGCGGCCGTCGCCGCGCGGGCCGCCGAGGCCGAACCACTCGCGCAGGGTCGGCGCCAGGTCGCAGAGGTCGACGACGTCGTCCAGGATGCGCTGGCCGGTCATCGAGTTGGGGTGCCGCAGGAAGAGCGGCACGCGCAGCTCCTCCTCGCGCAGGCCGTCGGGCGGTCCGAAGGCGCCGCCGACCTCGCCCAGGCGCTCGCCGTGGACGCCGGCGAAGGCGATCACGGTGTCCTCCCACAGGCCGATGGCCTCGCCGTGCTCCTGGTAGTAGGCGAGGAACCGCCGCAGGGCGTTGTTGGTGCGCGCGATCTCGCCGTCGTACAGCGCGACCAGGTGCTCGCGGTCCGCGTCGTCCAGCGGCACCCCGCCCGCGGGCAGCGCCGCCTGGAACTCCGCCCCGCCGGTCGCGGGTCCCGCGTAGCCGGGGTCGGTGAAGAGCTGGTCGTAGGGGACCTTGCCGGGCTCGCCGCCGGGGCGCGGCCCGAGGGGCGTGGGCTCGTAGGGCAGCCCGGGGTCGGACAGGTGCAGCCATAGCAGCAGCGGACGCCAGTCGCCGAGGTCGGCCTCCTCCAGCCAGTCGATCGCGGCCTGCATCGTCGCGACGTCGCCCGCGGCGCGGTGCACCTCGCCGAAGCCCTGCAGGAGCCCGTCGCCCTCGGCCGGCAGGTCGCCGCTGGCGAAGGCCACGGTGCGGAAGCCCGCGTCGGAGAACGACTCGGCCAGGGTCTCCGCGTCGGCCGGCAGCACGTCGCCGTCGGCGAGCACGCCCGTGCGCTCGGGGAACCGGCCGGTGAGGAGCGCGGCCAGCGAGGCCCCCGTGCGCGGCGACGGCGCGAACGCCCGCGCGAACAGCACGCCCTCGGCCGCGAGGTCGTCCAGCGCCTTGCCCTCCCCCAGCGGCCGCGCCCCCGGGTCGGTCTCCCAGACCGTCGTCGGGCGGAAGTAGCCGAAGGCGGACATGTGGTCGGGCCGGAGCGACGAGACCGTCACGAGCAGCACGTGCCGCGGGGGCACGCCCGGGCGGTCCACCTCGCGCGCACAGGCGGCCGCCAGGAGCGCCAGCCCCGCGACCAGGGTCCGCCGGGGGCGGGAGGAGCCGCGCGTCAACGCACGATCGGTGCGAGAGGAGCCGCGCGTCACCGCGCGATCGGTGCGAGAGGAGCCGCGCGTCAACGCGCGTCTCCGGGATGGCTCGAACCGGCGCGGAGCCAGGCGAGGTACGCGTCGGACACGGCGGCCGGGGCGAGCGCGACGCACTCGGGGACGTCGTAGGGGTGGTGCTCGTCGAGGTAGGCCTCGAGCGCCTCCAGCCGGGCGCGGACGGTCTTCACCACGAGCAGGACCTCCGCGTCCTCCTGCACGGCGCCCTCCCAGCGGTACACGCTGATCACGGCGGGCAGGAGGTTCGCGCAGGCGGCCAGGCGCCGCTCGACCAGCCCGCGGGCCAGCGCGCGGGCGACCTCCCCGTCGGGCGCCGTGATCAAGACGACGCGCGGGGCCTCGTCCGCGCTCGTGTCCGGGTTCTGCATGGTCGCGGGGTCGCCCGGGGTCGGACGGCCACCGGAGGGTGGCCACTTCTCCTCCCGGCGGGGCGCCTTTATAACGTTCGGTCCCGTGGGAATCCTGTCCAGCTCCGTCGCCGCCCTGCTGCCGTTGTTCCCGGTGCCGATCATGCGGCGCCTGTCCGCCCGCTACATCGCCGGCGAGGAGCTCGCGGACGCCCTGGAGCGGCTGCGGGCCCTGCGCGCCGACGGCTACCCGGGCATCCTGAACGTCCTCGGTGAGGACGTGAGCAGCGAGGACGAGGCCCGCGGGGTCGTGGCGCAGTTCAACGCCGCCGCGGACGCCGTGAACGCCGAGGGGCTGGACGCCTACATCTCGGTCAAGCCCACGCACCTCGGCCTGCGGCTGGACGAGGCGCTGACGACCCGCCTGTACGCCGAGATCTGCCGCCACTGCGCGCAGCTCGGGCTGCTCGTGCGCGTCGAGATGGAGGACCACACCACCGTCGACGCCACCCTGCGCGTGTTCGAGTCGCTACGGGCCGAGTTCGACAACGTCGGCGTCGTCCTGCAGTCCCGGCTGTTCCGCACGCCCGACGACATCGCCGGCCTCGCGCCGGGGCCGCTCGACGTGCGCATGGTGAAGGGCATCTACCTGGAACCCGCCGCGGTCGCCCACACCGAGCCGGACCCGATCCGCCAGGCGTTCGTGGAGTGCACCCGGCAGCTCTGGGCGCGCGGGGCGCGCGTCGCGATCGCGTCCCACGACGCGCCCCTGGGCGACGAGCTGCTGAAGAGCGCGCCGGCGGGCACCGCGACCGAGTTCGAGGTGCTGCTCGGCGTCCAGGAGTGGCTCTGGAAGCGCTGGGCCGACGCGGGGCACGTCGTCCGCGTCTACGTCCCCTACGGACCCGAGTGGCGCCCCTACAGCCTGCGCCGCATGAAGAAGAACCCGCAGATCGTCGCCCACGTGATGCGGCAGACGTTCGGGCTGGGGCCGCGACGCCCTACTTCCCCAGCGCGAGCCGCCGAGCCAGCATCTCGCTGAGCACGCCGGTGTCGAGGATCTTCTGCATCGTGCTCTGGAAGTCGTAGGGCACGCGGTACCACGTGACCTGGTCGTCCTCGAGCACGGCGTAGCACGCGCGGTTGTCGCTGTCCCGCGGCTGCCCGACCGAGCCGACGTTGAGGAAGCTCTTCTGGTCGTCGGGGATCTGCAGCGTCAGCTCCTCGGCGCCGTTCAGGCCGTGGAAGCGCAGGTCCTCGGTGTGCATCCCGGGGTGGTGCGTGTGGCCGCCCACCGCCACGCCGTCGAACGAGTCGAAGATCGACGCGAGCTTGTCGGGGTTCAGGAAGCCGTCGGTCGAGAGCACGTACTCGCGCACGGGGTCGCGCGGGGAGCCGTGCACGAACACGAAACGCCCCTCGGTGTGCACCAGCGGCAGCGAGCGCAGCCACTTCCAGCGCGCCTTCTTCTCGCTGGACGAGTACCACGACGGGCTCATGCGCTCGCGCGTGTACTCGATGGCGCCGCGGGCGTGCGGGTTGAAGTCGGACGCGTCGCGGAAGAGCGCCTCGTCGTGGTTGCCCATGAGGCAGAGCTTCGCGTGCCCGCGCACGAGGTCGACGCAGAACTCCGGCTCGGGGCCGTAGCCGACCACGTCGCCGAGGCAGTAGATCGTGTCGACGCCCAGCTCCCGGATGTGCGCGAACACGGCCTCGAGGGCCTCGCGGTTCGAGTGCAGGTCCGAGATGATGGCGATCTTCACGCGTCCCCCGCCCGGTCGGCCGTGCCGACCTCGAAGCCCTCCAGCGCGAGGGCGACGACGCGCTCGCGCGCCGCGGACAGGGGACCGGGCAGCGAGGCCCCGGACGCCTTCACGTGTCCGCCTCCTCCCAGCTGGCGGGCGAGCCGGTTCACATCGTAGTCGGTCTTGCTGCGGGCCGACAGCTTGACCCCGCCGGCGCGGAGCTCGCGCAGGAACAGCACGACCTCCACGGACTCGACGGCGCGGAGCATGTCCAGCACCTCGTCGCCGTCGGCCAGCTCCGGCTCCCCCGGCCCCGGCAGGGGCAGGTCGACGACGGCCAGGCGGCCGTCGGCGAAGTACTCGAGCCGCGACAGCAGGCGCGCGACCGCGCGCGGCTGGTCGCGCCCGGCGCGCTGGTAGATGGATGCGAAGAGCTCGTGCATCGCGACGCCCATGCCGGCCAGATCCGCGGCGGCACGGAGGGTTTCGGCGTCGGTGTTCGAGTATTTGAACCAGCCGGTGTCCGTGACGATCGACGTCATGACGCCCTGGGCGGCGACGGTGTCCAGCTCGACGCCCAGCTCGCGCGCGATGCGCAGCACGAGCAGGCCGGTGGCGGACGCCGTCACGTCGACGTACGCCTCGTCCCACCACGCCTCGCCGTGGTGCACGTGGTGGTCGATGACGAGCTTGCGCGAGTCCGCGCACTCGATCGGGCCGGCGAGGTCGCCGCAGCGCGAGAGCTCGCTGCAGTCGAGCAGGCACGCGACGTCGTGGACCGGCAGGTCGCCGCCGTCCCAGGACCGGTAGCGCACCGCGCGACCGAGGTAGTCGAACTGGGCCTGCAGCGGGTCGGGGTTGACGATCCACACGTCCTTGCCGAGCGCCTCGAGCACGCGCGCCAGCGCGGCCTGCGCGCCCACGCAGTCGCCGTCGGGGCGCACGTGGCCGGTGAGCAGGAAGCGCTGGGCACCGCGCAGGAGCTCGAGGGCCCGCCGCTGGGCGTTCGCTTCGGGGGTGGATGCGGGCATGGAGCGGGGAGCGGACGGATCCGGGCGGAGGGGCCCGCCCGGAGCTGGCGCGGCCCCCGCCGGCGCGCCAGGGGGAGGGCGCGCGCGTCCGGGTTCCTCAGGCTAGACCATCGGCGGGCGCGTTTCCGCATCCAGCAGGCGCCGCCGGACCGAGCGACCCGCGACGGCGACGTCGCGGACGGCCGTCGCGCCGGCGGTGAGCTGCTCGAGGAAGGACGCGCGTCCCGCGCCCGGGTCGGCCTCGTGCAGGACCCAGTCCGCCGCGAACCCCGGGGCGAGGCAGCCGACCCGATCCCCGAGCCCCAGGGCCCGCGCCGCCTGCTCGGTGGCCATGGCCAGCACCTCGGCCGGGTCGAGCCAGGGCGCCGCGCGGCGCGCCAGGGCCATCTCGCGGCGCATGTCGAGGTCGGCGTTGCTCGCGCGGGAGTCGGTCCCCAGCGCCAGCCGCACCCCGGCGCGCCGGTAGCGCCGCCAGGGGAACGGCGCGCGCTCGAAGAACGCGTGGGTGCCGGGGCAGTGGACCAGCACCGCGCCGCGGGCGGCCAGGCGGTCCGGCTCGCCCCGCAGGGGGCAGTTGCCGTGGACCAGGCTCGTCCCCGGTCCGAGCAGCCCGGCGGCCTCCAGGAGGTCCAGGCCGGAGCGGTGCGGGGAGGGGCCCAGGAGCGCCGCCCAGGCACCCGTGCCGGAGCGCAGCCACTCGACCTCCTCGGGCGTCTCCGACCAGTGCACGGTCACGGGGAGGCGCCGGCGGCGGACGAGGCTCGCCACGCCCTCCAGGAGCCCCTGGCTGGCCGTGTGGCTGGCGTGGGGGGAGATCCCCTCCACGCGCCGGGCGCGCGCCGCCAGGGCCCTGGAGACCCCGCGGAGCGCCGGGGCGGTGCGGTCGGGCTGCCAGGCGTCGAGGACCTCGCGGTAGAGGACCACTCGCGCCGGGCCGCGGGCCGCCGCGCGGGCGCCGGCTCCCGTCGTGTCGACGTCCCCCACCGTGGTGGTGCCGCCGGCGAGCAGGCGGGCGGCCCCGCGCGTCGCGTCCCGCTCGAGCCGGGCCGCGCCGCGGCCTCCCCGCGCCCGCAGGAGCGCCCCCACCCAGGCCTGGAAGGGCTCGCGGGGCAGCGCCGCGGTCAGGCTGGTCAGCTCGAGGTGCGCGTGGGCGTCGACCAGGCCCGGCGCCAGCACGCCCTCGCCCAGGTCGCGCGGCGGGCGGCCGGCGGCGCGGGCGGCGCGGCGGACGGCGGCGGGCGAGCGCAGCACGCGCTCCACGCGGCCCCCGGCGACGCAGAGGCCACCGCCCTCGATCCAGGTGTCGCCCCGCACCAGCAGGGCGGAGGCGGTGAGCACCGCCGGGCCCCGCGCGCCGGTCCGCGCATGCGGCCCGACGCCGGGGGACGACCGGCGGCCCTCCGTCACTCCGGAATGGCGGAGATCCGGACCGAATCGACCTCGATGGACGTGGGGAAGTTCGGCGAGGAGCGGTCGAAGATGATGCAGAAGCGGACCGCGTCCGGCTTCGGCGTGTAGGCGTTCAGCTCCTCGGGGTGGCGCACCCAGGGGGTCACCGAGCCCTGCGCGAACGGCGCGGTCACGTCGAACGGATCGGTCACGCAGGGGTTGGTCAGCGTCTGCGTCGTCTTGGCGCCCTGGAAGCGCACCGCGATCGGCGCCGCCACCTGGCCGCCCATCAGGTCGCTGGCGACGAGGTCGCCCCAGGTCTGCTGGATCGAGTTCCCGAACGGGTTGTTGGGGTCCGTGGCGTCGCGGTAGGAGACCGTCACGGGCCCGGCGCCGAAGTTCACGACGAGGCTCAGGTCCCACGCGAGGACCGGGCCCACGTCGGAGTCGAAGTCCAGGTTGAAGAAGCTGCCCGCGGGGCGCACCCAGCAGGACGTCGCGGAGCTGATCGTCTGCGGGCCGTCCGCCGCGAGCGACGTCGGCATCCAGGCGCCGACCGACAGGAACTCCATGTCGTCGGCCGTGTCGTTGGGCGCGATCTGGCCCGCGATGTCCATGTTCGTCAGACCCTGCAGCGTCTCGACGCGGACCAGACCGGTGCCGCCGTCGCCGCCGGTCGACTGGAAGATGCCGCCGGTGGAGGGCAGCTCGAGCTTGCCGAGCCCGCCGGCGCCGCCGGCCACGGTCAGGCGACCGGAGGCCTGCGGCAGGGTCAGCGTCTGGCACTGCGCCAGGATCGATCCGCCGGTGCCGCCGCCGCCCGGCGCGGCCGAGCGCGTGTTGTAGCGCGCGGGGTCGGACGACGTGAACGCCGAGCCGCCGCTGCCGCCGGCGCAGCTCACCACGCCGGGGATCGCCAGGTCGCGGCCCACGTTCAGCTGCAGGCCGCCGCCGCCGCCGCCGCCGCCCGCGCCACTGTGGCTGTAGTAGCTGGTGACGCTGTCGGGGCTGCCGGGGCCGGGCTCGACGCAGTTGGTGAGGTCGCCGAACTGGTCGCCGTTGGTCTGGGTGAGGTTGATGCTCATCCCGCCGCCGCCGCCCCCGGCGCCGCCCCGCAGGTGGCCGAGGCGCGGCCGCAGCAGGCGCACGTTGGGCTGCGCGGTCGGCGGCTCGATGTTGAGCGGCGCCGCGTCGCCGGCCGGCGTGTCCGGGGGCGTGTTCGAGTTGCCGCCGGGCGGGTCGGAGGCCGGGAACTCGGCCCGGGCCACGCCGATCGTCCCGCTGGTGGCGTACGAGCCGCCGCCGCCGGCGCCGCCGACCTGACCGGAGACGCACGCGGCGAGCAGGGTGCCCTGCTCCTCCATGCCGGCGGTCGTCTCGAGGCCCGGGGCGGGCATCGTCGGGAACGCGTTGATGACCGGCGGGAGGGCGTTCGGCCACAGCACGCCGCGGAAGCCGCCACCGATGCTGCCGGTCTGCCCGACGCCGCCGCCCGGGGGCGGGTTCAGCATGAACGTCGGGTTCGAGATGCCCTGGTTGAAGGCGTTCCCGATCCCCATGGTCGAGATGAACTGCAGGCCGGTCGGGGGCGAGCCGGGGTTGTCGACCCGGTCCGCGCCGTCGCCGCCCTTGCCCGCGCCGGGGCCGCCGCGGCCGCCGAACTGGCCCTCGGGCGTCCGCGACAGGTGGTTGGGCGGCGTGGTGCCGCTGGCGTTCACGATGCCCTCGACGCGCATGTTGCCGCGGACGAACATCCGCACCTCGTCGTTGCCCCGCAAGCGGAGGCCGCCCGCCGAGGAGATGGAGACGCGGTTGAACTCGAAGATGCCGTCGGTGACGACGACGTCGGGGGGAACCGCCCCGGGGTTCGCCTGGAAGTCGAAGTTGGAGACCGTGTCGACGCCGGCGAACGACGGGCCGTCCGAGCCGTTCTGCAGGAACGTCAGGCCGCTGCCCAGCGGGTCGAGCTCGCCGACCAGGGCGTAGGTCGTGTTCGTGCCCGCGCCGGGGACGACGTCGAAGGAGAACTCGCTGCCGCCCCCGAGGTTGCCAGCGCTGCCGACCGTCTTGTTCGTGATGAGGAACCGGACGAAGGACGGGTTCGTGCTGCTCTGCTCGTAGGAGTACGTCGCCGCGTCCAGGGGCGAGCCCGGGTTCATGGCGATGATCTGGTTGATCGTCTCGATCAGCGAGTCGCAGAAGTACGCGCCGAAGGGGCGGTTGCCGGCCACGTTCTGGGTCGGGTCCGCGGTGGTCTGGACCGTGATGGTCACGCCGTTGAGGATGATCTGGTCCCCGGGCGTGGGCACGTTGCCCGAGCCGAAGGTGAACTCGATCGCGCCCGTCGCGGGCGTCGGGTCGGTCTCGAGCACCACGGTCTCGCCGTCGCGGATGAACAGGTCGCCGAGGCGGCCCGAGCCGCCGCCGACGCCGGGCTTGAGCCGGCCGGGCGTCGTCTCGGCCCAGTCGGTGCCGGTCCGCGGCAGGTCGGCGATCGTCTGGTCCAGGAAGTCCTCCTGGATCGTGATCGGGTTGAACGGGATCACCTCGGGCGTGAACACGATGTCGCCGGCGTTGGCGAGCTGGTTCGCCGCCAGGTCGGTGATCTGGACGGGCAGGCGCACGATGATCTGCCGGGGGCTGACGGGGTTCGGCCCGGCGCTCGGCAGCCCGCCGGCGGGGACGAAGACCAGCGTGGTGCGCAGCGCGAACTGGTCGACCACGAACGTGTACGTGCCCTGGATCTCGACCTGGTCGGAGGGGTCGGCCAGGTTGCCGTCGCTGTCGACCAGCACGCGGATGAACGGCGCCACCCCGGAGGAGGGCGTGACGAGCGTGCCGACGTTCATGATGTCGTCGAACACCATCGTGATCGGGGTGTCGACGGAGACGTCGACGGCCCCGCCGGCGGGCACGGTGGCGCCGGAGGTGTTCTCGACGAAGAGGAACGCGTTCGGCGGGCCCGGCACCGCGTCGACGATCCCCTGGTCGGCCGTGATCTGGCAGACCACGCGGCTCTGGTTGAGCGCGCCGCCGGTGCTGCGGATGATCGATCCGGTGTCGCCCTGGGCGGTGCCCTTCACCACCACCAGGTAGGTGGAGCCGGCGGAGAGCCCGAACACGGGGTTGCCGTTCCCGTCGAAGTCGAGCAGGGGCCGGAACACCAGGCGGTTGGCGTCGAGCGGGTCGATCAGGAAGTTGCCCGGCGCCGAGAGGCCCGTGACCGTGTCGGTGACCGAGAACGAGAGGCTGTTCACCGAGCCGAAGTCGACGGGGCGCGAGAACCGCAGCCCGACGCTGGCGTTGAGCGGCGTGTTCGCGAACGCGCAGGAGACCTGCGCGCCCCCCGAACCGCTGTTGCAGCCGAGGTTGCAGGACTCGACGAACATCACGCCCGAGGTGCCGCCGCCGCTGCTACCTCCACAGGAGGCGAGGAGGGCGGCGAACCCGCCGAGCAGGGCGATCCGGATCCGGTTGTTCATGCGAAAACCTCGAAGCATCGGGAGCATCGGGAGGAGCGATCGAGTGGGCATCGTTCTGGCGCGTGGGCCCGGGCACCTCGCGGCCCTTCCGCGCGCGGCCTGCCACGGGGTCCGGCGGGCACCGCGTCCGCTGCCCGTCCGTCCGTGCGGAGCCGCGGGCAGGCGGTCGCGTCCGGAGGCGGGGAGGTCGTGGGACCCGCGCGGGTCGTCGAGCGGGGAAGCGCTCGCCGACCCCGTGGTGGGGCTCTGCAAGGAGGGCGGCCGGGCACTATAGAGGGGCCCGTGGACGGGTAACAGCCTTTTGGCCCCCCTCGGGGGCGCTCCGGCGGGCCTCGGCGCGGCCGCGTGGACCGGGTCGGGACCCTGCTGGCCCGCGGCGCCGTGTCGGCGCGCGGCGCCCGTCGGGAGGCGAGGGCCTGGAACTTGCGGGGTGGTCAAGGGTAAGGAATCGGGAGCGACGCCCGCGGGCGCGATCCCGGCAGGAGGCAGGCGATCCTCGCGGCGGCGGGGCCCTCGAGACGGGGCGGCTCGCGGCGGGATCTCCCGGGCAGGGACGCGGGGCGAGGGCGCCCCGACGGAGGGAGGCTCGCCCCTCCCCGGAAACGTACAATCAACAATTCGCGTGCCGCTGGGGAGCCGAGGCCCTCCCGGTCCCCCAGGGCGCGCTCCTGCCCCACCCACGCATGCAAGCCACCCGCCCCCGTCCCGGACGCACTCCCGCGGCCTCCCGAACGCTCCGCGCACGAGCGAAAGCGCACGGAGCGCCCGCCCTGGCCCTCTCCCTCCTCCTCGCCGCCTGCGGCGACCCCCGGGCGGGCACCTCGGACCCCGCCCCCGCGGCGGCCGGAGACGGCCCGGCGGCCGCCGCGGCCGCGCCGGCGCCGAGCCCCGAGGCCCGGGCGCGACTGGAGCGGCTGCTGGAGCTGTTCCAGCCCGACGACCCCCTGGCGACCTCCGACCACCTGGACCGGCGCCTGGCGGACCAGCGCGCGTTCCGCGAGGAGCTCGAGGACGATCCCGACGAGGGCCTGGGACGCCTGGCGCTCGCGCGCTTCCGGCGGGAGGTCGAGGACCCCCAGGCCCTGCGGGTCGAGCTGCTCCGCGCCGCGGGCTGGGGCCTGCCCCGCGACGAGGCCGTCGCGCTGCTGCAGGAGGTCGTGCTCACCTACGACGCCGCCACCGGCTACGGCGTCCGCGGCCAGGCCGTCGGGATCTGGGCCGACGTGGCCCCCGCGGACCTGGTCGAGGTGCTGCGCCCCGTCCTGTCGGAGCGGCGCCACCGCCAGACCCTGCCGCCCGACGAGGAGCTCCTGCGCGCCTGGGTCCGCTCGGCGCGCGCCGTCGGGCACCCCCCGGGCGAGATCGAGGCCGTCCTCGCCGAGGTGACCACCAACATCTACCAGGACGACGCGACGCGGCACTACGCCATCGGCCAGCTCGCCTCGTCGAGCGAGCCGCTCGGCGCGGGCGCGCGCCGGGCGCTGGAGGAGGTGCTCGTCGAGTCGTCGCGCAACGGGTACCTGCGCCGGAAGGCCGCCCAGGCGATCGCCGAGGCGTTGCCGGCCGAGGACGCGTGCCGCATCCTGTCGCGCGTCGCCGACCGCGAGTCGGACCAGGCGTTCCTGGTGTTCCTCGCGGACATGGTCGACAGCGTCTGTCCGTGATCACCGACTCGCACGCCCACGTCTTCTGGAACGCGTTCGACGAGGACCGCAACGAGGTGCTCCGCCGCGCGCGCGTCGCGGGCGTCGAGCGGATGGTGCTCGTCGGCACGAACCTGGAGACGTCGCGCCAGGCGGTGGCGCTGGCGGAGGGCGAGCCGGGCGTGTACCCCACCGCCGGCATCCACCCCCACGACACGGCGGAGGCCGGTCCGGAGGACCTGGCGGCCGTCGAGGAGCTCTGCCGGCGCGCGGACGTCGTCGGCGTCGGGGAGACCGGGCTCGACTTCTTCAAGGAGTTCTCGCCGCGCGACCGCCAGGAGGAGCTCTTCGCCTGGCACCTGCGCCTGGCGCGCACCCTCGACAAGCCGGTGGTCGTCCACTGCCGCGACGCGCACGAGCGCACCTCCGCCCTCCTGGCCGAGCACCGCGGCGTGCGCGGCGTCATGCACTGCTACACGATGGGGCCGGACGAGCTGCCGGCCTACCTCGACCTCGGGCTCTTCATCTCGTTCTCCGGCGTGGTGACCTACCCCCGCAACGACGAGAACCGCGAGGCCGCCCGGCAGGTCCCGCGCGACCAGCTGCTGGTCGAGACGGACTGCCCCTTCCTGGCCCCCCAGGGCAAGCGCGGGCGGCGCAACGAGCCGGCCTACGTGCGGCTCGTGCTCGAGCGGCTGGCCGAGCTGCGCGGCGAGGACGTCGACGACCTCGCGCGGGCGACCAGCGCGAACGCGGCGGCGCTCTTCGGGCTCCCGCCGCTGCCGTGAGCCCGGTGGCCTGAGCCCCGGCCCGCTCCCCCACCGACGGGTACCGGAGCGGACGCCGCGCCCGGAAACGAACGCGGGGCGCTGCCCGTTTCCGGCAGCGCCCCGACAGACCGAGGACTTTCAGGCCCTCGCTGGCTCAGGCTACGACTACTGGACGACCGTCCAGGTGTTGCCGTCCGCGGCGGCCACGCCGATGGCGGCGGGCGAGCCCATGTCGCCGGCGACCGAGAAGGCCGCGTCGAAGTTCGGGCCGGCCGCGAGGCCGTCGTAGACCGGGTTACCACCCGCGCCGCGGTTCAGCATCTGCAGGACGTCGCCGTCCTGGTTCATCATGAACACGCGGTTGCCGGTGTTCTGGCGGTCGAGCGGCCACGCGTAGGCGGCCCACATGATCTCGCAGTTGTTGGAGTTCGGGAAGCCACCCGCGAAGCCGCCAGCCGGGCCGGCGTTCTCGGGCACGCCCGGCGTCACACCACCGGCCGTCGGGCCCGGCAGCCAGATCTGGAACACGTACCCCGAGCGGGACACGGTCGGCGTACCGCCGGGGTCGAGCTGCCCGAAGGCGGCCGACAGCACGGCGGGCTGCAGCAGGTCGGTGGCGATGTTGCCGGCCGCCGGGACACCGGCCGCGCTGACGCGCACGGGCTGGGTGCCGGCCATCTCGGCGAACGAGCCGTACTCCCCGGCGCCGTCGGCGTCGGAGTCGATGGCGCCGGACGACTGCACGGCGGCCTGCGCCGACGAGATCGAGCGCAGCGTCGAGATCGCGGCGGACTCGTTGGCGGCCAGGCGCGCGGCCATCAGGCGCGGGATCGCGACCGAGGCGATGATCGCGATGATGGCCACCACGATCATCAGCTCGATCAGGGTGAAACCCGCGTTCTTGCGATTGGTCTTCATGTCGATCGGTGGTTCCTTCAGGTCTCTCTCTTGGAATCGCGCGGAGCGCCGACGGGGCGCGGCCGCACGGAGGCTCGAGGGCCTCGGAACGCCGGCTCACGCCCAGGCGAGCGCCGGCTTCGCTTTGTGAACGGCCCGGCCCACGTGGACCGCGCCATCCCGCCCGACTCCCGGAGGCGTTCCGGTTTCCTCGAGCGGACTTCGCAGGCGCAGGTATCGGTCCGCGCGCTCGCAGGTCTTGAGCAGAGGCGCCCGACTTTTTCGGGCGCTCGCGGACCGGCCGTCGGTTCACGCTCGAAACGGAAAGATGTTCCGGGTCGCGCGCCGGCCGAAGCCGACGACGCCGCGGGCCGCGCGGCCGCCGAGGCGGCCGACGCGGCCCTGCGCGAGCGCCCCGCGCGGGCGGGGCGCACCGACGGAGCGCGGCTCAGTTGCCGCTGAGCTTGCCGACGACGTCGAGGATCGGCAGGAACACGGCGAGCACGACCATGCCCACCATCAGGCCCATGAAGGTGATCAGGAGCGGCTCGATGAGGCTCGTCATCGACTTCACCGCGGCCTTGACCTGGGAGTCGTAGAACTCGGCGATCTTCTCGAGCAGCGCCTCCAGCGCGCCCGTGCGCTCACCGATCGCGATCATGCGCGTCACCATGGGCGGGAACACCGGGCTCTGGGAGAGCGGCTCCGAGAGCATCTGGCCGTTGCGCACGCTGTCCTTCGAGAGCGTGACGACGTTCGACACGACCTGGTTGCCGGCCGTCTCGGCCACGATGTCGAGCGTGCCCATGATCGGAACGCCCGAGCGGATCAGCGTGGCGGACGTGCGCGAGAAGCGCGCCAGCGCGACCTTGCGCACGAGCGGCCCGAAGACCGGCACCTTCAGGGACAGGTAGTCCAGGCCGTACTGGCCCCGCTTGGTCTTCTTGATGGCGACGAACCCGAACACGGAGCCGAACATGGCGCCCGCGATGAAGTACCAGTTGTCCCGCATCCACTCGGACAGCCCGAGCACGAAGGCGGTGATGGCCGGGAGGTCGGAGTCCAGGGACTCGAACACCTGCCGGAAGGTCGGCACGACCCCCAGCATGAGGAAGCCCGTGATGCCGATGACGAGCACCATGGAGATGACCGGGTAGGTCATCGCCGAGCGGATCTCGCGCGTGAGCTCGGCGGAGGCCTCCAGGTACTCGGCCAGGCGCTCCAGGATGATGTCCATCTGGCCGGAGGCCTCGCCCGCGCGGACCATGCTGACGTAGAGCTCGGAGAACGCCCGGGGGCAGGTCTCCATGGCCGTCGACAGGTCGGCGCCGCCGCGCAGCTCGACCGAGATGCGCTCGCAGGCGGCCTTCAGGCCCGGCGTCTCCGCCTGGTCGCGGAGCACGTCGATCGACTCGAGCAGCGCGAGACCGGAGCTGACCATCGTGGCGAGCTGTCGGGTGAAGAGCACCAGCTCCTGGCGTTTGACCTTCGGCCCGCGCTTGCCGAAGTTCTTCATCTTCTTCTGCGCACCCCGCTTGGCGGTCAGGGCCGCGAACGCGCCGCCGCCCTTCTTCCTGCCGCCACCCCCGCTGCTGGCCTCGACCTTCAGGACGACGAGGTTCTGACGGCGGAGCTCGTTCAGCGCCTCGCCGCGGT
>JAUIDW010000446.1 GCA_030428395.1 bacterium | reverse complement strand
AGGACCCCGCCGAGCCCGCGATCCGCCACGCCGAGCAGTACGCCTACGCCTACGCCGTGGTCGCGCCGACGCCGGACGACGACTGCGGCTGCCCGCCCTGCGGCGCGGGCCCGCACCCGGTCGTGATGCGGCTGCACCCGCGCGGGGGCAACCGCTGGGCCGCGCAGAAGACGTACCGCCGGGCGGGCAACTGCGCCTACCGCATCAACCCGGTCGACGTGACCGACACGTGGTGGTTCGGGTTCGCCGACGGGTTCGACTACCGCGACCCCTCCTGCCCGTCCTGCTTCACGAGCGGCGCCCCCTGCCCGGTCCCGCCGCGCGCGCCCGGGGTGGCGGTGGTGAACTTCACCGAGGCGCGCCTGCTGCGCATGGTCCACGACCTGGTGCGCGACCCGCGCTTTGCGGCCGACCCCGAGCGCGTGTACGTCGAGGGGCACTCCATGGGCGGCAGCGGCGCGCTCTCGCTGGCCCTGCGCTACCCGAACGTGTTCGCCGCGGCGCGCGCCAGCAAGCCGATGACGAGCTTCCGGTCCTACCTGAACAACCCGGGGTTCCCGTCCTACGCCGACGACCTGATGGCGCTGTGGGGCGACCCGGCGGTCGGCTCGCTGCCCGTGCTGTTCCAGGCGCCGGCGGGCTGGGCCGACCCGCTGACCCCGCACCTCCTGACGCCGGTGTGGAACTGGCAGGACCACCCGCGGCAGCTCGCGCGCCGCGAGGGCGAGGACATGGCGCCCTTCGCCATCGTCCACGGCTTCAACGACCCGGTCATCCCCTTCGGGTCGCAGGTCGCGCACGCCTACCCCGTCCTGCAGGACGCGCGCCGCACGTGGGGCGGCAACCTGACCTGCAGCGGGCACGACCTCGAGCTCGCGACCGCGCTGCCCCCGGGCCTGGAGGGCACGGCGGCGGGCTGCGGCACCTGCCCCGCGCCCCCCTACGCGGGCTACCGCGTGCGCCGCAGCGAGAGCACGCCGGGCCTCAGCCAGCACTTCCCGGTGCAGCCGGACCCGACCGCCGGCAGCTGCGCGACCGGCCAGGGCGCGCTGTACCAGCACGACCTCCAGTGGTCGTCCTCCTGGAACCCGTGGGACGTCCACAACGGCAACGCGGCGACGCCGGGCGCCCCGGTCGACCGGCCCGATACGTGGGCCGTCGGCCTGCGCGTGGTCGGCGCGAACCACGCCGTGGTGGTCGACGTGACGCCGCGCCGGCTGCAGCGCTTCCGCGTCGACCCGGGCGTCGGCTACCGCTGGAGCAACGTCGACGTCGTCAGCGGCGCGGAGATCCAGGGCCACGGCCAGGGCGGCGTCGTCTACCCCGACGACGACGGCCTGCTGCGCGTCCCCGCGTTCCTGGTCACGCCGTCGGGCAACCGCCTGGTGCTCGACCGGCTCGAGCCGGGCGTCTGGGAGCGCTAGGCCCGTCGGCCCCGGCGCGCGGCTCAGCCGCCCGCGCCGCCCTGCCCGTCCCGGGTCGCGGCCTCGGCCGGGCCCCGGGCGGCCCACGCCAGGGCCTCCTCGAGCACCTCGAGGAAGCCCTCCGGCCCACCCGCCTCGCCGGCGCGGTTCAGGCTGTGGTCGCGCCCCGGGTAGCGGCGCACCGTGACGTCGGGGTGGCCGGCGACGAGCAGCCGCACGACCAGGAAGTCGAACGACTCGACCGGGACCGACGTGTCCTCGCTGCCGTGGGCCAGGAAGATGCGCGCCGGCGCGCGCACCAGTCCGTCGGCGGGCGCCTGCGTGGCGAAGGTCGACCAGCGCCGGTGCGCGTGCCCCAGGAACAGCTTCGTCGTGCTGTCGGGGTCGGCCAGCACCGCGCGGACCTCGTCCTGGAGTTGCTCGACGGCGGCCTCGATCGCCTCCGGCGACTCCCCCGCCGCGCGCATGCGCTTCCGCCGCAGCAGGAAGAAGTCGTAGAACTGCATCGGCCCGCCGCCCGACAGGAACACGACGTGCGTGACCGCCGGGTTGTCGGCCGCCGCCGCGGCGACCACGTCGGCGCCCTCGGAGTGCCCCAGCAGCACGACCCGCGACGCGTCCACGCGCGGGTCGGCGGTCAGCGCCTCGACCAGCAGCCGCACGTCCGCCGCGCGGTTCGCCAGCGTCGCGTGCGCCGCGTACTCCTCCGAGGCCACCGTCGCCGCGCCGTAGCTGCCCATCTCGCCGAAGCGCACGCCGCGCTTCTCGACCGCGGCCACGTGGTAGTCCTCGCCCGCGAGCCCGGCGACCGGCCCGAACATGCCCACGGCCAGGCGCCCGTCCTCGAGCTCGTAGAACAGCGACTGCGCCCCGGAGCCCTCCACGTACACGAGCAGCGGCCGCTTCTCCCCCGCCGCGATCCCCGTCCCGCCCAGGAACACGGTCGCCGCGCTCCCGTCCGCGCGCGCCAGCTCGACCTGCCGGAACGCCGGCGGCAGCTTCGCGTTCTCGACGAACGCCAGGGCCTCGCCCTCCTGCGGAGCGACGCCCTCCGGAGCGGAACGCGCCGCGAGCGCGACGCCGGTCAGCACGAGAGACACACCGGCGGCCCGCAGGGGCCGGCCGAGCACGGGAAGACGGTGGAGGGCTCGCATGCCTCCCGGACGGCCCACGCCGCCCGGTCCGTCAGCGAAACCGCCGAAAACGCGAGGGGTGCCCCGGATCGGGCCGCCCCCTCGGCGAATCAGGAGCCGAACCGGGTGCCGAGGTAGGCGTCCACGTCCTCGAGGCCCTGGGCGACGATCGTGCCGGACGGGTCCTTCAGGAAGACCACCGGGACGCTCTTCACGCCGAAGGACGAGAAGCTCGGCCTGGCGGCCGAGAGGATCGGGTAGTGGGCGTCGCGCTGGATCTGGAACTGCTCGGCGGCGGCGGAGTCGGCCTGCGTGACGCCGACGACGAGGACGCCGTCGGGCCCGTACTGGTCGCGCATCTCCACGAGATGCGGCACTTCACGCACGCAGGGCGCTCATGTGGGGCTGAAGAAGGCGATGACCGCCCACTTGCCGTCGAGGTCGACGGCGTCGCTGCTCCCGTCGGGCAGCACCCACGCGGCGCCCTCCAGCTCCGGCGCGGCGCGCCCCTCGAGGGTCGCGTTGCAGCCGGCCGCGACGAGCACCGCCGCGGCGAGGATGGCGAGGTGTCTCATGCGCGCATTCTCGGCGCCGGGGCCCGGCCCGACGACCCCCTCTCCGCGAAACTCCGCCCCCGCCCGCTCGAGGACGGCCTCGCACGGGCCCGCGCACGGGCGGCGGTCGCCCCGGGGCAGAGTTCCTCGCGGGGCAGAGTTCCTCCCGGGGCAGAGTTTCGCGCGGGCCGCGAGGCGGGATCGGTCAGCGCCCGGCGGTCGCCGTGGCCAGGGCGGCGGCGCGGGCGGTGAAGGGGGGTGCGAAGCGGCCCCAGGAGCGCACGGCGGCGCGGGCGGTCGCGTCGCCGGCGCGGGCGCGGTCGAGCGTGTCGCGCAGGGCGCGCTCGCGCTCG
>JAUIDW010000059.1 GCA_030428395.1 bacterium | reverse complement strand
CCGCGAAACCGAGGGCCACGCCCACGAGCAGGCGCGGGCCGGCCCCGCCGTTCGCCAGCCCGCGCGAGCAGCGCGTGAGCCCGGCGCCGAGCGCCCCCAGGCCGAGCAGCAGCCCCAGGCGCGCCGACCACGGCCCGGTCGCGGGCAGGTCGGGGACCGCGGAGCCCGGCGCGACGCGCAGGAACGACAGGAGCAGGCCGGCGAGGAGTCCGAGGAGCAGGTTCCGCATGGGGCCTCCGCGGGGCGGGGGGCGACGAGCCTACGGACGGCGCCACCGCCGCGCGAGCGCGGCCGGCCTCCCCCTGGCCCCCCGGGTCCCCGCGTCGAGCCCCGACCGCGCTCGCGGACGGCCCCGCGGGCAGCGGAGGGGCCGGCTCCACCGGAACGGCGCCGCGCCGCCCTAGACTCCCGGGCGTGAGCTCCCCCGACGTCCCCGCCCTGCACCGCGCGCTGCTCGGCTGGTACCGCGCCCACCGCCGCGACCTGCCCTGGCGCGAGACGCGCGACCCGTACGCGATCTGGCTCAGCGAGGCCATGCTGCAGCAGACGCGGGTCGAGACCGTCGTGCCGTACTGGCGGCGCTTCCTCGAGCGCTTCCCGCGCGTCGCGGACCTGGCCGCCGCGGACGAGGACGAGGTGCTCGCGCTCTGGAGCGGCCTCGGCTACTACCGGCGCGCCCGCGCCCTGCACGCGGCGGCGCGCGCGGTGGTCGAGCGCCACGGCGGCGAGCTGCCGGACTCCGCCGACGAGCTGCGCACCCTGCCGGGCGTGGGCGACTACACGGCGGGCGCGGTCGCGAGCATCGCCTTCGACCGCCCGGCGCCGCTGGTGGACGGCAACGTCGCGCGCGTGTTCTGCCGCCTGCTCGCGATCGAGGGCGACCCGGCGAGCGGGCCGGTGCGCCGCCGGCTGTGGGAGGAGGCCGCGCGCCTCGTGCCGCGCGCCGGGGGCGCGGGCGACTGGAACCAGGGGCTCATGGAGCTCGGCGCGACGGTCTGCACGCCGCGCGAGCCCGACTGCGGCGTGTGCCCGGTCGCGTTCGCTTGCCGCGCCCGCGCCGAGGGCCGCACGGACCGCCTGCCCACCCCGGCCGCGCGCCGCGCCGCCGTGCCCGTCGAGCTCGAGATCGCGATCGTGCTGGCGCGCGGCCGCGTGCTGCTCGAGCGCCGCCCCCCCGGCGGACGCATGGCCGGGATGTGGCAGCTCCCCACGCGCGAGGCGCCGGGGCCCGCCGGCCTCACGGGCCTCTTCCCCGCGCGCTTCCCGGGGCCCGGGGCCGGATCCGGCGGCGGCGGGATCCCCTCCGCGGAGCCCGTCGCGCTCGGGGCCGAGCTGGGCGAGGTGCGCCACGGCATCACGCACCACCGCATCCGCGCCGCGGTGCGCCGGGGCCGCTGGCGGGACGGCCGGCGGGTCTCCGCGCCGTATCGCTGGTTCGACCCTCGAGTCCTGGGGGACGTCGCGACGACGGGGATGACGCGCAAGGTCCTGCGCGGCGGGGCCATGACGGCGGCCGCGCCATGACGCCGGCCGCCCGGACCGGTATCCTGCGCCGCGCGGCGGCCGGCGAGAGCGCCGGAGATACGACGAGACCCCGGAGGGAGCGATCGAGACACGAACGGAACCCGAGAGCGCCGTCCCCGCGGCCAGCACGCGCCGCGGCCCGGACGGGGAGCGGCTGAGCGCCCTCGGCGTGACCGTCGTCGTGCCCGTCTACAACGAGGAGCGCGGCGTGGCCGCCGTGGTCGAGCGCCTGTCCGCGCTGGACCTCGGCGTGCCGGTCGAGGTGCTGCTCGTGAACGACGGCTCCTCCGACGGCACGGCGCCGATCCTCGAGCGGCTCGAGCGCGAGCACGACGTCGTCCGCGTCGTCCAGCACCCCGTCAACCGCGGCTACGGCGCCGCGCTGAAGACCGGCTTCGCGGCCGCGGCGCACCAGGTCGTCGTGATCACCGACGCCGACGGGACCTACCCCGAGGACCGCATCCGCGACCTCATCGCCTGCATCGACGACGGCGCCGAGATGGCCGTGGGTGCGCGGGTCGGCGAGAACGTGAACATCCCGCTGATCCGCCGCCCCGCGAAGGCGGTGCTGCGCGCGCTGGCGTCCTTCCTGGCGGGCACGCCGATCCCCGACCTGAACTCGGGGCTGCGCGCGTTCCGGCGCGAGCTGGTGATGAAGTACCGCGCGATCCTGCCGGAGGGGTTCAGCTTCACGACGACGATCACGCTCGCGTCGCTGACCAACAACCACCGCGTCGACTACGTCAGCATCGACTACGCGCACCGCCAGGGCAACTCGAAGATCAAGCCCATCCAGGACACGCTCGGCTTCACGTCGCTGATCGTGCGCACGGTGCTGTACTTCAACCCGCTGAAGGTCTTCTACCCGGTGGCGCTCGCGCTGGGCCTGCTGCTGGTCGCGATGCTCTCCTACGACGTGTTCTTCGCGCACGACATCGGCGACAAGACGGTCGTCGTGTTCTTCGCGCTGCTCCAGATCCTGACGGTCGGGCTGCTCGCGGACCTGATCGAGAAGAAGTCGCGCCTGTAGCGGCGCCGGGGTTCGCCGCGGCGCCGCCCCCTCCGGGCCCACCCCTTGAACGCCGCGCTGCGCATCCTCCTCTCCGCCGCGCTCGCGGCGCTGCTCCTCGCGCTGCTCGCGGTGTGGGGGGACGTGGAGTGGAGCGACTTCCTGGACGCCTGGCGGCGCCTCCCGCCGTCGGCCTACGGGCTCGCCCTCGGCTTGCACGTGGCCGTCTACAACCTGCGGGCCTGGCGCTATCGCCTGCTGCTGCCCGCCGAGGGGCGCCCGGGCCACGCGGACGTCGCGGCCATCGCCGCGGCGCACAACATGGCCACCTACGTCCTGCCGGCGCGGTCGGGGGACGCGTCGCTGCCGGTGTACCTGCGCGCGCAGTGCGGCGTGCCGCTGCGCAACGGTGTCGCCGCCCTGGTCGTCTCGCGCCTGCTCGACCTCGCGACGCTGGCGGCGGCCCTGGGGCTGGCGTGCGCGTGGCTCTCGACGGGGGGCGCGGTCGAGGTGCCCGGCTGGATGGCCGGCGCGGGGGGCGTGCTGCTGGCTGCCGGGGGGCTCGCGCTGTTCGTCGCGGGCCGCGCGGACCGGATCGTGCCCGTCGTGCAGGCGCTCGTGCGCGGCACGGGGCTCTCCCGCACGCGCGCGGGGACCGGGCTGCTGCGGATCGCCGGGGACACGGCGGAGGCCCTGCGCGTCGCCGGGCGCGGCCGGACACTGCTGCGGGCGGGCGCCCTGACGGTGCTCGTGTGGCTGGGCCTCTTCCTCATGTACGCGGTGCTCGCGCGCGGGTTCGGGCTGCCCGACACGGTCGACTTCGCCGGCGCGACCTTCGGGGCCGGCATGGCGATCCTGACCAACCTGCTGCCGATCAACGCCTTCGCGAGCTTCGGGACCCACGAGCTCGGCTGGGCCTTCGGGTTCGGCCTGGTGGGCGTCGAGCGCGACCTCGCGCTGTCGACCGGCCTGAACGTGCACCTGGTGCAGGTGCTGAACGTGTGCCTGCTGGGGCTGATCGGCCACCTCGCCATGGGCGCCCTGGCGAGCCGGCGCACGACGGGCTGAGGAGAGGGGGTGCCGGGAATCCGGGATTCCCGTGACGATGGGGCACCTCCGCCCGCAGGAGGGGCCGTGGAACGCGAGGACCTGGAGCAGCTGTTCGAACGCTTTCGCCAGCGCGGGGACGCGGCCGCGCTCGAGCGCGTGTTCGACCGCGCGGCGCCCGAGGTCCTGCGGGTCGCGTTCCACCTGGTCGGGGATGCGGACCGCGCCGAGGACCTGGTGCAGGCCACGTTCCTCGCCGCGATCGAGCACGCCTCGGCCTGGGACCGCACGCGACCGCTGCTGCCGTGGCTGCTGGGGATCCTCGCCAACCGCGCCCGCCGCGCCCGCGAGGCGTCGGCGCGTGAGCACGACCCGGGACGCCTGCGCGACCGGATGGACGCCGTCGAGCCGGAGGACCCGGCCCACGAGGCCGAGCGCGCGGAGCTGCGTCCGACGGTCGACCGCGCGCTCGATCAGCTGCCGGCGACGTACCGCGAGGTCCTGACGGCGCACCTGCTCGAGGGCCGGCGCGCCGCCGACATCGCCCGCGACAGTGGCCGCCCGCCCGGGACCGTGCGCATGCAGATCCTGCGCGGCCTCGAGCTCCTGCGGCGGGCCCTGCCCGCGGGGCTCGCGACCGGCGCGGCCGTCTCGCTGGGCACCGGACGAGGGCTGGCCGCCGTGCGCCAGTCGGTGCTCGAGCGCGCGGTCGCGTCGGGCGCGGCGCGGTCGACGGGGTTGCTGTCCTGGCCCCCCGGAGTCACGACACCCGGAGTCCCGGCCGGCGGAGTCCCGGCCGGCGGAGTCACGACCGGCGCCGTGGCGACCGGCGGCCTCGCGGCGCCCGCACTGGTGAACGGTGGACTCCTGAACGGTGGGCTCGCCCTCGGAGGAATGCTCGTGACGGTCAAGTCCCTCGCCCTGGCGGCGTGCGCGTGCGCGGTGCTCGCGGGCGCGTGGTTCGTTCTCTCGCCCGGCGTCGACCCGGTCGCGCCCGGCCCCGCCGCCCAGGTGCCGGCCGCGGGCCCCGCGCGGCTGCGCGCCCCCGCCGGGGAGGCCTCCGCGCTCGCGGAGGTCGCCCTCGCGAGCGACGCGCCGGAGGAGGCGCGCGCGGTCGTCGCCGCGGCGGACCCCGCGGACGCGACGCCGGTGGAAGCAGCCGGCTGGTTCCTCGTGGGCACGGTGAGGGGCCTCTCCCCGGGCACCGACCCCGAGGACGTCGTCCTCAACGTCTTCTGCCACGACGGCGGCGTCTCGCCCTCGACCGCCGTGGGTGGCCCGGGTCCCGACGGGTCCGTCGACCTGAACCTCACCGAGCTGCTGCTCGCTCCCGGACGCCGCAGCCGCAACCTGCTCGTCTCGGCCAACCATCCCATGCACCTCGTGGGCAACGCGATCGTGCGCGTCGACGCCGCGGAGCTCGAGCGGGGCCGCACCGAGCGCGTCGAGTTCCCCGTCGAGCTCGTCCTGCAGCCCGCCGCCGGCGTCGACGGCCGCGTGGTCGTCCCCGCGGGCGCGGCGCTGGACGACGTCGAGGTCGGCCTGTTCCCGGTCGGCGCGGACGGGCGCCCCTGGGACGAGCCGGTGCGCAGCACCGAGGTCACCGAGGACGGCTCCTTCGAGTTCCGCAAGCGCCTGCCTGGCGCGTACCGCGTCGTCGCGACCGGCCGGGGCCTGACGCCCGCCGTCCGCTCGCTCTCCCTCGTCCCCGACGAGATCGCCGACGCGGGCACGCTGCACCTCGCGGCGGGCGGCCTCGCGATCGCCGGCACCGTCGTGCTCCCCGCGGACGTGGACGTCGAGGGCTGCCGCGTGCGCGCGCGGCGCCCGCGCGGCCCGGGCGGCCCGCGCGAATCGGAGACGGAGGACCTCGAGCCGGGCTGGCGCGGCCTGCGCTGGGACGGCGAGCGGACGCGCGTGCTCCAGCGCGAGGCGCGGACGGACGCCAAGGGCGCGTTCGTGATCGCGGGCCTCCCTCACGGGCCCTGGGAGGTCGCCCTGGTCGACACGTCCCTCGCGCTGGTCGACGAGCCCGCGGTCCTCACCGAGGCGCCCGCCGAGGGCGTGCTCCTCGGCGAGGGGCTGGGGATCGTGCGCGTCGCCGTCACGTCCGCCGGCGAACCCCGCCCCGACGCGGAGGTGCTCGTGGAGCTCCCCGAGACGTCCCTGCAGGTCCGGTCGGACGCGAGCGGCCGCGTCGGCGTGCTCGTCCCGCTGGACCGCGACGTCACCGTGTCCGTCGACGCCGAGGACTGCGCGCCGGTCGCGCGGGACCTGCCGGCGGCGGGGCGCGCGCTGGACGAGCTGGTCGGGCTCGAGCTGGTGCCGATCGGCCCGACGCGCGCGACGCTGGTCCTCGAGCTGCGGCTCGTCGGCGAAGCGGACTTCGACCAGGTCCAGGTCCACCTGCTCCCCTCCGTGGATGGCGGGGATGGCGAGGTGGGCGAGGACGCCGTCCTCCACGCCACGCTCGAGGCGGGGAGCTGCGTGCTCGAGGGACTGCCGCCGGGGCGCTACCGGGTCGAGGTCGAGCCCCACGAGGACCGCCTCGGCGCCGGCTACGAGAGCCTCTGGCGCCTCGAGCCGCTCGAGGTCGAGCTCGTCGCCGGGCGCGAGCACCGTCGCTTCCTCGTCGGCGAGCTCGGCGGACGCCTGCGCCTGGAGGTGGAGGGCGTCGAGGACGTGGGGGACGTCGAGCGCGCCTCCTCCCTCGTGCTGCGGGACGCCGCCGGCGCCGAGCACGCGCTGCGGTTCGCCTCCACGTCGTTCGAGGACAACGTGATGCGCATCGGGGTCAGTAACGGGGACTTCCTCATCGGGACCTCCCTGGACGTCTACCCGAACCTGCCGCCCGGGCGCTACGCGCTGCGCGCCGAGGTCGAGGGCCATGCCCCGATCGAGCGCACCGTGGACGTGTTCGCGGACCAGGAGACCGTCGTGACCCTGCGCTTCCGTCGCGTCGGCCCCGATGCAGCGGGCACAGCGGGCGCGACGGGCGCAGGGGGCGGGGCGGGCGCGGGCGGCTAGCGCTCGCCGGGGGGTCGGCCGCGCGCGTCCCGGCGCGCGGCCCGCGCCGTCACGACGTCCACACCCGCCGGGCGGACACCACCGTCCAGGTGTGTCCCGTGCGCCGCAGGTGGACCAGGTGGCCCTCGCCGCAGCGCGGACCGCACAGGTACCCGACCAGGCAGAGCGCCTCCGACCGCCGGCGGTCGAACCCGACGGCGGAGAGCGTCCAGTAGCCGCTCGCCTCGTAGGTCGCCTCGAAGTGTCCCCACGCCTCCTCGGCGGAGCTGGCGGCGAACATGGCGTCGAGCGCGCGGCCGTCGAGGGGGTCGAGGGCGCGCTCGAGCGCCTGGGCGCAGCGCGGCAGCGGGTGCGTGGCCTGGGCGGCGCGCAGGTCGTTCAGGAGCTCGACGGGGACCTCGACGGGCTCGTGGGCCGAGATGGGGGCGATGTTCGTGTCGACCACGACGAAGCGCGACCGGCCGGCGGCGTCGAGTCCCGCGATCGCCGCGACGTAGACGTCCACGACGTCGTCGCAGGGGGCGGCCGCCTCCGCGCCGCTGCCCCCGCAGCCTCCGGCGAGGCCGGCGACCAGCGCGAGCGCGGCTCCGAGCCCGCGGCCCCTCACGGCCGCCGCCCCTCCACGCCCTCGACCTCGATCCCGTGGCGCCGCAGGAGCGCCGCCGTCACGCCGGGTCCGGGGGTCACGGCGTCGTTGACGTGCGTGCAGGCCACACCGCAGGAGGGGCTGCGCTCCTTGAGGAACGCGCGGCGGACGCCGTGCGCGCGGCACGTCTCCAGGGCGTGGCGCGCGCCGGCCAGGAACGCGGCGGTGGCGTCCGCTCCGGCGTCGGTGACCACGCGGGCGCGCCCGTCCAGCACGGCCTCGGCGTCGTCGCGCTCGATCCAGGCCGGGGGGCGGGGCGTGGGGAGGCCGCCCGCCTCCTCGGGGCAGCACGGTACCGCGCGCAGCCCGCGGCGAGCGAGCTCGCGCTCGAGCACGCCGTCGTGGTTCTCGCGTCCGTCGTACCGGCAGCGCCGACCGAGCAGGCAGGCGCTCACCAGGACGGGTTCGGGGGGGCCGTCCGCTCGGGGCACGGCCGCACGATACCGAACGCGACCCCGGCTCGCGCGCCGGCCCCGCAGCGCGTCCACGGACGCTTCGCATCCGTGGAACACACCCCGGGCAGGGCGTCTCCACCGCGTTCGTGCGCGCACACCCCCGCACCCGCGCGCGCAGGCACGCGCCGATTCGAGCTTCCGCCCGCATCCCGTCCTCGTTGCCCGCGCGCGCCCCGCCGACACCCGGGCACGCCGCCCGCGCGCGCCCCGCCGACGACCGGGCGCGCCGACGGCGACGACCGGGCGCGCCGACGGGAACGCGCGCAGCACGCGTGCGCGCCCTCGCCCGTGCCCGTCCGCACCGGCGCCCTCGCCCGCGCTGGAGCCCTGATCAGCGCCGGTGACCCGGTCCGCGCCGGTGACCTCGCCGGCCTCGGTGCCCTCTCCAGCGCCGGTGCCCGCGGGGGTGCGCGCCCGCTCGCCCCCGCGCCGCGGCGCGGGCGGGACCCGCCCCGGAGGCCCGTTCGAGAACGGCCGGGGCCGGTGCTAGGATCCCCGCCCCCTCGCCCGCGATCGCGCCGCCGGCAGACGGCGCCGCGGGTCCCGCGACACGACGCGCGGCCGTGTGGACGCGTCGGTCCACGCCCGGGGTCCCCGGGAAACGGCCTCTCCTCGACCTCCGCGGCCGCGCGCAGGAGCACCCCCATGTCCGCCATCCCCCGACCCCGGCGCACCCCCGCCGCTCTCCCCGCGCCGCGCGCGCTCCTCGCGCCGCCCGCACCAATCGCATCCCTCGCCATCGGTGCGCTGCTCGCCGGCTGCACCGTCGGGCCGGACTACGTCGCCCCCGAGCTGGACCTTCCCGACGTCTGGTTCCACGCCGCCACCGACGGCGTCGAGGAGGGCGAGTCGAACGTGCACCGGTGGTGGGAGGGTCTCGAGGACCCGGTGCTGAACGACCTGATCGAGCGCACGGTGGCCGGCAACCTCGACCTGCAGGCCGCCTTCGAGCGCATCCGCCAGTCGCGCGCGGTGCGCGGCGTCGCCACCGGGGAGCGCTTCCCCGACTTCGACGGGGTGGGCGAGGTCAACCGCAACCGGCTCAGCGAGGACACCACCCCGGTGATCTTCGGCCGCGAGCGGACCGACACGATTTCGGGGGCCAACGTGCGCGGCACGTGGGAGATCGACGTGTGGGGGCGCATCACGCGCTCGATCGAGTCCGCCGACGCGGGGCTGCAGGCCTCGGTCGAGGACTACCGCGACATTCTCGTGCTGCTGCTCGCCGACGTGGGGTCGACGTACGTGGACGTCCGGGCGCTCCAGGCGCGGATCGCGTCGCTCGAGTCCAACGTGCAGACCCAGCGCGACACGCTCGAGCTGACCCGGGACCGCACCGAGTCGGGGCTCGTGCCGCAGCTCGACGTGCACCAGGCCGAGCTGAACCTGACGAACACCGAGTCCAACCTGCCCAGCCTGCGGCAGGCGCTCACTCGCGCGATCCATCGCCTGGGCGTGCTGACCGGCGAGCACCCCACGTCCCTGTACGACGTCCTGGGCGAGAACGCCCCGATCCCCGGGGTCCCCGACACGCTGATGGTGGGCATCCCGGCCGAGCTCCTGCGGCAGCGTCCCGACATCCGCCGCGCCGAGCGGCAGCTGGCCGCGCGCACCGCCGACATCGGCGTCGCCACGGCCGCGCTCTACCCGCTGTTCACGCTGAACGGCTCGATCGGTCTCGAGGCCTACGGCAACCTACTGGAGTCCGGCAACCGGACCTGGTCCTTCGGCCCCGCGTTCGTGTGGAACCTGTTCGACGGGGGGCGCGTGCGCAACACGATCGCGCTGCGCGACGCCCAGGCCGACGAGGCGCTCGTCGTCTACGAGCAGACGGTGCTGCTGGCCCTCGAGGACGTCGAGAACGCGCTGGTCGCGTACGTCGAGGAGCAGGCGCGGCGCGACCTCCTCCAGCGGTCGGTGACGGCCGCGCAGCAGTCGGTCGAGCAGGTCCAGACGCTGTACCGCGCCGGCTTGACCGACTTCCAGAACGTGCTCGACACCGAGCGCAGCCTGTTCCAGCAGCAGGACCAGCTCGCCGAGAGCGAGGGCCTGGTCGTGCGCAACCTGATCCAGCTCTACCGCGCCCTCGGCGGCGGCTGGGATCCGGATCCCGAGCCGCTCGAGGAGGAGCTCGTCGACCAGGAGGAGAACGGCGAGCCCATCTTCTGACGGCGCCCGCTCGCCGGGCGGCCGCCGGCGCGCGCCGGGGTGGCTCACCCCGGCTGTTCGCGGGCGGCAGGTGGACTAGGATGGGGGCATGACCGACGGGAAGCGCGTGCTGGTGCCCCTCGCCGAGGGGTTCGAGGAGATCGAGGCCGTGACGGTGATCGACGTCCTGCGCCGCGCGGGCGTGGAGGTCGTCGTCGCCGGGCTGCGGCCGGGCCCCGTGACGGGCTCCCACGGGATCGCCGTGGCCGCGGACGCGGGCCTCGACGACGTGGACCCCGACGGGTTCGACATGATCGCGCTGCCCGGCGGCATGCCCGGCACGACGAACCTGATGGAGGACGAGCGCGTCCTCGCCGCGGTGCGCGCGCTGCACGCCCGCGGGCGGCCGACCGCGGCGGTGTGTGCCGCGCCGATGGTGCTGGCCCGCGCGGGCGTGGTCGGCGGCGTGGCGGTGACCTCGCACCCCTCGGTGCGCGACCGCCTCGGCGACGCCGACGTGCGCGCCGAGCCGCGCGTCGTGCGGTCGGGGTCGGTCATCACGAGCCAGGGCCCGGGTACGTCGCTCGAGTTCGCCCTGGCGCTGGTCGAGGAGCTCGTCGGCGCCGCGAAGGCGGGCGAGCTGGCGCGGGCCATGGTCGTCGCGGGGGCGTCGTGAACCTCTACGAGGAGATCGTGCGGCTGCAGAAGGCCGGCGAGCCGTGCGCGCTCTGCACGATCGTGCGCACGCAGGGCTCCACGCCGGGCAAGGAGCGCATGAAGATGCTGGTGCGCGCCGACGGCAGCTTCGCGGGCACGGTCGGCGGCGGGTGCCTCGAGGCCGAGGTGCTCGAGGCCGCGCTCGAGTCCATGCGCGACGAGCGCCCGCGCAACCTCCGGTTCTCGCTCAACGAGCGCGACTACCCCGACAGCGGCCTGCTGTGCGGGGGCCAGGTCGAGATCTTCGTCGAGCCCATCACCGAGCCCCGCCTGACGCTGTTCGGCGGCGGGCACGTGTCGGCGGCGATCGCGCGGGTGGCGCGCTCGATCGGGTTCCACGTGACCGTCGTGGACGACCGCGCGCCCTTCGCGACGCGCGAGCGCCACCCCGACGCCCACGAGACGCGGGTCGGCTCGTTCGACGAGCTCGCCCGCGCGATCGCGCCGGCCGAGGGCGAGTACGTCGTGGTCGTCACCCGCGGCCACGACCAGGACGGCGACGTGCTGCGCGCGCTCCACGCCTCAGGCTGCCGGCCCCGCTGGCTCGGGATGATCGGCAGCAAGGCCAAGCGCGCCCAGGTGTTCGAGCAGCTGCGGCAGGACGGGGTGCCCGACGAGTTCCTCGCCCGCGTGCGCACCCCCATGGGGCTGCCCATCGGGGCCCTCTCGCACGAGGAGATCGCCGTCAGCGTCGCCGCCGAGATGGTCCAGGTGCGGCGGCTGGGGCGCGACGGCGAGGGGAACGCCTCGGACGGGCTCCCGGCGGACGCCCGGGCCGGCGCGCGTTGACACTCCGGCGGGGCCGCCGATACCCTCCCCGGCCCTTCGCGCCCCCACGCGCTCCAGCCGGCGGCGGGCCCCCTCCCGGCGCGGCGCCCGGAGCGGGCCGGCCCGTTACGCGCAGCGCCCGGTGGGGTAGCCGAGGTCCCTCCCCCGCGGGGGACGAACCGTAGAGGACGCACCCATGAAGTCGAACGCGCTCGCCCTGCCCCTGGCCCTCGTCGCCCTGGCCCCGCTGGCCCGGCCCGACAAGGTCGTGCTGACCGACGGCTCGACCCTCGACGAGGTCACGATCGTCGAGGAGGGCCTGCTCGAGGTCACCTACCGACCGGAGGGCAAGACCTCCGAGAGCACGGTGCCGTCGGAGCAGATCCTGCGCATCGAGTTCGCGCGCAAGCCGAAGGAGGTCGACGAGGCCGACGCGGCGATCGAGGACGGCAACCTCGGCGACGGGCTGGCCGGCCTGAAGGCCTACGTGGCCGAGTCCGACGAGAACAGGAGCTCGCGCTACAAGTGGGCCCCCGCCTACGCCCGCTGGCGGCTGGTCGAGCTGCACCAGAGCGTCGGCGACTCGAGCGGGGTCGTCGAGTTCGCCGACCAGCTCCTCGCGAAGGAGCAGGACTCGCGCTACCTCCCCATGGCCTACCTGGCGAAGGCCCAGGCGCTGGGCGACCTGGGCGAGGACGCCAAGGCCGAGCAGACGCTGCTGGCCCTGCGCGGGGTGATCGAGGACAAGGGGCTGCCGAAGCGCTGGCAGCTCGAGTGCGACCTGTCGCTGACGCTGCTCGACGCCAAGCTCACCGACGAGCAGAAGCGCGACCGCGTGCTCGAGATCGGCGCCGAGGCGGGCAGCGACTACCCGTCCGTGCGCGACCGCGCGCGCGTGGCCGAGGGCGAGGCGTACCTGGGCAGCAGCCAGTTCGACAAGGCGCTCGAGGTGTTCCGCGGCATCACCGAGGACCCGACGGCCGACGACGGTACCCTGGCGGGCGCGTACACCGGCATCGGCGACTGCCTGTATCAGCGCGCCGTCACGCTCATCAAGGCGGAGCAGGACGCGGCGAGCGTCATCGAGGAGGGCCTGCTCGCGTTCCTGCACGCGGCCTCCTACAAGGAGCAGTCCGCGTACCGCCCGAAGGCGCTCCTGTACGCCGGCCGCTGCTTCGACCTGCGCGAGACCGAGGACGGCCGGAGCCGTGCGCGCACGCTCTACCGCGCCGTCGTGAGGGAGTACGAGAACTCCCCCTGGGCCGAGGAGGCCAAGAAGTTCCTGTAGGTCCCCGGACCCACCGAACGCCGACCGCCGCGGGCGGCTCCCCGATCCGGGGAGCCGCCCGCGCTCGTTTCGCGGCGCGTCCGGCGCTCCAGCTCGACCGCGAGATCGCCGAGCTTCCGCCGCCCGCGGCGACGCGCGCGCGGGTTCCCCGCTTCGTGTCGCGGCTTCCGGCGGCGCCTCCCTCCGCGCGCGCGCCGCGGCGCCACGGCGCCCGGGGGCCGGGGTCCCCTGGGGCCGACCGCCCCCGCGGCGCCCGCTCGCCGGGCCCCCGCGATCCGCGGGCGCCGGTCGCAGGAGGCAGATCGACTTGGAAGCGATCCCCGCGACGCCGCGCGCCCCCGCCGCGCGGCACGACCCCGGCCCGGCGCCGGTCCGCTACCGGTGGGACGGTCTGGAGGAGCTGCGCCCCGCGCTGCACCGCTACCTCGCGCGGCGCTGCCGCGACGAGGGCGAGGTCGACGACGTGGTCCAGGAGACGTTCCTGCGCGCCGCGCGCTACCGCGGCTCGCTGGCGCAGCCCCAGAAGCTGCAGGGCTGGGCCCTGCGCATCGCCCTGAACGTGCTGCGCGATCAGCGGCGGCGCGAGGAGCCCGCCCTCGTCGCCGAGGGGCCGGAGGACGCGCTCGGCGAGGTCGCGGAGCGCCCCGACGGCTTCCCGGCGGCGGGGACCTCGCTCGGGGCGCTGGCGGGCGCGGACGAGCCCGACGGCGACCTGCGCCTGGGGCGGTACCTGGTGCCGCGCGAGGTCGCGCTGCGCGGTCTGCGCACGGTGCTGTCCGGGCTGCGGTGCGACGAGCGCCGCATGCTGGACGCGTACTACGCCCCGGGCGGGGGGCCGGACCTCGCGGCGCGCGAGCTCGCCCTCCCGCGCGACCTGGTGAAGGTGCGCGTGTTCCGCCTCCGCCGCCGGCTGAACGGGATGCTGCGGCGGCGCTTCGCCCTGGCCGGGCGGGGATGGAGCGAGCGGTGAGCCGCCCGGACGCCGGCTCGCGCCGCGGGCGGATCGGCGCGCGGGCCACGCGGCTCGCGCTGGCCGCCGGGGCGCTGCTGCTGCTCGCGTGGCTCGCCGCCCACCCGCCCCGCGTCGCCCCGACACGCCCCGCCGCCCCGCGGGGCCCGGCCGACGGCGAGCCGAAGACCGCGCACCGCCCGGACGCGCACCGGCCGGACGCGAACCGGTCGGCCTCGCACCCGGCAGACCCCCGCACGGCGACTCCCGGCGCGGCGACCGGCGAGCCGGCGGGCGTCCGCCCGGCGAGCCCTCGGCGGGCGAGCGTGGACGGAGGAGGCGCCGGGCCGCGGGCTCCGCGCGGTGCGGGTGCAGGGGGTGCGGGCGGGGGTCCGGGGGAGAGGGCTGGAGGGCAGGACCGCTGGCGGGCCGCGCGTCGCGCGCGGATCGACGCGCTGCGCGCGCCGGTCGAGCTCCGGCGCGAGGCGCGCGAGCGGGCGCTCGCCGCGATGCGCCCGTTCTGGGACCTGCGCCGTCCTCCGGTCGACGCCGCCGAGCGCGCGCGCGCCGCGGAGGCGGCGTTCCGCTCGGGAGAGCTGGCCGCGTGGATCGGGCAGGTGGAGCTCGCGCTGGAGGCGTACGCGGCCGCCGCGCGCCACGGCACGATCGCGGGCTACGGGAGCCGCGCGCGCCTCGAGCGCGCGCACGTCCTGCGCCGCGCCGGACGGGCCGACGAGGCGCTCGACGCGTACGCGTCGCTGGCGCTGGACGAGCGGACGCCCCCGGGGCGTCGCGATCCCGCGCGCACGTGGGCGGGACGTCTCGAGGCCGCGCGCGGCGATCTCGCGGCCGCGCGGCGCCTGTGGCGCGCGTGCGCCGAGGGCACCGGCGACCCCGTCCACCGCACCCGTGCCTGGGACGAGCTCGTGCTCGCGTGGGTCGAGGCCGGCGACCTCGAGGCTGCGGCGGGCTGCCTCGCGCAGGCCTACGCGCGGCTCGCGCCCCTCGCGGACGAGTGCACCGGGCACGGCGCGCGCGTCGAGCGAGCGCTCCAGCGCATGCGCTGCGTCGCGCGCCTGGCGGAGGCCGTGCGCGAGCGCCGCGCGCGCGCCACGGGGTCCGTCGGCGACGCAGCGGGCGGCGCAGGAGCCGCGGAGAGACTCCGGGATCTCCCGGAGTGCTCGGACTCCCCGACGGGCGCCGACGACGCCGAGTCGCGCCGATGAACCCGGCTCGCGCCGATGGACCCGGCTCGCGCCGATGAACCCGCCTCGCGCCGATGGACCCGGCTCGCGCCGATGAACCCGCCTCGCGCCGATGAACCCGCCTCGCGCCGATGAACCCGCCTCGCGCGGGGAATTCCGGCCCGCGCGGGCGGTGCCGGCTCGTTCCGGGGACGGCCGGATCGCGCGCGCGAGTCCCGCCGGCGGTCGCGCGCGGGGGACTTCGAGCGAAGAAGTGCAGCGCGGAGAAATTTCAGCCGATGGAAACCAGTGACTTCCCTTCGGGGAGTCGTTTCGGATAGGAAAGACCACGCGATCGTGAGCGGCTGCCCGGCGCACAAGGGCGTCGGGCCCACCGCGATCGGTCCACGACATCGAAGGGCGGTCCGAGACCTCAACGAGATCGGACCGCCCTGTCGCTGGCCGCGCCGCGCCCACGGCGCCTTACCGCGCGGGTCTCGACGGCGCGAGTTTCTCGCCTCGCGCGTTCGCACGCGGGCCCGATGCGCTATCCCGGGGCCGTGCGGATCGAGCTGAGGTACGGCCGGGACAGCGTGAGCCTCGCGGTTCCCGACGAGCGGGTCGCGGGCGTCCACGCGCTGCCGGGGGAGCTCGACGGACCGCGTGGGCCGGTCGACCTCGGCGCCGCGCTGGAGGCGCTGCGGGAGGCGGAGTGGGGCCGCGCGGCGCGCGGGGGCGCGGTGGCGCTGCTGCTCTCGGACGGCACCCGGACCGAGCCGCGCGCGGCCGTCCTGCCGGCGCTGCGGGAGGTTCTGCGCGACGCGGCGTCCGTCCGCGCCTTCCTCTGCACCGGCACGCACGACCCCGCGCTGCCCGAGAACGTGTCGCTCGCGCGGCGGGTGGAGGAGGCCTTCGCCGGCGCCCCGTTCGCGTTCGAGCTCGTCGTCCACGACGCGCGCGGGGCCGCCTTCGAGGACGTCGGCGCGACCTCCCGCGGCACGCCGGTGCGCGTGAACGCGCGCGCGCTGGCCTGCGACGCCGTGCTCGCGGTCAGCGACATGAAGCCGCACTACTTCGCGGGCTACTCCAACCCCGGCAAGTGCTGCGTCCCGGGCCTGGCGGCGCTCGAGACCGTCCGCGCCAACCACGCGCTGGCCCTCGACCCGGGCTCGGTCGCCCTGCAGCACCCCTGGCACCCCGACCCCGCGAGGCGGGCGAACCCGCTGGCGGAGGACCTCGTCGAGGCCTTCGAGCTGGCCGTGGGGGACCGCCCCCACGCGGCGCTGTGCCTGGTGTCGGGGGGGCGGCCGGGCGCGCGGCGAGTGCTGTGGGCGGGCGCGGGGGAGACCGCCGCGGTGGCGGGCCGCGGGATGGAGGCGGTGGACGCGGTCGCCGGCCGCGAGGTCGAGCCGGCGCGGTTCCTGGTCGTGTCCGCCGGGGGGCACCCGCTCGACGAGAGCCTGTACACGTCCCAGCGGGCGCTCGAGCTGTCGCGCGCCGCGCTGCTGCCGGGCGGCGAGGTGCTGTTCCTGTCGGAGTGCGCCAACGGGATCGGCCCGGCCGGCTCGCGCGCGAGCTTCTTCGACCGCCTGGCGGCGCCGCTCGACGAGGTCCTCGCCGGGTTCGGGGGCGAGTACGTGCTGTACTCGCACAAGGCCTACAAGTTCGCGACGTACCTGCGCGCGGCGGCGGCCGTGCACGTCACGTCGTCGCTGCCCGACGCGGAGCTGCGCCGCGTCCACCTGCGGCCCGCGCCCGATCCGCAGGCGGTGGTGGACGGCTGGCTGCGCGCCGCCGACCCCGGGGACCGGGTGGCGTTCGTGCTGGACGGGTCGAAGCTGGCGCTGCGGGCGCGTGCGTAGCGCGCCGCCGGCGGCTCAGCGACCGATGCCGTAGTACGTGAAGCCCAGCTCCTCGAGCTGGCGGCGGTTCCAGATGTTGCGGCCGTCGAACACGACGGGCGACTTGAGGCGCTCGCGGATGGTCTCGAAGGTCGGGTGGCGGAACTCGTTCCACTCGGTGACGAGCAGCAGCGCGTCCGCGCCGTCCAGGGCCTCGAAGGGCTTGTCGGCGTAGGCGATCCGGTCGCCCAGGTAGTGGTCGCGCGACATGTCGGTCGCCTCCGGGTCGAAGGCCGTGACCGTCGCGCCCGCGTCCAGGAGGCGCTCGATGATCGACAGCGCCGGCGCCTCGCGCATGTCGTCGGTGTTGGGCTTGAAGGCCAGGCCCCAGATCGCGAAGTGCTTGCCGCGCAGGTCGCCGTCGTAGTGGGCGCGCACCTTGTCGAACAGCAGGTGCTTCTGGCGCTCGTTGACCTCCTCGACGGCCTGGAGGACCCGGAACTCGTACCCGTGGTCCTGGGCGGTCCGGACGATCGCCTTGACGTCCTTGGGGAAGCAGGAGCCGCCGTAGCCGATGCCCGCGAACAGGAAGCGCGAGCCGATGCGGTTGTCCGTGCCGATGCCCTTGCGCACCAGGTCGACGTCGGCGCCGATCAGGCTGCAGATGTTGGCGATCTCGTTCATGAACGAGATGCGGGTCGCGAGCATGGCGTTGGCCGCGTACTTGGTCAGCTCGGCGGACGGCACGTCCATGTGGATGATCGGGCTGCCCGTGCGCACGAAGGGCGCGTACAGCTCGTCCATGATGTCCGCGGCGCGCTTCGACTGGGAGCCGACGACCACGCGGTCGGGCTTGAGGAAGTCGTCGATCGCGGCGCCTTCCTTCAGGAACTCGGGGTTCGAGACCACGTCGAACTCGTGCTGCGTGTGCTCGGACATGGTGGCGCGGACCTTCTCGGCCGTGCCGACCGGCACCGTCGACTTGTCCACGACGACCGTGTAGCCCGTCATGTGCTGCGCGATCGACTTCGCCGCGGACAGCACGTAGCTGACGTCGGCGCTGCCGTCCTCGCCGGGGGGCGTGCCGACGGCGATGAACGCGACCTGGGCGTCCTTCATGGCCTCGGCGTAGTCGGTGGTGAAGCTCAGGCGCCCGTCGTGGACGTTGCGCTTCATGAGCTCCTCGAGCCCGGGCTCGTAGATGGGGACGATGCCCTCGCGGAGCTTCTCGACCTTCTTCTCGTCGATGTCCACGCAGACCACGTCGTTGCCCGTCTCGGCGAAGCAGGTGCCCGCGACGAGTCCGACGTAGCCCGTTCCGACGACCGTGATGCGCATGGGAGGAGTTCGAGCAGCTCTGTCTGGTGGGGGGGAGGAGACCTGACCGGCGGGGGCCGGTGGACGAGGTGGGTGCGGGCGGACGTGGGATCGACCCGCGCGGCCGTCGCCCTCAAGCGGGAGGCCCGGAAACCCCTTCCAGCGGCCGGCTCGGGGGGGTCCGGCGCGCGGCGCGGCCGGCGGGGGCCGCTGGAGGAAGGGGGCGCGGCAGGATACCGTGGCGGCCCGGCGGTGGAACCCGCGGGGTGCGATTCGGCGCCCGGGGCGATTAACTCAGCGGCTAGAGTGCCTCCCTTACAAGGAGGAAGTCGGGGGTTCGAATCCCTCATCGCCCACCGCCGCGGCGCCCTCGCCGGCCCGCGCGGCCGTCCCTGTCCGCCCTCCGCCGCACGGGCCGCCACCGGCGCCCGCTCGCGTCCGCGGGGGATGGGATTTGGGATACGCTTTGCAGTTCCGCGCCCGGCCGCGAGGGCCGGGCGACCCCTCCGATCCCCCCCGACCTCCTCCTTCCCGTGATGACGATCCGCAAGCTGGCCCGCAGCTCCGCCGTGGCCGCGACCGCTCTCCTGGCCGGCGCCGCCGGCCTGACCGGCTGCGACCAGCTGGACGTGTTCGGCTGGTTCGACGACGACAGCGGCGGGGGAGCGCTGTTCATCCCCTTCGGCACCTCCGTCAGCGCGGCCTTCGGCACGCCGATCGTCACGCGCGGGAACCTGGGGATGTACCTCGCCAGCGAGGCGACCACGGGCGCGGCGGGGCGCGACCTGAACGGCGACGGGGACACCGCGGACCAGGTCGCCGTGCTCGTCAGCGGCTCCGCCCAGTCCACGATTCCCGTGGCGACCGAGAGCTTCCAGCTGACCCGCTTCGCGGCCTACCTGGTCGTGGACGAGGACAAGGACGGCCGCGACTGGAACTTCGATGGCCAGACCGACGACCTCGTGCTCCTGGTCTCCGCGGGCGGGGCGGCGTCGTTCGTGTCGGTGCTCGACGTGGCCACGGCTTCGCAGTCGTTCGCGACCGAGGACCGCTTCTACTTCAAGAACGTGCCGGTCGGCGGCCTGATGCCGGGCGAGACCGACCTGCTCTACACGACGGCGTTCACGCCCGGGTTCCCGCAGCGGCTGCTGAGCGCCGACGCGACCAACACGCTGGAGCCGACCGTGTTCGCCTCCGACGAGGGCCTGGCGTTCCTCGCCCAGGACGAGGGCACGGAGGGCCGCGACCTGAACGGCGACGGCGACCTGAACGACGGCGTGGTCGTCGCGCTGCTCGAGGAGCGCGACCCGACCGCCATGGTCGTGAACACGGGTCTCGCGGTCTCGAACACGGGGACGCCGGTGCGCGCGATGTCGCGCGGCGCGGGCGACTGGCTCGTCGGGCTGCTCGTCAGCGAGGCGCGGCAGGGCGGCACGAACTTCAACACCCCGGGTGCGATCGACCTGGGCGCCGGCTGGCAGCCGAGCCAGTGCTCCGGCCTGGGCGACGGCGACACCGGCGACGACGTCCTGCACTTCCTCGAGTACGCCGCCTTCGTGGCCGACCCGGTGACCAACCCGCCGCGGAACACGGGCCTGGTGGGCGTGAACCGGATCTTCGCCGTCCCCGGCGCCGCCGGCTCGCCGGGCTACGTCGGGACCCTCAGCGACGAGCAGGACGAGGGCAACTGCTCGCTGAACCGCGATCCCGGCAACGGCAACGACACCGACCAGGTCGACCAGGTCCTGCGCTGGACCGAGGCCGTGGCGCCCGTCGTGCCCTTCGGGGACGTCGACGAGCTCGTCGCCCTCGCGGCGGTGAACGGCGGCACCTTCGGCGCGACCGAGTTCGACGGCCGCTTCGTCGCCGTGGTCGACGAGGCCGCCGACAGCCGCAACCACGACGCCGTGCCGGCGGTCAACAACCTGCTGCTGGCCTGGCTCGACCCGCGCGACGGCGCGGCGGCCGCGTGGACCTACAGCCACAGCGTCCCCGGCGCGGGCTTCGTCGGCACCGACTACATGACGGCGAGCCGCTCGGGCGACCGGCTCCTGGCGACGATCGACGAGAACGTCACCGGCTTCTCGCTGAACGCCGGCGACCCCGACATCGCCGACGTCGTGCCCGCCTTCGCGCGCTTCGACCCGTTCCAGCCCAGCGGCGACCTGGACTTCCCCGGGCCCGCCGTGGCCGCCGTCACCGGCGACGCCCTGCTGCGCATGGTCAACCGCAGCGCGGTCTACCAGGTGAACGAGAACGAGGACCGCAAGGACTGGAACGAGGACGGCGACCGCAACGACGTCGTCCTCGTGCGCACGTCGGTCGACGTCCCCTCGTCCACGGTCTTCGTCATCACGGTGATCTCGACCGACGCGAGCAACACGAACACCTTCACGGTCGTCCCGCGCATCGAGTTCACCGACTCCGGCGTGCTGCTGCTCACGAACGAGGGCCCGTTCGGCGAGGACATCAACTTCGACGGCGACCTCTCCGACTTCGTGATGCAGTTCGTGTCGCTGTAGGCGCCGCGCCTCAGGCGTCCCGCGGCGCGCCGCCCAGGCGCGCGCGCACGAGGTCCGCGGCGCGCGCCCGCTCGTCGGCCCGCAGCACGCCCCAGCCGAGCCCGGCCAGCGCGGCCGCCGCCAGCGCGGTCTTCAGCGCCAGCGTCGCGGGCGCCCACGCGTCGGCCTCCAGGGGCCCGTCCAGCCACGTCGCGGCCAGCGCGGCCAGGACGACGACGGCGACGACCACGGCCAGGCGGCCCCGCTCGTACGGCACCTCGGCGACGCGCCGGTTGGTGACCATGCCCAGCAGCGCGAGCGCGGCGAAGGTGCCCGCCGTCGCCCAGGCGGCGCCGCGCGCGCCGTGCGCGGGGATCAGCGCCGCGTTCAGCGCGACGTTGACCCCCAGGGCGGCGAGGTTGATCCAGAAGATCGGCCAGGTCTTCTTGGCGACGTACAGCGGCGTCTGGCTGACGCCGTACAGCGCCCACAGCACGTACCCCGTCGCCACCCACGGCACGACCCGGTACGCCGGGTGGTACGCGGCGTCGCCCGCGAGCACGTGCACGAGCTGGCGGCCGAACAGGATCAGCACGACGGTCGCCGAGCCCACCGTCAGCACCGCGTACGTGCTGGCGCGCGCGACCTGCACGGCGCGCTCGCGCGCGTCCTGCAGCGCGTAGATCCACGGGTACCAGATCTGCAGGAACGAGGTGAAGACGACCGCGTTGACCAGGTAGCCGACCTTGTAGCCCAGGCCGTAGATCCCCACGGCGTCCATCGACGGGCCCAGCGCGCGCAGCAGGTAGCGGTCCAGCTGGTGCAGCCCGAGCTGGATCAGCCCCACGGGGATCAGCGGCGCGCTGAAGGCCAGGATCGGGCGCAGCACGCGCAGCGACACGCGCGGCCGCAGCGCGACGAGCGCGGGGCCGGTCAGCACCAGCGTCGTCAGCGCCTCGCCGATCAGGTTGCTCAGCAGGAAGCCGCGCAGGCCCTGGCCGAGGCCGACCAGGAACCAGACCTTCAGCCCGATCTCGAGCAGCAGCTTCCCGATCTGGATGGTCGCGAACAGCCCCGAGCGCTGGCGGATCTTCAGCAGCTCGAACCCGGCCTGGGTCGACAGCATGAAGGGCAGCGTCACGAGCGCCAGCACGAGCGCCTCGTGCAGGTCCACGTGCGCCAGCGCGGGGTCGGCGCGGTCGAACATCACGCCCGCGAGCGGCCCCCCCGCGAGCAGCAGCAGCCCGACCGCCGCCCAGGCGACGCCCGCGGTGACCAGCGTGACCGACGTCACCACCGCCGCCCGGTCCTTCTCGTCGCGCGCCTCGAAGTAGAAGCGCGTCATGCCCTGCAGCACGTTGTTGCCCACGAGCTGGGCCAGGGCGATCACGAGCAGGTCGCAGAGCTCGATGACCCCGTACTCCGCCACCACCAGGTAGGAGGTGTAGAGCGGGACCAGGAACAGCGCCGCCGCGCGCTGGACGAGGGGCACCAGCCCGTAGACGGAGGAGTGCCGCAGCAGCCCGCCCAGGGACGCCCGCGCACCCTCCCTTCGCGACTCTCCGGGCGGCACCCGAGGAGCATACCCCCCGCCCCGCCGCCCCCCGCGGCCCTCGGCAGCCCCCCGCCCGCCCCCGCGGGGGCCGCCGCGCCT
>JAUIDW010000058.1 GCA_030428395.1 bacterium | reverse complement strand
AGTTCAAGCGGCACGCGGGCGTGTCCGAGCGCTTCGGGACCGACTCCCCGCGCGACCGCTACGACGGCGAGGTCGCCTTCACCGACCGGCACGTCGGCGAGGTGCTGGACGCGCTGGAGCGCTTCGGCCTGGCCGACGACACCGTCGTCGTGCTGGTCGCCGACCACGGCGAGGAGTTCGGCGAGCACGGCGAGCAGGGACACCGCAAGAACCTCCACGGCGAGGTGCTGCGCGTGCCGCTGATCCTGCGCGTCCCCGGGGTGGAGCCCCGCCGCGTCCCCGGCCGCGTGCGGACCGTGGACGTGCTGCCCACCCTGCTCGACCTGCTGCGACCGGAGGGCGCGCCCGACCGGTCCGGGCTCGCCGGCGAGAGCCTGGTCGACGCGCTCGAGGGTCGCCCGCTGGCCCCGCGCCCGGCGCTCGCGGAGCTGCGCGCGGGCCGCTTCGAGTTCGACGGCGTCCTGGACGGCCGCTGGAAGCTGCTCGTCGACGGCGCGGGCGGCGCGCAGCTCTTCGACCTGGTGGCCGACCCCCTCGAGACCGAGGATCTCGCCCCCGGCCGGCCGGACGTCGTGGCCGACCTGCGCGCGCGCCTGCGCGACCTCCGGGACGCGGCCCGCGTCCAGGGCGCGGCGCGCGCCTCCGAGACCCGCGCCCTCTCCGCCGAGGAGACGCAGTACCTGCGCGCGCTCGGCTACGTCGACGACGGCGCTCCCGGCGACGACGCCGCGGGAACCGACCCGGACTGACTGGGTTCCGTGTGGACGAGGGGCACGATCCCCGTCGGAATCCGCGCAGCCGCAGGGACTTGGAGCGGCCCCCTGCCAACCGAGGGCCCGCCCTGTCCCACCGGATCCGGTCGACGCCAGCGCCCCCGGTGGAGGGCCTCGAGAGGGCTCCGGATGCCCCCTCGGAGCGGCTCGCCTCCAGCGGTTCCACACGGAACCCAGTCAGTTCGGAACGGACTGACTCCCGCGCGCGGCGGAACCCCGGCGCCGACGCCGACCCGCGATCGCGGCAGCCGCCGGCCCGCGGGGGCGCGCCGCGGGCGCGCCGGGCCCCCGGGCGGCGGCACGCGCCTTGCCCCCGGGGGGTCGGAGGCCCGGCGGAACGCGCTCCGCGACCCCGTGCGGGCCCTCCCGGGTGCCTCGATGACCTCTCCCGGAGACACCCGCAGACCCCCAGGAACCAGGAGCCGTCCGATGGAACGACCCGCCCTCGACCGACGCGAACGCGCCCTCCGCCTGGCCCCGGCCCTGCTGGTCGGCCTCGCCCTCCTCGCCGCCGGCTGCGGCAGCGGAGGCGGCGGCGGCGGGACCCTCGGGTTCGTGCACGAGCGCGAGCCCAACGACTTCCCCGACGAGGCCGACGGGATCGGCTTCGTCGACTCGAACGACTTCTACGCGATCCGCGGGCACGTCGACGACTTCGACACGCTCGACGGCTTCGCCTTCGCGGCGGACTTCCCCGTCGACGTCGAGGTCGTCCTCCACCGCGACAACCCCTTCGCCGACCTGGTGGTCTACGTCTACGACCCCGTCACGGACACGTTCCCGTTCGTGTTCGACCAGCCCTTCGACCCGCTGGTCGGCTCGTTCCGCGTGAACCTGGGCCCGAGCGACTTCCACCTCGTGGTCGGGTCGCTGTTCGGGCCGTCCGGCTACACGCTCGAGGTCCGCGGGTTCCCGTGGGGCAGCTACGCCGGCGGCGCGGCGCCCCTCGCGGTCGCCCCGGGCGGGCGGCTGACCGGCCCGGCGTCGACGGCGGACGACGCCCGGCGCGCGGCCGTCGAGGAGCGCGGGCGCCCCTACCGCGGCGCGCCCGGCGAGGACGACGAGCCCGGGGACGCCCCGCGCGTCCTGGCCCGCGGCGTGCTCGCGCTGGTGGACGACCGCGGCGAGGTCGCGGTCTTCGACGCGCTGGCGACCGACCGCGGCACGGCCCTCGCGGCGCGCGACTGAGGGCTCGCCCGGTCCCGCGCGGCGGCGCCTCCGGTCTCCCGCGGGAGCCCGGGGCGCCGCCGCTGCCGTCCCCGGCCGGACCGGCGCCGGGGACCCCGGATTCCCCGGGAAGATCGCGGCCCCGGCGGCGTCCAACCGGGCGCCGTGAGAGTCCTCGTCCTCCTGATCGCCCTGGCCGGGTGCGCCTTCTGGGGCCTGCGCGCCACCTCCGCCGCCGGCCCCGCCGACGGCCAGGCCGTCGTCACGTACTTCACCAACGGCCAGATGAAGACCCGCACCGCGTACCGCGACGGACGCCGGCACGGGCTGCACGAGGCCTGGTACGCCGACGGCTCGCCGCGCCTGGCCGGCCGCTACGAGAACGGGCGCCGCGAGGGCGCGTGGGAGGCCTGGTCCCCCGACGGGCGCCGCGACGAGCAGGAGTCCGCCACCTACCGCGGCGGCGACCGGGTCGAGGGCTGACCGGGCCGGGCCCGGGCGGCCTCAGGCGTCGGGCGTGTAGCGGTACACCCCGCGCTGGCCGACCGTCTCCTCGACGTCCACGCGCAGGTAGCGCACCACGACGTCCTCGAAGCGCTGCTCGAGGCGCCGGCGCAGCTCGCGGCCGATCCAGCCCGAGAAGTTCTCGGAGCTCGTGTTGTTGATCGGCAGCACCAGCACGTCCTCCGCCGGGGCCGCGTAGTAGCTGTCGCGGTAGCGCACCTCGACGACGCCGTCGTCCCGCTCGGCGACCTGCAGCTCGGGGTGCTCCGCCGGCACGATCCAGTGCTCGTCCAGCCCGTCGAGCAGCTCCTTCACGACCGGCTTCACCAGCTTGAAGTCGATCACCAGGCCGTGCTCGGTGAGGTCGCCCTCGATCTCGACGTAGACCCGGTAGTTGTGCCCGTGCAGCCGCTCCTTGCTCCCGTCGGGGAAGATCAGGAAGTGCGCCGCGGCGAAGTTGAAGTACTCCTTCTGGACGAGGATCGACCACCGCTCCATGGCGGCCGCATCCTCCGCATCGGACCCGGTGCTGTCAAACGCGGCGCGGCGCGGACCGGGGTCCGCGCCGCGCCGGCACAGGTCGGGAGCGCGGGTGTCTAGAACCCGGTGCCCCAGCCGCGGATGCCGATCCGGCGGTACACCGGCTCGACCGTCGTCGCCCCCTGGACCGGGAAGGCGAGCGGGGCCGACGTGCCGAGGAACACCCCGTCGAGCCGCCAGCCGACGAGGCACCAGCCGTCGAACCAGAACGGCGCGCTGACCGTGACCGGCTCGCCCGGCGAGAAGGCGCGCTGGAAGCTGGGGAAGCCGCCGCCGTCGCCGTTGACGTCGGCCGGCAGGACCTCGAGGAACATGTCGGGGAGCGCGCTCGTGACCTGCACGTTGCCCGGCACCGGGGAGATGATGCGGACGCAGTCGGAGCCCGAGAACATCGTCCCGTCCAGGAGCGCGCCCGACACCACGAGCTCGACCATCGCCCCGGTCGGGACGTCGTCGAGCTCCAGCACGTCGGCGAGCTCGGAGGTCCGGAACTTCATGGAGAGGTCGTCGACCCCGTCGCCCTCGAGCGCGTGGCAGTCGCAGCCGTCCCCGAAGAAGGGCGTCCCCGTGTCGTCGACCACCGTGTGCGGTCCCGGGGGCCCCTCGAGAGGCGCGACCATGCCGCCGACGCCGTCGGCCCGCGAGATCCGCACGGTGGCCCGGTCGACGTCGAGGACGTCCAGGTCCATCGTCCCGAGCACCGAGACGGGCAGCACGCCGTTGCTCGTCGTGTTCAGCGGGTTCGGGCAGCTGCCCGGCTTGACGTCCACGAACACGTCGACGCCCGGAGGCCCGGCCTGGACCGTCAGGCGAAAGAAGCCCTCGAGGTCGTCCGAGCTGCTGGACGTCCCGTTGAAGTCGACGTCCGCGGTGAAGTAGACGTCCACCTGGCCCTGGGCGTTGCGGTCGCCGACGGTCAGCGTGCTGATGCCGGTGAAGTCCGCCAGGACCGCCCCGGGGTCGGGCATGCCGTCCCCGTCGAAGTCGACCAGGTCGCCCTCCATGAGCACGATCGAGCCGTTGACGATCAGCACCTCCTCGCCGGTGGACACGTCCCAGACCAGGCCCAGGTCGCCGTCCTCGTTGCGGAAGCCGCCCTCGATCGAGCCCGACAGCGTCTGGCCGTCGACCAGGTCGCCCTCGCGCAGCACGACGGCGCCGTCCACCACCACGATCTCGTCGGTGGCCGAGGCGCCGCTCGTGTCGCCGGTGAAGAACCAGGAGCCGGCCTCGCTCACGCCGGTGAAGTCGAAGTTGTCCCAGGCCTCGCCGCCGAGGCCCCCCGCCGCGGGCGGCACCGGGTCGCCCTCGCGGACGAGCGCGCCCCCCACCAGGAGGCCGGCGCCGTTCAGGACCATGGCGTTGTCGTTCGAGCTGGACGCTCCCTCGAGCTGGACCTCGGCGATGTGGTTCGAGCCGTTCGCCGAGAAGCGGTAGTCGAAGCTGACGGTGTTCGCGTCGTCGAGCGGCAGGGGCAGGTTCGGCACCACCTGGCCGCCGAGCAGCACGACCTGGGCCGTCGAGTCGAAGAACAGGCCGCGGTTCTGCGTGCCGCCGCCCGCGGAGCTGGTCACGCCGCCGACCCAGTACGGGGTCCCGCCGGCCGTGACGCCGGGGCGGCTGCCGAAGCTCCAGAACTGGCCGGGCAGGCTGGGCACCGGCTGCTCCTCGATCGCGACGACGACGTCGTCCAGCCAGACGCCGTCGAGGCCGGTGGTCCCGGTCATGAGGTCGGTGGTCGAGGGGCTGTAGGCGAGCTGACCGGAGTCGCTGATCCCGTAGAAGCTCTCGAACGACACCTGCTGGAGGTTGCCGAAGGTGCCCTCGACCCGCAGGACGTCGCCGGGTCCGCCGGAGGCGTTCCCCCAGATCGTGCTGATCGACGAGCCGGCGTCGTCCGCGGTCAGGCCGATCGCGTACCCGCCGACGTGGTTGACGGCTGTGTTGTTCAGGAAGTCGACAGTCTGCCCGGCGGGAGCGCCGGGGATCGGACCGCCCTCGGTCAGCAGGGCCGAGGCGACCTGGGCGTGGGCCGCGGGCGCCGCGGCGACGGCCGCCAGGGCGGCCAGGGAGAGAACCGATCGTGCCATGGCATTCCTCCTTGCGTGGATGGCCTGGGTTCGCCTGCCCAGCCTAGTGTCGCCGCGCGATCCGTGGGGTGCCTCCGGCCATCTCCCGGCGCGGCGCGCCGCCGACCTCACTCCGCGCCCGTCAGGGGTGGGATCGACAGCGACGCCGCGGCCGCACAGAAGTGGGTGAACGCGTCGGACGTCGGCGACTCGAGGCAGAGGTGGCGGCCGCCGCGGACCGGCACGAACAGCTTCTGCGCGCTGGCTCCGCGCTCGAGCAGCGCGCGGCCCTGCTCGAAGGGGATCACGGGGTCGGCGTCGCCGTGGTAGACGACCAGCGGGGCGCGCAGGCGCGCGACCGCCGCGGCGTTGTCGTAGGGCTCGGGGACCGCCACGGCGGGGACGAGCGGGGCGACCTCGCGCGCCATGGCGCGCACGGACAGGAACGGCGCCTCGAGCGCGACGAGGCCGAGCCGCGCCTCCTGCTCGACCTCGAGCGCCAGCTGGAGCGCGACGGCGGCGCCGAGCGAGCTGCCCAGGAGCGCCACGCGCTCCGGCGCCAGCCCGCGCTCGTCGACGAGCCACCGCCACGCCGCCCGCGCGTCGCGCGCGAGCCCCGCGGCCGAGGGGCTGCCCTCCGACGAGCCGTATCCGCGGTAGTCGAGCGCCAGCACGGAGAGCCCGGCTTCGCGGAAGCGCTCCAGGCGGAAGGCGCGGTGCGAGAGGTTGCCCGCGTTGCCGTGCAGCCACAGCACGGCGCGCGTCGGGTCCACGCCCTCGACCCACCAGGCCGACAGCGCGACGCCGTCCTCCGCGACGAGCGTGACGGCGTGGTAGTCCACGCCCTCCACGCCCGGACCGGGGCCCCCGCCGGGCCGGGGGAAGTAGAGGAAGTGCGGCAGCAGCGCGTGCAGCAGCAGCGGCACCGCCACGGCGAGCGCGGCGGCCACGACCAGCAGCGAACGGAGGACGCGCACGCGCCCAGCGTAGCGGGGGTCGGCCGGCCGCGCGGCCCCGCGCGCTACTCGGCGTTGACCGACTGCACCCGCACGACGGGGGCGCCGCCCGGCGGGTCCTCGACGAACGCGTCGCCCCAGCCGTCCACGAGGTAGCGGTCGCCGTCCGGGAGGAACCCGCGCGCGACCAGGCGCCCGTGCACGCCCATCCAGCGCGCGGGCAGGGGCTCGGCCTCGCCGTAGGCGCCGTTGTAGAGCGCGATGGCCTGGTTGACGATCCGCAGCCGCTCCTCCGTCTCCTCCTGGCGCAGCGGCCCGACGTCCAGCGTGACCACCAGGTCGTCCTCGGTGCCGACCGCCGCGTCCTCGCCGGCGCTGCGGATGGACAGCCGGTCGTCGTGAGTCGCGATGCGGTACGGGCGCGACCACGCGTCGAGCAGGAAGTTCTGCAGCCCGGTCACCGGGTCGAACTCGGCCTCGTCCAGGTACGGGCCGCCCCAGCCGGGCGCGCGGCGGCCGGGCTGGGCCATCAGGTCGCGCAGGTGCGTCGGCAGGGCCTGGACGTCGCGGAAGTACTCCGCGCTGGCGCGGGTGAGCCGCCCGAGCTCCGCCTTCGTCCGGGCCCGCGCGCGGTGCGTCATGACGCCCGTCGTGGCGGGGACGGCGGCCCCGATCAGCGCCGCGACGCTGGCGACGGCGAGCAGCATCTCGCGGTGGGAGACTCTCGCAGCTCGGGGGTCGGCTCGCTTGGGCATGGGACGGCTCCCGGGAGTCGGCGCCGCCGCGGGGCGGAGGAGCGCGGACCCGTCCAGGTCCTGCCGTCCCCCTCGCGCGCGGCGGTCCCCCCGGCGGACGGACTGCCGGCTCCTTGTGTCGGCCGGGGGCGCCGCGCCCTTGAGATCCCGGGACGGCCGGGTCCCCTTCAGCGGGCCCGGCCCACGGCCGATACGGCTGGGAGGCCCGGGAGGGGCCCGTCCGGAATGGGAATCCGCACCGCCACCGCGGGGTTCACCCGCATCGAGCTGTTCGTGGTCCTGCTGCTGCTGGGGCTGCTGGCCGGCGTGCTGGCCCCCCGGATCGACGCCAACCTGGCGGAGGCCCGCGACGCGCGGCGCCTGCGGGACGTGCGCCGGGTCCAGGAGGCCATCGAGCAGTTCCGGGCGGACCGCGGGCGCTACCCCGACGCCCAGGGGCTGCGCAACGGCTGGGACGTCTCGTGGGACGCCCACTTCCTGCGCGAGCTCGTCGACGAGGGCTACCTGCCCGAGAAGGTCGGCGACCCCGTGGACGACCGCGAGCACCACTACGCCTACGCCGTCTACCGGCCCGGCGACTACGGGTGCGTGGGCGAGGAGGAGTTCTACGTGCTCGGCGTGCGCGCCCTCGAGACGGAGGAGGCCCGCGCCCGCCACCCCGGCTTCTTCCGCTGCCGGCGCCGCGACTGGGGCCGCGAGTTCGACCACGTGACCGGCGGCGGCGCCGCCCTGCGCTAGCCCTGCGCCCGCGCGCCCCCGCGGGTTACGATGCCGGGTCGATGGACGCCGCCACGCGCACCACCCGGCCGCCCTCGCTGGGATTCGAGTTCGAGGTCCTGGCCGACGACGCCATCATCGGACCCGCGATCGAGGCCGGCAGCTGGGCGGACAGCGAGACCGAGCTGCTGCGCGCTCACGTCGTCCCGGGGTCGCGCGTGCTCGACCTGGGCGCCAACGTCGGCTGGTTCGCGGTGCAGGCCATCCTGGCCGGCGGGGAGGTCGACGCGTTCGAGCCCGTCCCCGCCATCGCCGACGTCTGCGAGCGCAACGTCGAGCGCGCCAACGCCGCGGGCCCCGGCCGCGGGCGCGTCCACCGCGTGGCCGCCGGCGCGGAGCGCGGCGTCGCGCGCATCGCCCTGGCCGACCGCAACCACGGCGACAACCGCGTCCTGGACGGCGCCGCCGGGGGCGCGGAGGTCCCCGCCGACATGGCCGGCGCCGAGACCCTCGAGATCGCCGTGGCCCCGGTGGACGAGTTCGTCCACGACCCCGTCCGGTTCCTGAAGGTCGACACGCAGGGCTCGGAGTGGCTCGCCCTCCAGGGCGCCCGCGAGACGCTCGCCCGCAGCCCCCGGATCGCCCTGCTGATCGAGTTCTGGCCCTACGCGCTGCGCGGGGCGGCCCCCGAGGAGCTCCTGCGGCACCTCGTCGACCTCGGGTTCACGCTCGGGAAGGCCACCGAGGCCCCCTATCCGATGTCGCCCGAGCGCATCCTGCGCCAGGCGCGCGGGCGCGACCCGGTGCGGGGGGGCATGGACCTGTACGGCACCCGCGGGCTGCCGTTCCACGTGGGCGGGCTGGGGAAGCGGCTGCGCGCGGCGGTCCGGCGGCTCAAGGAAGCCTGAGCAGCGGCCGAGGAGAGGGCAGCGCCCCGTGCGCCGGACCCCGGCCCCCGCCGGACGCGTCCGGTCGCCGGCCCCCTCCCATGAAGGTCATCGACTTCCAGACGCAGTTCCTGTCCCGTCCGTACTTCCAGGCGCTGGCCAGCCGCTCGCCGCTCGCGGGCACGCCCGAGGAGAAGCTCGCCCGCGCCGCGCGCCGGACCGGTTTCGAGCTGCCCCCGCCCGTGCTCGACGACCACGCCGCGCGCTGGATCGCGGAGCTCGACCGCCACGGCGTCGACGCGGCGGTGAGCTGCGCCGGGTGCCCGGAGGAGCTCGACGGCCTGGTCGCCGCCGCGGAGCTCTCCGCGGGGCGCCTCGTCCCGTTCGCGTCGGTCGACCCGACCGCGGCGGGCGCCGCCGAGCACGCGGCCGAGCTCGTGCGCGGCCGGGGCATCCGCGGGATCGTGCTGTCGCCGGCGGTGGACCGCTACGACCTCGCCGGACCGGAGGCCGACGCCGTGCTCGCCGCCCTCGAGGGCACAGGCGCCGTGGTCGTCGTCCGCTGCGGGCTGACGCGCGCGCGCCTGCGCGACGTGCTGGGCCTGTCGCGCGTGTTCGACCCGCGCCTGGCCGACCCGCTGGCGCTGGTCCCCGCCGCCGGCGCGCACCCGCGCCTGGCCTTCGTCCTGTCCGGGCTCGGCGGCGGCTTCCTGCGCGAGGCCCTGATGGCCGGCGCGCAGTGCGACAACGTGCGCGTCGACACGGCCAGCCTGGACGACTGGCTGCGCACGCAGCCGCGCCCGCAGACGCTGGCGGACGTGTTCGAGCGCGTGCTCGGCGTCTTCGGCCCCGAGCGCGTGCTGTTCGCCACCGGCTCGAGCGCCTTCCCCGCCGGCTGGCGCCACGACCGCCGCACGGAGCAGCGCGAGGCCCTGGGGGCCTGCGGCCTGCGCAAGGACGACCTGGAGGCCATCCTGGGCGGCAACGCCGCGCGCCTGCTGGCCCTGGACGTGTCCGCGGCGCAGCCGGCCCCGGCGCGCCCGCAGGAGTAGCTCGCGGGCCGGGCCCGGCGCGCGTAGGCTCCGGGCATGGACGCGACCGACTCCCCCGCGCCGGAGCGCTCCGGCAACCGCACGCTGTGGTACGTGCTCGGCGGCCTGGCGGGCTGCGGGTGCCTGGTCGTGCTGATCGTCGTGGGCGGCTCGATGCTGCTCGCGCCGACCGTGATGCGCGAGCTGCAGCAGGCGCAGGCGGACGCCACCTGGGCGAAGCTTCGCGCGATCGAGCACTCCGTCCAGAACCACGCGCTGCAGAACGCCGGCGCCCTGCCCGCGACGCTCGCGGAGGCCGGCGCGGCCGACGGCGAGGACGGCGACGCCGCGCTGGACTTCTGGGGCCACCCGATCCGCTACGAGCCGAGCGCCGACGGCGCGGGCTTCACGCTGACGAGCCTGGGCGCCGACTCCGCCCCGGGCGGCGAGGGACCGGCCGCGGACCTCGTGCTGGTGTGGCCGGCGGCCGACACCGGCCCGGACGGCGGCCCCGGTGCCGACCCGGACGCCGACCCGGACGCCGGCGAGCGCTAGGCGAGCGCGTCTCGATCTCACGCAGCACCGGCGCGCGCTGCGCGCCGGTGCTGCGTGAGATCGAGGTACATTTCGCGGTCGGCGGCCTTCCGGCCCGGGGCGGAGGGTCTAATGCCCCCTCTCCCCATGCGAGTCGCATTCCGCTCCCTGCACGCGGTCTACGGCCTGCTCGCGCTCTCCCTCTCCGTCGGTTCCCTCGCGGCACCCGCCGTCGCCCAGACGCCCGCGCCCGCTCCCCGGGACGCGGCCGGGGTCGGCGAGTCGCCCGCGCTCGACGAGCACTTCCGCGAGCAGCGCTGGTCCCAGGCCGTCGACGGTTACCGCCGGCTGGTCGAGGCCGAGCCCGAGAACGCGCGGGCGTGGTTCCGCCTGGGCTACGCCCTGCACGCCCTGGAGCGCTGGGACGAGGCGCTGGAGTGCCACGAGCAGGCCGCCGTGCTGCCCTCGCCGTACCAGGTCGTGGCGACGTACAACGCGGCCTGCGCGCGGGCCCTGCGGGGCGAGGTCGACCTGGCGCTGGAGTGGCTCGAGCGGGCGATCGACTCGGGCTTCCGCAAGCTCGACCTGCTCGACTCGGACCCCGACCTGAACAACCTGCGCACCGACCCGCGCTTCAAGCGCCTGCGGGCCGAGCTGGTCGGGCTGGACGCCGCGGTCAGCGCGCTGCCCTGCCCCGCCGGGCACCCCGGGCAGTTCGACTTCCTGGTCGGGCGCTGGCGCTCGCGCAACTGGACCCGCACGCCCGACGGCGCGTGGGAGGAGGCGGGCGCGCTCGTCTTCGACACGCGGCCCGTGCTCGGCGGCGAGGCGATCTTCACCCTGGCGGCCGGGCGCCTCGGCGACCGGGACGTGCAGGGCCTGCTGCTGCGCCACTACGACGCCGAGCGGGACCGCTGGATCACGGTCAAGAACTGGCCCGACGGCAAGCGCGCCGCGTTCTCGGCGCAGACGGGCTGCTTCCGCCGCGGGCGCGCGGAGTTCTTCTCGAGCTTCCACACCGGCCGAGGCGGCGAGCCCACGCAGACCCGCGGGACGATCTCAGACGTCGGACCGGACCACCTGCGCATGGACAGCGCCGTCACGACCGACGGCGGGCGCACGTGGGAGCCGCGCGTCGTGTACGAGCTCGAGCGCGCGCCCGCCGCCGCCGCGGTCGAGGCCGCGGCGCACGCCCTCGGCCCGGCGGAGCTCGTGGCCGCGCGCCCCCCCGCCACCGGCCCGGAGTTCCGCGCCTTCGACTTCCTGCTGGGCGAGTGGCGCGGCGAGCGCGTCGCCGCCGCCTGCGGCACCACCACGGCGGTGCGCGCGAGCGCCGAGGCGATCCTCGGGGGCGCCGCGCTGATCGTGGAGACGCGCTCCGAGGACGAGGGCCTCCCCGTCGGCACCTTCGAGGTGCTGGGCTACGAGCCCGGCGGCCAGCGCTGGGTGCGCTACGCCGTCGAGCGCGGCCACTCCGGCCTCGTCCGCCAGGAGGGCCGCGACCGCGGCGACGCGCCGCCGGTCCTGACCGGCCGCCCCGGCCCCGGCTCGGGCGGCTCCGGCTGCCGCCAGCGCTGGCTCGAGGTCACCGCCGACCGCGTCGTCTCGACCTGCGAGCGCCGCGCCCCCGGCGACGACGCCTGGGAGACGTGCTGGCGCCAGGAGCTGCGCCGCGTGCGCTGAGCGCGCGTCAGTACGTCAGCTCGAGCCGCAGGTCCCGGTCGTCGAGCACGACGTCGTCCAGGACGTTCTTCCCCTCCGGGTCCAGCGCCAGCCGGTACGCGCCGGGCTCGAGGCCGAGGAACTCGAACGCCGCGCTCTCGTAGGGGCGCACGCGACCGGGGACCGGCGTCCACTCCAGCCCGGAGCGCCGCAGGACGTGCACCGTCGCGGCGAGCGGCCGCCCGAGGCGGTCGCGCAGCCCCCCGCGGATGGCGAGGCCGGGCGCCGGCTCGGGCGCGAGCCGCAGGAGCTCGCCGGAGTCCGCGATCTCAACGCCCGCGAGGACCGTCTCGACGTGCTGGGCCGGCATCACGCGCAGGTCGTGGGCCCCCGTGGGCAGGAACGCCTCGAGCGCCCCCGTCGGCCGCGCGTGCGACGCGCCGCGCGTGCGGTAGTCCCACTCGAGCCACGGCTCCCACCGGTCGCCGCCCGCGGGGCGTACGTCCACGCGCAGGTAGTCGTCGGGCACGTGGAACGCGACCATGCGGCCGGGGAGCGGCTCCAGCGCCAGCTCGACCGCCGTGTCGCCGCGCACCTCGACCTCGCGCTCGGCGGGGGCGTAGCCCTCGAAGCGGGCGCGGACCCGGTAGCGGCCGTCGGGCACCAGGTGGAGCCGCGCGGCGTGCACGTCGACCGCGAGGATGCCGAAGTTGCCCTCGTCCGCGAGGTGCTGGAGGGTGACGCCGCCGTCCCCGTCCGCCGCGAGGCGCATCGCCAGGGACGTCACGACCAGGCCGCGGCCGTCCACGAGCTCGACCTCGCCCTCGCTCTCGGGCCGCGGGGCGCCGGGGCGCAGCACGACGTCGAGCTCGCGGCCCTCCGGGATCGCGAGTACGAGCCCGTCGGTGTCCGCCGCGGCCGCCAGGCGATAGGCGCAGCGGTGGCGCAGGTAGCGCGCGTCGCCGTCCGCCGCGTGCTCCAGGCGCAGCACGTACAGTCCCGGGGCGAGGTGGTCGAAGGCGAAGGGCTCGTCGACCTCGAGCCAGCCGAGCCGGCTGCGACCGGTCGCCTCCTCGACGAGCTCGTAGCGCACCTGGAAGCCGTCGTGCTCGTACTGCGGCTCCAGGCGGCCGGCCAGGACCGCGGCGGGCTCGAGCGCGAGGTCGTACCCGGCGGTCGTCTCGGCGAGCTCGACCTCGCGCTCGATCGTCCCGTGGCGGTCCGAGGTCACGAGCAGGCGGTGCCGGCCCGGCAACAGCCCGGCGAACGCGAAGCGCCCGCTGCCTTCGCGCGCGATCGCGGTCGGCGGGAACGCGCCGAGCTCGTGGAGCTGCAGCAGGACCTCGCCGCCGAGCGGCGCCTCGACGAAGCCGGAGAGGCGCAGGGCCCCGGGCTTCACGAGGTCGTGCTCGACGTCGCCGGCCAGCTCGGTGGCGAGCGCCCAGGGCTCGCGCAGCGTCGTGAACTGCCCGAGGCCGACCACGATCCTCCCCGCGGGCAGGTCCTCGATGGAGTAGCGCCCCTCGTCGTCGGAGCGCACCGTCCGGAACACGCGCGGCGCCCCGGTCCCCTCCATCTTCAGCTTCACCTCGACGCCCGGCACGGGCCTGCTCTCGGCGTCTCGCACGACGCCGTGCACGCGGTGCGGGCCGGTCGGCTCGGGCTCGCGCTCGGCCGGGTCGACGTAGCCCAGGGCCTTCACGAGCTCCAGTGCCCGGGCCCGGCGCTCGGCCTCGACATCCGCCGCGACCCCGGGGTCCGCAGCGGGGTCGCCGCGTCCGGCCGCCAGCCACAGCGCGGCGGCCGCTCCCAGGGCCGCGAGGGCGATCAGCAGGGCGCGCGTGCGGTCCATGGGGGGCGGAACGCGCGAGCGGCGCCTCAGTTCGGCGTCGGCACGTCCACGCGGGGCTCCTGGCCGCGCAGGACGGAGTTGTCGGCGTAGAGCTGGGTCTGGTCGACCTCGGGCTCGCGCAGGAGCGCCTCGACGTCGATCTGGCCGGACTGGGCGTAGGCGTCGAGGGCGTTCTGCCAGGTCGTCTTCACGACGTCGGCCTCGGGGATGCCGCGCTCGAGCATCAGGGCGGCGGTGCGCGGGACCGAGAGCGGGTCGCTGACGCCCCAGTCGGCGGAGCTGTCGACGATCACGCGGTCGGAGCCGTGCCGCTTCACGATCTCGACCATGCGCTCCGACCCCATCTTCGTGTGCGGGTAGATCGTGAAGGCGGCCCAGGCGCCGGCGTCGAGGACCGAGCGGACGGTCTCCTCGTTGTTGTGGTCGATCACGAGCTTCCGCATCGGGAAGCCCAGGTTCGCGGCGACCTCGAGCGAGCGCACGATGCCGCGCTTCTTGTCGCGGTGCGGCGAGTGCACCATCACGACCATGTCGTGCTCCTTCGCGAAGGCGAGCTGGTGCTCGTAGGCGCGCTCCTCGGCCGGCGTGATCTCGTCGTAGCCGATCTCGCCGATGGCGACGACGCCCTCCTTGAAGGCGAAGCGCGGCAGCAGCTCGAGCACCTCGCGCGCCAGGCCCTCGTTGTTGGCCTCCTTCGAGTTCAGCCCGATGGCGCAGTGGTGCTGGATGCCGAACTGGGCGGCGCGGAAGCGCTCCCACCCCACCAGGCTCGAGAAGTAGTCGACGAAGCTGCCGACGTTCGTGCGCGGCTGGCCGACCCAGAAGGCGGGCTCGACGATCGCGCGCACGCCCGCGGCGGCCATGGCCTGCAGGTCGTCGGTCGTGCGGCTGGTGAGGTGGATGTGGGGGTCGAAGAAGCGCATCAGGTCGAGGGGGTCGGGTCGAGGTCGGCGAAGGCGGCCTGGTCGCAGCGGCCGTCGGCGGCGGCGAGCAGCGCGTCGCGCACGGCGGGGTCCGTCTCGGTCGCCGCCAGCTCGCGCGCGCGGTCGGCGGCGCCCATGCGGCCCAGGGCCAGGGCGGCGGCGCGGCGGCCCAGCGGGAAGTCGCCGGCGAGCTCGGCCTCGACGGCCGCGCGCCCGCGGTCGCCGGCGTGGTCGCCCAGGCACAGCCACAGCTCGTGGAAGACGCGCCGGCCGGCGGCGCGGCGCTCGTCGGCCAGGTCCAGGGCCATGCGCGCCAGCTCCGGGGACAGGCGCCGGTCCAGGCCGAAGACGCGCCACAGCGGGCCCTCGACGAACAGGCACTTGACCACCGCCTGGCGCCAGGCGACGTCGTCGAACCAGCGGAACGGGAAGGGCGTGTCGCAGCAGGCGGCCTCGAAGACGGCGCGCATGTTCGAGCGCGCGCCCTCGCCGGCGCGCCAGGCGAAGCGCGCGGGGTCGGGCAGCAGGGCCAGCGCGCGGTACAGGGCGCACAGCTCGCCGACGTCGGCGTAGCGGAAGGCCTCCTCGACCGCGGCGGCGCCCGCCTCGATGTCGAGGTCGGGGCGCGCGAGCACAAGCGCGGCGCGCGCGGCCTCGAGCACCGTCCAGCGCTCGGGGTCCCAGCCCGCGAGCGCGGCGCCGGCGGCCGCGCGCTCGTCCGCCGACGGCGCCAGGGGCCCCCGCGGGACCCGGCGGCTCGCCAGCGACAGGAGCGCGGCCAGGCGCGGCCCGTCGGCGCCCGCGGCGACCTCCTCGCGCGCGGCGCGCAGCCAGTCCGCCGCCTCCGGCGCGAGGCGCGCGCCGAGCGCCCCGTCGAGCCAGGCGCGGGCGTCCTGCGTGCTCGCTTGCGCGGTGTCCATGGTCTCTCGCCGGCCCCTCCGCGGAGCCGGGGCGACCATCCTAGGCCGCCGGCGGCGGCGATGGTATGCGCGGCTCCGGCGCGGGCCCGCGCCGCGGTCGACACGTCCCGGGGGGCGTGGCACGATGCCCGACCGCGACCGGCCCGGAGCGCCGGCCGGAAGCTCCCCGTCGCCCTCTCAGGATCCCACCGACTCCCCCACGCAGTCATGACGCACGGCTCCTTCCAGACGCCCCTCCCGAAGAACGAACCCGTCCGCGCCTACGCCCCCGGCAGCGACGAGAAGCGGCGGCTGAAGGCCGAGCTCAAGCGCCTGTCCGGCGAGACGGTGGAGGTCCCGCTGATCATCGGCGGGCAGGAGGTCCGCACCGGCAACACCGCGCCGATGGTGATGCCCCACGACCACAGCCACCAGCTCGGCGTGTTCCACCAGGCCGGCCCCGACGAGGTCGCCGCCGCCATCGACGCCGCGACGAAGGCCAAGGCCGCCTGGGCCGCGATGCCCTGGGAGGAGCGCGCGGCGATCTTCCTGCGCGTCGGCGAGATGCTCGCCACCAGCCACCGCGACGTGCTGAACGCGTCGACGATGCTGAACCAGAGCAAGACCGTCCACCAGGCCGAGATCGACGCCGCCTGCGAGACGATCGACTTCATGCGCTTCAACGTGCACTACGCCGAGCGCCTGTACGCCGAGCAGCCGGAGTCGTCCGCGGGGCTCTGGAACCGGCTCGAGCACCGCCCGCTCGACGGCTTCGTGTTCGCCATCTCGCCCTTCAACTTCACGTCGATCGCCGCCAACCTGCCCAGCGCGCCGGCGATGCTGGGCAACACCGTCGTGTGGAAGCCGGCGTCGACGTCGGTGTACTCGAACTACTTCCTGATGAAGCTGTTCCAGGCCGCGGGCCTGCCCGACGGCGTGGTCAACTTCGTCCCCGGCCGCGGGGGCACGGTCGGCAACCCCGTCGTCGCCGACCGGCGCCTGGCGGGCATCCACTTCACGGGCTCGACCCAGGTCTTCCGCGGCATCTGGAGCTCGATCGGCCAGAACATCGCGGGCTACGGCCAGTACCCGCGCATCGTCGGCGAGACCGGCGGCAAGGACTTCGTGTTCGTGCACGCCTCGGCGGACTCGGAGGAGGTCGCCGCCGGCCTCGTGCGCGGCGCCTTCGAGTACCAGGGCCAGAAGTGCTCGGCCGCCAGCCGCGCCTACGTGCCGAAGAGCCTGTGGGGCGACGTGCGCGACCGCCTGGCGGCGATGCTGTCCGAGGTCCGCATGGGCGACGTCGCGGACTTCCGCAACTTCGTCGGCGCGGTCATCGACCAGAAGTCCTTCGACGAGAAGAAGCAGGCCATCGAGGCCGCGCGCGCCAGCAGCGACGCCGAGGTCGTGCTGGGCGGCGAGTGCGACGACTCGGTGGGCTGGTTCGTCCAGCCCACCGTGATCCAGGCGCTCGACCCGCGCTACGACACGATGGAGCGCGAGCTGTTCGGCCCCGTCCTGACGGTGCACGTGTACGAGGACGCGGCCTTCGAGGAGACCCTCGAGCTCTGCGACACGACCTCCGAGTACGCCCTGACCGGCGCCGTCTTCGCCACCGACCGCGCCGCGGTGCGCAAGGCCACCGACGTCCTGCGCTTCGCCGCGGGCAACTTCTACGTCAACGACAAGCCCACCGGCGCCGTCGTCGGCCAGCAGCCCTTCGGCGGCTCGCGCGCCTCGGGCACGAACGACAAGGCCGGCTCGATCCTGAACCTGATGCGCTGGGTGTCGCCCCGCACCATCAAGGAGAACTTCCTGCCGCCGCGCGACTGGAAGTACCCCTTCCTCGGCGAGGAGTAGGCCCGCCGGCGCCGGCCGCGGACCGCCCGCGCTCGCCCCGGGACGACCCGGAACGACCCGGGAGGCGAGCGCGCGGAGCGGACCGCGGCCGGTGCGTGAGCCGCGCGCTCAGGGCGCGATCTGGAAGCGCAGCGCGTCGGAGAGGTTGTCGCCGAAGCCCCGCGGGTCGGCGGGGTCGCGCTGGAGCCACTGGGTGGTCACGAACTGCCCGGTGGTCAGCAGCGGGCTGCTGCCCGACTGGATCGTCTTGTTGAAGTCCTGGAAGAGCGTCCCGCAGAGCGGCGACGTGCAGGAGCCGGCCGGGTTCACGCAGATGTCCTGCTTGGCGAACTTCACGGGGTTCGCCCGCAGCGGCGAGCGCACGCAGAGCTTCCCGCCGTGGAAGCCCAGGTTCGCCTTGGCGAAGCCGTAGAGCAGCAGGCCCGCCTCGTACGGCAGGTGGTCGGACGCGCGCACGCGGAACGGCACCGTGCTCGTGACGCTGGGGACCCCCGAGGCCGACATGAAGGGCACGCAGCCCGTCGACGTGGTCTTCGCCGTGCAGTACGCGGTGACCCGCGCGCAGCCCGCGGACCCGGCCATGCGGAGCAGGTAGCTCGCGTACGGGTTCTGCTGCCAGCCTCCGAAGAAGAAGCAGCCGGTGCCGGTGGGCGCGCTCTGGCACTGCAAGCTCGTGTTCACGGTGCCCGCCGGACCCGCGGGGTCGCCGTCGACGTTGTTCCAGAACGCGTCGGTCGTGAGCAGGCCCGTGCCGCAGGGACCGGTGACGGGGTCGAAGCCGCAGGGATAGCCGAACGTGCAGGCGCCCAGGACCCCGCGGAGAGGCTCGCCGGCGATCAGCGGGCCGCCGGGCTGCCCGGTCGTGGCGGTGTCGTTGAAGTGCCGGAAGCGCCAGTTGAAGTTGGGGTCCGCGCCGCCGGCGCCACCGGTTCCCCCGTCGCCCTCGGCCAGCAGGCAGAACTCGTTCGCTGCGTCGAGCGCCAGGGTGACGATCCAGGCGGATCCGGAGCCCGTCGGGTCGCCGGGCAGGTCGAGTCCGCTCGCCGCGTTCAGGCGCAGCGTGCCGCGGGCGCGCGGCTGCGGCGGTGTCGGGGCCTGGAAGCCGGCGCACGGGCCCCCGAGGGTGTCGTAGAAGGCCAGCTCGACGTCGACCGTGCCCGGCAGGGCGAAGGTCTGGTACCCGAACGTCACCTGCTCCACGCGGTAGTCGTTGGAGGGGAACCGCGGCAGCCGGCCGTCGTCGTAGACCGCCTCGCAGGCCTCGATGCCGTTGAAGAGCAGGACGCCGGGCGCGCTGCCCGTCCACAGGCACGAGTTGTCGTACAGCCGCAGCAACCCGGAACCCGCGCCCTCGGTGGCCGCGGGCCCGCGCCGCAGCCAGCGCCCCTCGGCGAGCGAGTACACGCCCGCGTCGCGCAGCTCGCCGCGATGCACCGACCACTCCAGGGGCGACTGCGCGACCGCGGCGTCCGCCAGCAGCGCGCCACCGGCGAGCGCCGCCATCCAGGTCCTCCACCTCATCGATCCACCTCCTCGGCAGGGATGCGCGCTGGGGATGCGTCGCGCGCCGGTCCGCCCGGCGTCGCGCCCCGCGCGTGCCCCGAGCATCCCGCCGCGCGGCGGATGCGGGGGTTGTTTCCGGCATTCCCGGGCCGCGCCCCCGCGGACCGCCCCGGGCGGGTCCGTCCGAGTGGGTAGGCGCCGCCCCAGGCGTGAGTAGTCGCGCCCCCATCGTTCCGTAGGAACCCGGAATCCCCGCGGCCCCGCACCCGGACCAGGGCGGTCCCGGCTAGAAGCGGAACAGCCTCCGGGTCGCGCCAGGTCACCGTCGGGCCGACCGGAGGCGTCGGGTGCGCAAATCTTTCCGCCCCGTGGCCCCTCCCGCTGGCGGGCGAGCGGGGCGGCCGATCCACGCTTCTCCGCCCTGCGAGAGGTAAGTTTCCGTGCAAGACGGTTCACGGACGACGCGTGGACGCTTGCGGGCTTCCACCGAACGAACACCGAGCGCCATGCTGCAACGATCCGCGACCGTCGCACCGCCTCCCGGCGTGGAGATCCTGAGGGCCCTGCGACCGGAGTGGTCCGGCGTGATGACCCCGGCGGCGCTCGAGTTCGTCGCGCAGCTGCACCGCGCGTTCGACGCGCGCCGGCACGAGTTGCTCGACCGCCGCCAGTCGGTGCAGCGCCGGCTCGACGCGGGCGAGCCGCTCGACTTCCTGCGCGAGACGCTGTCGGTCCGCTTCGAGGACTGGACCTGCGCGCCGGTGCCCGCGGAGCTGCTCGACCGCCGGGTCGAGATCACCGGCCCGATCGACCGCAAGATGATCATCAACGCGCTGAACTCGGGCGCGAACGTGTTCATGGCGGACTTCGAGGACTCGAGCTCGCCGACCTGGGAGAACATGGTCGACGGCCAGGCGAACCTGTTCGACGCCGTCCGCCGCACGATCGAGTACACCGCGCCCGACACGGGCAAGCACTACGCGCTCGGCGACGACCCCGCCGTGCTGTTCGTGCGGCCCCGCGGCTGGCACCTGGACGAGGCCCACGTCCGCGTCGACGGTGCCCCCGTCTCCGGATCGCTGTTCGACTTCGGGCTGTACTTCTTCCACAACGCCCACGAGCTGCTGGCCCGCGGCACCGCGCCGTACTTCTACCTGCCCAAGCTCGAGAGCCACCTCGAGGCGCGCCTCTGGAACGACGTGTTCGTGATGGCGCAGAACCTGCTCGGCGTCCCGCGCGGCACGGTCAAGGCCACGGTGCTGATCGAGACCATCCCGGCGGCGTTCGAGATGGACGAGATCCTGTTCGAGCTGCGCGAGCACTCCGCCGGCCTGAACTGCGGGCGCTGGGACTACATCTTCAGCTTCATCAAGAAGTTCCGCCGGCGCGCGGACTTCGTCCTGCCCGACCGCGGCGCGGTCGGCATGACGCAGCCGTTCCTGCACGCCTACAGCCAGCTCCTGATCCGCACCTGCCACCGCCGCGGCGTCCACGCCATGGGCGGGATGGCCGCACAGATCCCGATCAAGGGCGACCCCGCGGCCAACGAGGCGGCCCTGGCCAAGGTCCGCGCCGACAAGGAGCGCGAGGCGCGCGACGGCCACGACGGGACCTGGGTGGCGCACCCGGCGCTCGTCTCGATCGCCCGCGAGGTGTTCGACGCGCACGTCGAGGGCCCGAACCAGCTCCACGTCACCCGCGACGACGTGCAGGTCGGCGCCGCCGACCTGCTGCGCGTGCCTGCGGGCCCCATCACCGAGGCCGGCCTGCGCCAGAACGTCTCGGTCGGCATCCAGTACCTCGCGGCGTGGCTGCGCGGTTCGGGATGCGTGCCGCTGTACCACCTGATGGAGGACGCCGCGACCGCGGAGATCTCCCGCGCCCAGGTGTGGCAGTGGCTGAAGCACCACGCACGACTCGACGACGGTCGCCCGGTCGACCTGCGGCTCGTCGAGACCGTCCTGGAGGGGGAGATGAACTCCATCCGCGACGAGGTCGGAGCGGAGGTGTTCGCGGGCGGCAAGTACGACCGCGCGCGGGCCCTCTTCGAGCAGATGCTCACCGCCCTCGAGTTTCCCGAGTTCCTGACCCTGTCCGCGTACCGCGAACTGGACCACACCTGAGGGGCGTCATGTACGACAAGGCAAATCCGACCAAGCAGAAGCCCGCGGCCGACCTCGGCCCCGACCTGAGCCGGCGGGGCGAGCTCAGCCTCGGCGACGAGGACCCGACGCGCTGGGTGGGCATCCGGCGCGACTACACGCCCGAGGACGTCGAGAAGCTGCGCGGCAGCGTCCGCATCCGCCACACGCTGGCGGAGCTGGGCGCCGCGCGCCTCTGGCACCTCGTGACGAACAAGGACTACGTGCACGCGCTCGGCGCCCTGACCGGCAACCAGGCCGTGCAGATGGTGAAGGCGGGCCTGGAGGCGATCTACGTCTCCGGCTGGCAGGTCGCTGCCGACGCGAACCTGTCGGGCAACATGTACCCCGACCAGAGCCTGTACCCGGCGAACAGCGTCCCGATGCTCGTCCAGCGCATCAACTCCGCGCTGCAGCGCGCCGACCAGATCCACCACCTCGAGGACCTGCACGGCACCTACTGGTTCGCGCCCATCGTGGCCGACGCGGAGGCCGGCTTCGGCGGCCCGCTGAACGCCTACGAGCTGATGAAGGCCATGATCCAGGCCGGCGCGGCGGGCGTGCACTTCGAGGACCAGCTCTCGTCCGAGAAGAAGTGCGGCCACCTCGGCGGCAAGGTGCTGGTCCCGACCGGCGCGTTCATCCGCATCCTGAACGCGGCCCGGCTCGCGGCGGACGTGATGGAGGTCCCGACCGTCCTGATCGCGCGCACCGACGCGAACGCCGCGGGGCTGCTCACGAGCGACGTGGACGAGCGCGACCACGCCTTCCTGACCGGCGAGCGCACGCCCGAGGGCTTCTTCAAGGTGCGCCCCGGCCTCGACCAGGCCATCGCGCGCGGGCTGGCCTACGCGCCCTACTCCGACCTGGTCTGGTGCGAGACGTCCGAGCCGAACCTCGAGGAGGCCAAGCGCTTCGCCGAGGCCCTGCACGCCGAGCACCCGGGCAAGCCGCTGGCCTACAACTGCTCGCCGTCCTTCAACTGGCGCAAGAAGCTCGACTCCCACACGATCGCGATCTTCCAGCGCGAGCTGGGCGCGATGGGCTACCGGTTCCAGTTCGTGACCCTGGCCGGCTTCCACGCGCTGAACCACGGCATGTTCGAGCTGGCCCGCGGCTACAAGCAGCAGGGCATGTCCGCCTACTCCGAGCTGCAGGAGGCCGAGTTCGCCAGCGAGCCCTACGGCTACACCGCCACGCGCCACCAGCGCGAGGTCGGCACGGGCTACTTCGACGCCGTGTCCAGCGCCGTGTCGGGCGGGAACAGCTCGACGCAGGCCATGGCCGACTCGACCGAGTCCGAGCAGTTCTGACGCACGACCGGGCCCCGGCGGCGACGCGGATCGCCCCGGGGCCCCGGGCGCTCCTCGACCCCTCGTCCGCGGCCTTGCGCGGGCGGGGGGTCCTTTCGTCCCCGCTCCCCCGCCGCCGGCCTTTGCGCCGCGCCGCCGGCGCTGGTACGAGGGGCGCATGGACTGGAGCTCCGTCCGCGCCCGCTTCCCCGCCGCGCGCGAGCGCGCGTACCTGAACACCGCCACCTACGGGCCGGCGCCCGA
>JAUIDW010000057.1 GCA_030428395.1 bacterium | reverse complement strand
ACCGCGCCACGGCGCGGCGGCCCAGTCACAATCCGTCGAGCGTGATCCGCTAGATCACGGAGTCACTGCGGTCCGTCCATATCAGGGGCAGATCGTGAAGCGCACCGCGTCCGTCAGCGCGTCGCCGAATCCGGCCGGGTCGCCGGGGTCGCGCGCCCGCCACTGGGCGAAGACGCGCTGGCCCGCGGTCAGCAGCGGGTCCGCACCGCTCTGGATGCGCGTGTTGAAGTTGCGCTCGAGGAGGCCGTCGCAGGGCTGGGGGCCGAACGGCGGCGCGGCCTTGGGCGGGAGCAGGCGCCGGAACGGCGCCTTCACGCACAGCGTGCCCCCGTGGAAGCCGAGGTTCGCCTTGGCGAAGCCGTACAGCAGGAAGCCCGGCTCCCCCGCGATCAGGTTCCACCCCGTGATCCAGAACCCGCCGCTGCCCGAGGTGGCGGCGGTGCCGCTGAAGCTCAGGAAGGGAACGCAGCCCAGCGAGTTCGTCTTGCCGGTGCAGTACAGCCGGGTCGGTTGCGGGAGGTCCCAGACCTCGACGGCTCCGCTGTCGGGGAACACGGTGTCCCGGCCGGGCACGCCGGTCAGCAGCTCCGTCTCGCTCCACCACGCGCACGAGCTCCCGCGGCCGTCGCCGAAGGCCAGGCCGGCGTCCGGCAGGCGCTGCTCGCGGGTCCACAGGAACCCGGCGAAGCGGTACGTGGTCAGCGCGCCGCCGCCCGCGGGCGAGGCCGAGTCCGCCCCGGCGCCGATCGCCAGCGCGGGACCGCGCAGCGCGACGGAGGTGCCGAAGCGGTAGCTCGTGCCGCCGCCGAGCGGGAGGATCTGGGACTCGAACAGCCAGGCCGTCCCGCTGCGGCGGTACGTGTACACCGCGCCGGCGTCGGCGCCGTTGGCGTCGTTGCGCGGCGCGCCGATCGCGAGGCGGTCGCCGTCCAGGGCCAGGCACGAGCCGAAGCGCTCGCCGGCCTCCGGGGACTGCGCGATCAGGCGCTGGCGGAAGGTCCAGGTGCTGCCCGTGCGGTCGAACACGTAGGCTGCGCCGGCGTCGGGCCGGCCGGGGAAGTCCCACAGCGGGCCGCCGACGACGCACTGCCCGTTCCCGATGGCCAGGCTCGCGCCGAAGTCGGTCGGTGCCTGCGCGTCGGCGTGGTTCGGTCCGGGGCCGTGGCTCCAGCTCGCGCCGGTGCGGCGCAGGGAGTCGACCACCCCGTCGCCGGGCGCGCCCACCAGCAGCTCCTCGCCCTCCAGCGCGACCGCCTGCCCGTACCGCGAGTTGGTGAAGCCCACGTCGAGGCGGGCCTCGAGTCCCCACCCGCTCGGGCCGTCGCGGAACACGTACGCCGCGCCGTCGGCGGTCGGGCCGACGTCGAGCCCCTCGAGGGGCGCGCCCACCGCGACGGTGTCGCCGCTGACGTCGACGCTGGTGCCCAGGAACGCGTACGCGCGCGCGAACGAGCCTGCGTCCAGCTTGGCGACCTGGGTCCACGCGCCGCCGGTGCGCTGCAGGACGTAGGCCGCGCCGCCCTCGTGCGTGAGGTCGTCGTCCTCGGGCGCGCCGACGACGGCCAGGTCCCCGTCGATCGCCAGCGCGTCGCCGAACTCCTCGTTGTGCCCGGCGTGGGTCGGCAGCAGCTTCTCCCAGGTCCACGTCGGCGCGGTGGTGTCGAAGCGGTACGCGGCGCCGGCGCTCGGCCCGGCCTCCGGGTCGACGAGCGCGCCCGCGACGAGGGTGGCCCCGTCCCAGGCGACGCTCTCGCCGAAGAACGTCCCGGTCGCGCCGTCGGGCGGCGACAGCGGCGAGAGCGCCGGCCAGGTGGTGCCGCTGCCCTGCACCCAGTGGATCCGGTCCGCGGGCCGCGCGCCCGCCACCAGGTGGAACGCGCCGGCGACCTCGGCGAGCGACACGGACCACCCGAGCGCGGTGCCCGGGGCAGAGCCGACGTAGCGCTGCTGCTGCGGCCAGGTCCCGTTCCCGCGGCGGTAGACGTGCACCGTGCCCGCGTCGACGCCGCCCGCCGGGTGGTCGGGCGTGCCCACCGCGAGCCGGTCGCCCGCCAGGTCCAGCGACCAGCCGTACGTGCCGAAGTTCCCCGCGTCGCCGAGCGACAGGCGCAGGTGCTGCGACCATCCGACCGCCGCCTCGAAGAGGTGCACGGCGCCGTGCGAGCTGCTCGTCGACGCGACGCGGATGGCCCCGACCGCGATGTGCCCGCCGTCGACGGTCACCGCCTCGCCGAAGCGCAGGCCGCCGGGGACGTTGACCGGCGCGAGGCGCTGCTCGACGACGACGGGGCTGGTGGAGAGCTCGAAGCGGTAGGCGGCCCCCTGCCCGCTGGTCCCCTCGGTCTTGAGGGGGGCGCCGACCACGAGGCGCGTGGACGTCGCGCTCACGTTCGCGGCGTCGAGCGACCAGCCGAACCAGTCGCTGGAGTTCGTGTCGGAGCCGCTCAGCTTCGCGGTCTGGAGCCAGTAGCCCGACGAGTTCTCGCGGAACACGTACACGGCGCCGCTCCCGGTCCCGTGGTCGGCGTCGAAGGGCGCGCCGACGGCGATCAGGCGCGCGACGGGGTCGACCGCGACGCTCTGCCCGAACCGGCCCCCCGCGGGCGCGTTCTCGGGCACGAGGGTCGCGACCGGCTCGTGCGGCTGGCCGGCGCCGGGACGGCGGTACACGTAGACCTGGCTCGCCCCGGTCCCGCTGCCGGGGGCGCCCACCACGAGGAGGTCGCCGGCGACCGCGACGGAGGCCCCGGCGAGGCCGACCGCCGGCGCGCCCTGGGGAGCCACGCGGACGACGGAGGCGGTCGGGGAGGGGGCGTCGGCGGCGGTGCCGAGGCAGGCGAGGACGAGGAACGCGTACACGGGGACCTCCGGGGTCGGTCCGGCGGAGCCGGCGGGTCGACGCCGCGCGGTGCGGCGACCGGGCGGAGGCCCGGCGCCCACCCGTCGCGGGGCCGCCGGCTCTCGCGCGCGCAATCCCGGAGAATCCCCCCCGGGACCTCGCGGCGGGCGGATCTCAGGCGCCGACGCCCTCGGGGAGGCCGCCGGTCACCTTCTCGCACAGCTCGAGGTAGCGGGCCGCGGTGCGCTCCAGCACGGCGGGGTCGAGCGCGGGCGGGGGGTACTGCTTGTCCCAGTCGAGCGTCTCGAGGTGGTCGCGCAGGATCTGCTTGTCGTAGCTCGGCGGGTTCACGCCGGGCTGCCACGCGTCGGCCGGCCAGAAGCGCGAGCTGTCGGGCGTCAGGATCTCGTCGATCAGCAGCAGGCCGCCGCCGTGCTCGGGCGGCAGGTGGCCGAACTCGAACTTCGTGTCGGCGAACAGGATCCCGAGCGGCGCCAGCACCTCGGTCCCGCGCCGGAAGAGGTCCAGGGCGACGCGCTCGACCTGCGCGTAGAGCTCCGCGCCGACCAGCTCGCGCGCCTGGTCGGGCGACAGCGGCCGGTCGTGGTCGTCGGCCTTGGTCGTGGGCGTCAGGATCGGCTCCGGCAACCGGGACGCGAGCTGCAGCCCGGCCGGCAGCGGGATGCCGCACACCGTCCCCGACGCGCGGTACTCCTTCCAGCCGGAGCCGGCCAGGTAGCCGCGCACGACCCATTCGACCGGCGTGGGCGTGGCGCTCCGCACGAGCATCACGCGCCCGCGCAGGCGCTCGCGCCAGGCGTCGTCGAGACCCGGCACGTCCTCCACGCGGGTGCTCAGCAGGTGGTTGGGGACGAGGTCGCGCGTGCGCTCGAACCACCAGGCCGCCACGGCGGTCAGGACGCGCCCCTTGTCGGGGATCGGGTCGTCCATGATCACGTCGAAGGCGGAGACGCGGTCGCTCGTGACGAAGAGCAGCGTGTCGGCGTCGACGGCGTAGATGTCCCGCACCTTGCCGGAGGCGACGAACTCGACGCCGGGGACGTCGCGGTGGCGGCCGAGGTAGGGCTCGCGGGGGCTCATGGGCGTCGGGGCGAAGGTGTGGCGCCTCGCCGCGGCCGAGTATGCCGGGCGGGAGTCCGCGGGAGAAGCGACCCCGTGCGCCGCCGCGCTAGACTCCTCGCGTGGACTGGGCCAGCTTCCAGCCGGGCGGGGCCGTGGGCGGGACGCCGCGGCTCTCGCCCTCCAAGTCGCTCGTGCAGCGGCTGCTACTGCTGGGTGCCGTGGCGCACGGCCGGACGATCCTGTGCTGCGCGGACCGGGAGACGCCGTGGCCCGAGGACGCGATCCGCGCCCTGTTCTCCGTCGCCTCGCTGGGCCCGGCCACCTTCTCCGACGGCGGCTCGCGCTCAAGACCGTGCATGGACGTCCAGGGCCGGGGCCCCGGCGAGCCCACCTCGAGCTGGACCATCGACGCGGGCGAGTCGGCCACGCTCGCCAGGCTGGCCACCGCGCTCGCGGCCCTCGCACTGCCGCCGGGCACGCGGCAGTCCATCACGGCGGAGGGATCGCTGCTGCGCCGCTCGAGCGTCCCGTTGTTCGAGGCGCTCCGCGCGGCCGGCGCCGGCCTGGCAGCGACCGAGGGGGAGCGCTGGCCGGTCTCCGTGGTCGCGGCCGCGCCACCGCGCTGGCTGGAGCTGCGCGAGCCCGTCTCCAGCCAGGAGGTCAGCGGGCTGTTGCTGGCGCTGGCGGCCACCACCCCGCACCCGGACGTCCCGGCGGAGCTCGCGGTCCGGGGGACGATTCCGAGCCGTCCCTACCTGGACATGACCGTGGCCCTGCTGCGGCGCTACGGCGCGCAGGTGGAGGAGCGCGTGCACGACGGGGGCAGCACGTGGCGCGTGCAGGGGCCGCTGGTCGCGCCGGACGGACCCTTCGAGCTCGAGCCGGACGCCTCCGCGGCCGCGGTCGTGCTCGCCGCGGCGTGCCTCTCCGGCGGCGACGTCACCGTCCCGGGCCTCGGCGAGGATTCGCTGCAGGGCGACGTGCGCATCGTGGAGCACCTGGTGGCCTTCGGCTGCGACGCGCTCTCCACGATCGCCTGCCTGACGGCGCGCGGGCGCCCCACGCGCGGGGCGGACCTGGACCTCGCGGGCGAGCCGGACCTGGCGCCCGTCCTGGCGGCCGTCGGCGCGGCCGTGGCGCTCGACCCCGAGGTTCCCCGCGACGCCGCGACCACCGTCCTGCGTGGCCTCGACGCCCTGCCGCGCAAGGAGAGCGACCGGCTGGCCGTGCTCGCGCGCGGTCTGGGCGCCGCCGGGCTCGACGTGTCGGCGACGGCCGACTCGCTGACGATCCGGCCCGGCGCGGCGGGCGCGCCGGCGGAGCTGCTCCTGGACCCCGACGGCGACCACCGCATGGCCTTCGCCTTCGCGCTGCTCGGCCTCGTGCGACCGGGCGTCCGCGTGGCGACCCCCGGATGCGTGGCCAAGTCCTGGCCCCGCTTCTGGACCGAGCTGGAGCGCCTGGGCGCTCGCCGGGTCGTCGGTTAGGCTCCGCCGCATGTCGTCCCATCCGATCGAGGGAAAGGTGCTGATCGCCGGCGGCGCCGGCTACATCGGCAGCCACGCCGTGCGGCACTTCCAGGAGCACGGCGTCGACGTCGTGGTGCTCGACAACCTGTCCACCGGCCACCGCGAGGCGGTCACGGCGCCGCTCGAGGTCGTCGACCTGGGCGACCCGCCGGAGCTCGAGCGGGTCTTCCGCGAGCACCGCCCGGCCGCGGTCGTGCACTTCGCCGCGAAGTGCTACGTGGGCGAGTCGGTCGAGAACCCCTCGCTCTACTACCGCGAGAACGTCCACTACACGTGGAACCTGCTGGAGGCCATGCGCGCGCACGGCTGCCGCGACATCGTGTTCTCGAGCACCTGTGCCACGTACGGCGACCCGGTCGAGATCCCGATCACCGAGGCGCACCCGCAGCAGCCGATCTCGCCCTACGGCAAGACCAAGCTCCACATGGAGCACATGATGGAGGACTACGCGCGCGCGTACGGCCTTCGCTACGCCGCGCTGCGCTACTTCAACGCGGCCGGGGCCTCGCAGCGGGGCGACCTGGGCGAGGACCACGCGCCCGAGACGCACCTGATCCCGCTGGTGCTGCAGGTGGCGCAGGGCAAGCGCGACGAGATCCTGCTGTTCGGCGACGACTACGACACGCCGGACGGCACGTGCATCCGCGACTACATCCACGTCGAGGACCTGGCCGACGCGCACCGGCGCGCGCTCGCCGTGCTGCAGGTCGGCGCGGCGCAGGTCGTGTGCAACCTGGGGACCGGCACGGGCTTCTCCGTGCGCGAGGTCGTCGAGGTCGCGCGCGGCGTGACCGGCCACGCCATCCCGGCCCGCGTCGTCGACCGGCGCCCCGGCGACCCGCCCCAGCTCGTCAGCGGCGGCACGCGGGCGCGCGACGTGCTCGGCTGGGAGCCCGGCCGGCCGGGCATCGAGGACATCGTCGGCGACGCCTGGCGCTTCCTGCGGGCGCACCCCGACGGCTACGGCGCGTGACGACCCCGTCGCAACCAGGGGCCACCTGGACCGTGATCGGCGCGGGCACGATCCTGCCGCAGGTCGGGCTGGGGCCGGCGGGCTACGCGCTGCGGGGCGGGCCGGGCGCGCCGGTGACGCTCTTCGACTGCGGCCCCGGCACGGTCCGCGGGCTGGCCGCGGCGGGCATCGGGCTCGAGGAGGTGCGCCGGGTGGTCCTGACGCACTTCCACGTCGACCACTGCCTCGACGTGTTCGCGCTGGCCTTCGCGCGGCGCAACCCGACGGTGGCGGCGCCGCCGCTCGAGGTGGTCGGCCCGGTCGGCCTGCGGCGGCTGTTCGAGGGCGGGCGCGCGGCGCTGGGCCGCGGCGTCGACGACCCGGGGCGCACGCTGGTCGAGGTCCCGGTGCGGGCGGAGGGGACGGAGCTCGAGCGCCCGGACGTCCGGCTCCGCGGCGCCGCGACCGCGCACAACCCCGACGCGCTGTGCTGGCGCGCGGAGCTCCCCACCGGCGAGGTCGTGGCGTACAGCGGCGACGCGACCGAGGTGGACGCGCTGGTGGACGTCGCGCGGGGCGCGGACCTGTTCGTCTGCGAGTGCTCGCACCCCGACGACGCGGCCGAGCCGAACCACCTGACGCCGACGGCCGCGGGGCGCCTGGCGGCGCGCGCCGGCGCGGCGCGGCTGCTGCTGACCCACTTCTACCCCGACGTCGATCCCGCGGCCGCGCGCCGCGCGGCGGCGGCGGAGTTCGCCGGGCCGATCGAGCTGGCGCGCGACGGCCGGACGCTGGCCGTCGCGGCGCGGGCCGGCGCGTAGCCCCCGCGCGCGGCGCTTCAACGGCGCGGGGCGGTCCGCGGGCGAGCCGCGCACCCCGGGCGGCGGCGGAGGCGGATCGGCGGTGGGATCGGCGGCCCGGGTCGACCACAATGGGGCCATGCTCGTCCTCCCCCGGGACGCGCGGCGCGGGGCGGCGGTCCTCGCGCCCGCGCTGCTGGCGGCGTTGGCCGCGGCCGCCCCCTCCGGCGGCTCCGACCCCGCGGCGGCCCGCGCGGCGGCCGCGATCGACGCCGCCGACCTCGAGCGCCACGTCGCGGTGCTGGCGGACCCGGGGCTGGAGGGGCGCGACTCGCCCAGCGCGGGCCTCGCGCGGGCGGCGGCCCACGTCGCCGACGCCTTCGCGGCCGCCGGGATCGGCCCGGCGCCGGACGTGGAGGAGGGCGCGGCGGACCCGTACCTGCGGCCCTTCACCGTGCGGCTGCCCCGCCCGGCGCACGAGGGCTGCGAGCTGACGGTGCTGGGGGACGCGGAGGTCGGCCCCTTCGACCTGGGCCGCGACTACGTGCCGGTCTCGGTGTGCACCGGCAGCGCCGAGGGCGAGGTCGTCTTCGCCGGCTACGGCATCGACGCCCCGCGGCGGCGCTACGCCGACTGGCGCGGGCGCTCGCTGAAGCGCCGGGTGGCGCTGATCCTGGACGGCGAGCCGCGCCACCCGAAGCTGCTCGACGGGCCGGAGGTCACGGAGGAGGCGTCGCTCTGGCGCAAGGTCGCGAACCTGCGCAAGGCCGGCGCGACGGGGGTGCTCGTCGTGCGCCGCGCGCCCGAGGGCGCCGCGGCCGAGCCGGACTTCGGGTTCCGCTACACGTGGGCGCGCTGGAACGGGTACTCGACCCTGCCGCCGCCCGGCCGGACGCTGCCCGTGCTCGAGGTCACGCCGGCCTGCGCGTCCGCGCTGCTGGGCCGCGACGTCGAGGAGCTGGCGCGCGAGATCGACGCCGAGGGCGATCCCGTCGGCGTGCTCGAGACGGGCGTGCGCGTGGCGCTGGCGAGCGACGTCGAGGGCGACCGGGTCCGCGTGGACAACGTGGTCGCCTGGCTGCCCGGCACCGACCCGGCGCTGCGCGACCAGGTGGTCGTCGTCGGCGCCCACTACGACCACGTCGGCGTCGACCCGCGCGGCCGCGTCGGCGCGGGGGCGGACGACAACGCCTCGGGGACCGCGGCGCTGCTCGAGATCGCGCAGGCGCTGGCGGCCGACCCGCCGCGCCGCTCCGTACTGCTGTGCGCGTTCGCCTCGGAGGAGGACGGGCTGCTGGGCTCGCGCGCGCTGCTGCGCGAGCCGCCGGTCGACCGCGAGCGCATCGTGGCGATGCTGAACCTCGACATGGTGGGGCGCGGCCCGGTCGAGGAGGTCGCGGTGATCGGCGTGCGGCAGAACCCGCACCTCGGGGACGTGCTGGACCGGGCGCTCGCGCTGTCCGACACGGGCGTCGAGGAGCTGACCACGCGCGGGGGCGAGGAGCTCTTCAAGCGCTCCGACCACTACGCCTTCCACGAGGTCGGCATCCCGGCCCTGTTCTTCTTCGAGGGCCTGCCGATCTCGCGCAACCGCGACTACCACACGTGGCGCGACACCGCCGACCTGGTCGACCCGGAGAAGGTCCGGCGGACGGCCCACCTCGTGTTCAACACCGCATGGATCCTCGCCAACGACGACGAGCCGCCGCCCGGGCCACGCTGAGCCCGTGGGTGCGCTGGGCCCCCGCGGCCCTGGCCTGGCTGGCCCTGCTGCCCGGTTGCGGCCCGGAGGCCCCGGCCGCCGCGGCGCCGCCGGGGGCCGCCGCGCCCGCCGAGCCGTCCGCCGCCGCGGTCGCCGCCGCGGCGCCCGTGGACGTGCTGCCCGGGGTGGACCCGGCGCTGGCGGAACGCCTCGAGGCGCGCGTCCGGTCCGTCGTCGAGGGCTACGTGCGCCGCGCGGCCGACCGCACCGGCGGGAAGGTGGGCCCGGGCAACGTGACGGTCTCGGTGTGCGCGCGCGCCGTCGGCGAGGTGGGCAACCGCGTCGCCATCGCGCCCGACGCGGCGCTGGTGCCCGCGTCGAACATGAAGCTGCTGACGACGGCCGCCGCGCTGGTCGTGCTGGGCCCCGAGGGCTGCTTCGAGACGCGCTTCGAGGCCGGCGCGCCGCTGCGCAACGGCGTCCTGGAGGGGGACCTGATCGTCCGCGCCGGGGCCGACCCGCTGTACGACCCCGAGGGCGGCGGCGAGGTCGTGCACCTGCTGGCGCCCGTGGTCGCCGAGCTGCGCGCGCAGGGGCTGCTGCGGGTGCGCGGGGACATCGTGCTCGACGAGGGCAGCTTCCAGCCGCCGGGCCCCGGGCCGGGCTGGCCGGACCCGGGCCAGCACTGGAAGGACTACTGCGCGCTGTCGGCGGGGTTCACGGCCAACGGCGGCTGCCTGACCGCGACCGTCACGCCGCGCGCGGTGGGGCAGATGGCCGCGGTGGACGTCCAGCCGGCCTCGCACGGGCTGCCCACGGACCTGCGCGTGCGGACGCAGGCCGGCGGGAAGCTGAACGTCGCGGTCGAGGCGATCCGCGGCAAGGTCGTCGTCCGCGGCTCGTTCCCGGTCAACGTCTCGAGCTGGAGCACGACCTTCGCGCACCCCGACCCGGTCGGGCTGTTCGGCTCCTGCCTCGGCGCCGCGTTCCGCGCCGGCGGCATCGGGGTCGACGGCCACCGCCGGCAGGCGCGCGGGGTCGTCCCGGGCCAGCTCCTGGCGGTGCTGCGCCGCCCCGTGGTGGACACGCTGGTGCCGATCAACACGCACTCGGTGAACGCGGTCGCCGACCAGCTGTTCCTGGCGATCGGCCTGGCCGCGCGCGGCGAGGGCACGCGCGTCGCGTCCGCGGCCGCGGTGCGCGAGGCGCTGGAGGAGCTCGGCGTCGACCCCGCCGGCCTCGTGCAGGTGGACGGCTCGGGGCTCTCGCGCGAGAACCGGGTGCGCGCGGAGCAGCTCGTCGCGCTGCTCGAGGCCGTGCTGCGCGGGGACCCGGCCAGCGCCGACGCGTTCCTGTCGTCGCTCGCCGTGGCGGGGGAGACCGGTACGCTCGAGGACCGCATGGGCGCGATCGCCGGCCGCGTGCGCGCGAAAACGGGCTGGATCGCCGGGGCCAGTGCGCTGTCGGGCTTCGCCAGCACCGACGGCGGCGAGACCATCGCGTTCTCGATCCTGGTGCACTACCCGAACGTCGGCGGGCTGAACACGTCGTGCTGGAAGCCGATGCAGGACGGCATCTGCAAGGTGCTCGTCGAGGAGGGCTCGTGACGGCGCCGGCGGACGACGCGGCGGAGCTCGCGGCGTACGCGAGCGTCGCGCGCGAGATCGCGCGGGAGGCCGGCCTGCTGCTCATGGACCGCTTCGAGCGGCTGGCCCGGGGCGAGGTCCGCACGAAGGACGAGGAGGCCCGCAACCTCGTCAGCGACGCCGACCTGGCGAGCGAGCGCTTCCTCGTGGAACGCCTCCGCGCGGCCTTCCCCGACACGGCCATCGAGGCCGAGGAGGAGACGCGCGACGCCGCCGACGACCGCCCGCGCTGGTTCCTCGACCCGCTCGACGGCACCAACAACTTCGTGCACGGGCTACCGATGTTCTGCGTGTCGATCGCGCTGTACCGCGGCCTCGAGCCGCAGGTGGCGGTCGTCCACGTGCCGCGCCTGGGCGAGACCTTCGCGGCGACGCGCGGGGGCGGTGCGACGCTGGACGGCCGGAAGCTCGCCGTCTCGACGCCGACCGAGCTGCGCCACTGCATCCTGGCGACCGGGTTCCCGTACCGCCGGGGGGAGCTCGAGCACGACAACCTCGAGAACTTCGGCCGCTTCTACTACGACGTGCGCGGCCTGCGGCGGATGGGCTCCGCCGCGATCGACCTGGCCTACGTCGCGGCCGGGCGGCTGGACGGGTTCTGGGAGCTGCACCTCTCCCCGCACGACGTCGCCGCCGGGGCCCTGCTCGTCCGCGAGGCGGGCGGCCAGGTGACCGACGCGGACGGCGGCGAGGACTGGCTGCGCGGCGGCCACATCGTCGCGGCGGGCCCGGGGGTGCACGCCGCCATCCGCGAGCGCGTGCGGCACTGACGCGCGCCCGCCCCGCGGGGACGGCGGGAGCGGGTGGAGGGACCCCGCGGGGCACCTTTCGGCGCCGGGGCCCGGCTGCTACGATGTTCGGCCACCCTGGAGCCGGCCAGCGCCGTCGAAGGGGTCCGAGAAGCGTCCCTTGACTGCCCTAAACCCCATGGGGGAGAGCCTTTACGTCCAGGAGCGTCGATGACGTCCGGGTCCCTTCGGATCCGCGGCGCGCGCCAGAACAACCTGCGCGGCGTCGACGTGGACGTGCCCCGGGACCGGCTGACGGCCGTGACGGGGGTCTCGGGGTCCGGCAAGTCCTCCCTGGCCTTCGACACCCTCTTCCGCGAGGGACAGCGGCGCTTCCTGGAGACCCTCTCCGCCTACGCCCGCCAGTTCCTGGGCCGGATGGAGAAGCCGGACGTCGAGTCCGTCGAGGGCCTGTCCCCGGCCATCGCCGTCGACCAGCGCACGACGAGCCGCGGGGCGCGCTCGACCGTGGGGACCCTGACGGAGGTCGTGGACCACCTCCGCGTGCTCTACGCCCGGGCCGGAACGGCCCACTGCGCGACCTGCGACCTGCCGCTGCGGTCCCAGACGCCCGAGGGCATCGTCCAGCAGGTCCTGCGCGAGGAGAGCGGACGCCGCGTGCTCGTGCTCGCCCCGCGGATCCGCGACCGCAAGGGCCACCACCGGCCGGCCATCGAGGAGATCGCGCAGAAGGGCTTCGTGCGCGTCCGCGTGGACGGCGAGGTGCTCCGGACCGAGGAGGTGCCCGAGCTCGCGCGCTACAAGCGCCACACCATCGAGATCGTCGTGGACCGGCTGAAGCCGGGTCCCGACCAGCTCGCGCGACTGCGCGAGGCGATCGAGCAGGCCGTCGAGCTCGGCGGCGGCGACGTGGTGCTGCAGACCGAGTCGGGCGACCGCGGTTACTCCACCCAGCGCACGTGCCCGGGGTGCGGCGCCGACGCGCCGCCGCTCGAGCCGCGGCTGTTCTCGTTCAACTCGCCCCACGGCGCCTGCCCGCAGTGCGACGGGCTCGGCCGGCTGCAGGCGCCGACCGAGGCCCGGCTGGTCCCCGACGGCGAGCTGTCGATCCGCGAGGGCGCTTTGGCCGTGACGCGCAAGAGCGGAGGCGCGCTGCTGTACCCGAAGGTCGACTTCGCCTTCCTCGAGCAGGTCGCCGAGGCGCACGACTTCGACCTGGACACGGCGTGGAACCTGCTGCCCGCCCGCGCGCGGCGGGTCGTCCTGCACGGCGCGGGCGACCGCCGCTTCGTGGACCGCGCCAGCTGGAACGGCCAGCGCTACCAGGGCTCGGTGACGTGGAAGCGGCGCTACCGCGGCGTGATCCCGGCGCTCGAGCGCGCGCACCGCGAGGGCCGCAAGCACGTCCGCCGCTACCTGACCCTGGCGCCCTGCGAGGCCTGCGGCGGCAGCCGGCTGCGGCCGGAGGCGCGGGCGGTGCGCCTGGGCGGGCGGCCGCTGCACGAGCTGGCGGCGCACTCGGTCCGCGAGGCGCGCGCCGCGCTGGAGGACCTGCAGCTCACCAAGCGCGAGGCGCGCATCGCGCGCGACCTGCTGGCGGAGATCGACCGCCGCCTGGGCTTCCTCGTCGACGTCGGGCTCGACTACCTGACCCTGGACCGCGCCGCGGACACCCTCTCCGGGGGCGAGGCCCAGCGGATCCGGCTCGCCGCGCAGCTCGGGGCCGGGCTCCAGGGCGTGCTGTACGTGCTGGACGAGCCCTCGATCGGGCTGCACCACCGCGACCACGGCCGGCTGCTCGAGGCCCTGCGCAAGCTGCGCGACGCGGGCAACACCGTCGTGGTCGTCGAGCACGACGAGGCGACCCTGCGCGCCGCCGACCACCTGATCGACGTCGGCCCGGGCGCCGGCAGCCACGGGGGCGAGCTGGCGGGCGTCGGCACGCCCGAGGAGGTCGCGCGCCTCGACACGCCCACCGGGCGCTTCCTGCGCGGCGAGCTCGAGATGCCGGCCCCCGCCGAGCGGCGCGCCGGCTCGGGCGAGCGGATCGTCGTCCGCGGCGCGCGCGCCTTCAACCTGAAGGGCGTGGACGCGGCCTTCCCGCTCGGGACGCTGACCGCGGTCACCGGCGTCAGCGGGTCGGGCAAGTCGACGCTCGTGAACCGCATCCTGCTGCGCGCGGCGCTGCGCCACCTCGAGCGCGAGACCGAGGACCCCGGCCCGCACGACCGCGTCGAGGGCCTCGAGCACGTCGGCGACGTCGTGTGCATCGACAGCAAGCCGATCGGGCGCACGCCGCGGTCGAACCCGGCCACCTACACGGGCGCGCTGACGCCGATCCGCGACCTCTTCGCGAGCCTGCCCGAGGCGCGGCTGCGCGGGTACAGCAAGTCGCGCTTCTCGTTCAACGTCGCCGGCGGCCGCTGCGAGGCCTGCGGCGGGGCGGGGGCGCAGCTCGTCGAGCTGCAGTTCCTGGCGCCGGTGACGGTCGTCTGCGAGGACTGCGGCGGCCGGCGCTTCCAGGAGGAGACCCTGGACGTGCGCTACCGCGGGCACTCGATCGCCGACGTGCTGGCGATGACGGTCGAGGAGGCCCACGAGCTCTTCCGCGACCACCCCAAGATCGCCCGACCGCTCGAGAAGCTGGTCGAGATCGGCGTCGGCTACCTGCGCCTCGGGCAGCCGTCCACGACGCTTTCCGGCGGCGAGGCCCAGCGCGTGAAGCTGGCCACGCACCTGCAGAAGCGGACGCGGGCCCACACGCTGTACGTGCTGGACGAGCCGACCACGGGCCTGCACCAGCTCGACGTGCAGCGCCTCGTGGGCGCGCTGCAGGAGCTGGTGGACCGCGGCCACTCGGTCGTCGTCATCGAGCACAACCTGGACGTCGTGCGCGCGGCCGACCACGTGCTGGACCTCGGCCCCGAGGGCGGCGCGGGCGGGGGCGAGCTGATGGTGGCGGGCACCCCCGAGGAGGTCGAGGCGCACGGCGAGTCGCGCACCGGGGCGGCCCTGCGCGAGCCGCGCCAGCCCCGTCGCAAGCGGCGCGCGACCCGCGCGGCCCGCGGCGGCGCCACCGCGGCGCCCACGGCGATCGACGTGCGCGGGGCGCGGACGCACAACCTGAAGAACGCGGACGTGCGCATCCCGCGCGACGCGCTGACGGTCGTCACGGGCCCCAGCGGGTCCGGGAAGAGCTCGCTGGCGCTGGACACGATCTACACCGAGGGGCGGCGCCGGTTCGTGGAGTCGCTGTCGACCTACGCCCGCCAGTTCCTCGGGACCAAGGACCGCCCGCCGGTCGAGCGCATCGACGGGCTGGGACCGTCGGTCGCCGTCGAGGCCAGCACGGTGCGCGGCGGGCCGCGCTCGACCGTGGCGACGACGACCGAGATCCACGACCACCTGCGCGTCCTGTGGGCGCGGGCGGGGACGCCGCGCTGTCCCGAGCACGGCCTGGCGCTCGAGCGGCGCGACGCCAGCGGCGTGGCGCGCGCCATCCTGCGCGCGCTCGAGGGCCAGAAGGGCTGGATCGTCGCGCCGATCTTCGGCCCGCGGCGGGCGCCCGAGGGCTCGATGGCGCGCGAGCTGGCGTCCCGCGCCGAGACCTGGCGCGCCGCGGGGTTCCTGCGCGTACTGATCGACGGCGAGGAGCACCGCCTCGACGCCAAGCTGCCGCGGGTGAAGAAGTCGGCGCGCGTCGACCTGGTCGTCGACCGCGTGACGTTCGTCGCGGGCTCGCGCGCGCGCATCGCGGAGGCGGTCGAGCAGGCCGAGGCGGCCGGCGGCGGGCTCGTGGCGGCCGTGCCGAAGGGCGGCGAGCGCGTCGAGCTGTCCACGCGCGGGGCCTGCCCGGAGTGCGGCTTCGTCTGGAGCGCGCCGATGGAGCCGCGCCACTTCTCGTTCAACACGCACGCCGGCGCGTGCCGCGACTGCGACGGGCTCGGCCGCACGCTGCGCTGCGACCCGGACAGGCTCCTGACCGAGCCCGACCGCAGCCTGTTCGACGGCGCCATCGGCGGGCGCTTCGGGCGGTACCTGACCAAGGGCAAGGGCTACTACGAGCACCTGCTGCGCACGGTGGGGCGCTCGCACCGCATCGACCTGGAGCGGCCGTTCTCGGAGCTGACGTCGGCCCAGCGCGCGCTGCTGCTGCACGGCGTCGGCGCGCGGGCGCAGTACGACGTGCGCATCGAGCGCAACACGCGCAACGCCGAGCTCGAGGAGAGCTTCACCGCCGACTGGCCCGGCCTGTGCGGACAGGTCGACGCCTGGTACGGGCGCGCCGAGGACCCCGAGTGGATCGCGATCCTCGAGACGGTGATGAAGCCCAGCCCCTGCGCGGCCTGCGGCGGCGAGCGCCTGTGCCCCGAGGCGGCGGCGGTGACCCTGGGACGCCTGCGCCTGCCGGAGCTGCAGCGGCGCACGGTCGAGGAGGCGCTGGCCTGGCTCGAGAAGCTCACCCTGCCGAAGGCCGCGCGCGAGGCGGTCGGCCCGGTCCGCGCCGAGGTCGAGTCGCGCCTGCGGCTGCTCGAGCGCGTCGGCCTGGGCTACCTGAGCCTGGACCGCGCCACGTCCACGCTGTCGGGCGGCGAGGCCCGCCGGGTGCGCCTGTCGGCCAGCCTGGGCTCGCAGCTCGTCGGCGTCTGCTACGTCCTGGACGAGCCGACCGTCGGCCTGCACCCCGGCGACGTCTCGCGTTTGACCGACGCGCTGCTCGAGCTGCGCGACCGCGGCAACACCGTGCTGGTGGTCGAGCACGACGAGCACCTGATGGAGCAGGCCGACTTCCTCGTCGACATCGGCCCCGGCGCGGGCCGCCTCGGCGGCCAGGTGGTCGCCAGCGGGACGCCCGCGGAGGTCCGCGCGAACCCGGACTCGCGCACCGGCGCGGCCCTGCGCGGCGAGCTGGCCCCGGTGCGGGCCTCGCGCGCGAAGGGCGCGGCGCCCGCGGACGGCCCGCCGGCCTTCCGCCTGCGCGGCGCGCGGCTGAACAACCTGCGCGGCGTCGACTTCGAGGCGCGCTTCGGCGAGCTCACCGGCGTGTGCGGGCCGTCGGGGTCGGGCAAGAGCACGCTGGTGCTGGACACGCTCGTCCCGGCCCTGCGCGGCCAGGATCCCGAGGGGCGCTGGCGCCGCGTCGAGGTCCCGGGCGCCGCGCCGCGCGTGGTGGTGGTGGACGCGAGCCCGATCGGCCGCACGCCCGCCAGCGTGCCGGCGACGTACAGCGGCCTGCTGGACCCGCTGCGCGACCTGTTCGCGCGGACCGCGGACGCGCGGGTGCGGGGCTTCGGGCCGGCGCACTTCTCGTTCAACGGGACGCGCGGGCGCTGCCCGGCCTGCGAGGGCAAGGGCGCCACGCGGGTCGAGATGCAGTTCCTCGCGGACCTGTGGCTGCCCTGCGAGGAGTGCGACGGGCGCCGCTACCGCCCCGAGGTGCTCGAGGTGCGCCACCGCGGGAAGTCGATCGCCGACGTCCTCGACCTGTCCGTGGACGAGGCGCTCGAGTTCCTGGCGCACCAGCCGCGGTGCCGCGCCGTGCTCGAGTCCCTGCGCGACGTCGGGCTCGGCTACCTGCCGCTGGGGCAGAGCTCGACGACGCTCTCGGGCGGCGAGGCCCAGCGGGTCAAGCTCGCCGCGGAGCTGCTCGAGTCGCGCGACGGCGCGCGCAGCGTGCTGATCCTGGACGAGCCGACCACCGGGCTGCACGCCTGCGACGTGCAGCACCTCGTCGGCGTGCTGGACGCCCTGACGGCCCGCGGCCACGCGGTCGTGGTGGTCGAGCACCACACGGGCCTGCTCGGCGTGTGCGACCGGCTGGTCGAGCTGGGCCCCGGCGGCGGGGCCGACGGGGGCCGCCGGATCGCGAGCGGCACGCCGGCGGAGCTGGCGGCCGACGGCGCCAGCCGCACCGGACCCTGGCTCCCGCGCACCGGGACGACCCGGCCGCGGAGCCGCAAGCGGCGCGCGCGCCGCCAGGAGGTGGCCCGGTGAGGCCCGACGACCCGCTGATCGTGCAGAGCGACCGCTCGCTCATGCTGCACACCGTCACGGCGCTGCTCGACGAGAAGGGGCAGCCGCGGAAGGACGCGGACGGGCAGCCGATGACGCAGGAGCACCCGCGCTTCGCCGCCGCGCGCGACGCGCTGGCGAGCTTCGCGGAGCTCGAGAAGAGCCCGGACTACCTGCACACCTACCGCATCACGCCGGTCTCGGTTTGGAACGCGGCGGCGATCGGCATGACCGCCGAGGAGATCGAGCGGACGCTCGAGGACTTCGCCTGCGTGCCCGTGCCGCGCAACGTGGTCGAGGAGGTGCGCGGCTGGATCGACCGCTACGGCCTGCTGCGCATCGAGCGCCGCGACGGGGCCGACGGGCCGCGCTACGAGCTCGTCGCCCGCGACCCCGACGCCCTGGCCGACGTCCTGGGGCACGAGAGCGTGCGCAAGCTGCTGCGCGTCGAGGACGACGGCCGCGTGTGGCTCGACGGGCTCGAGCGCGGCTCGCTGAAGCAGGTCCTGATCAAGATTGGCTACCCCGTCGACGACCGCGGGGGCTACCTGGACGGGGATCCGTTCGCGATCCCGCTGCGCAGCCAGACGCGCGGCGGGCGCGACTTCGCGCTGCGGCCCTACCAGCGCGGCGCCGCCGAGGCGTTCCACGCCGGCGGCAGCGTCCTCGGGGGCAGCGGCGTGATCGTGCTGCCCTGCGGGGCCGGCAAGACCGTGGTCGGGCTGTCGGTGATGGAGCTCGTCGGCACGAAGACGCTGATCCTGACCACGAACACGGTGGCCGTGCGGCAGTGGCGCAACGAGCTGCTCGACAAGACCGAGCTGACGGAGGCCGACGTCGGCGAGTACACGGGCGACGAGAAGGTCGTCGCGCCCGTGACGATCACCACGTACCAGATGCTGACGTGGCGGCGCTCGAAGACCGACACGTTCGAGCACTTCGGGCTGTTCTCCAGCGAGAACTGGGGCCTGGTCATCTACGACGAGGTGCACCTGCTGCCGGCGCCGATCTTCCGCGTCACCGCCGACCTGCAGGCCCGCCGCCGGCTGGGGCTGACGGCCACGCTCGTGCGCGAGGACGGCAAGGAGGACGAGGTCTTCTGCCTGATCGGCCCCAAGCGCTACGACGTGCCGTGGAAGGTCCTGGAGCAGCAGGGCTTCATCGCCGAGGCGCGCTGCGTCGAGGTCCGCGTGCCGATGGACCCGGCGCGCCGCAGCCTCTACGCCAGCGCCAACGCGCGCGGCAAGTTCCGCGTGGCCAGCGAGAACCCGTCCAAGACGCGGGTCGTGGAGGCGCTGATCGAGCGCCACCCCGAGGGCCGGGTCCTGGTGATCGGCCAGTACATCGACCAGCTCGTCGACCTGGCGCGCCACATGAAGGCGCCGCTCATCACGGGCAAGACGCACAACACGGATCGACAGCGCCTCTACGAGGCCTTCCGTTCGGGAGAGGAGCGCGTTCTCTTGGTTTCCAAAGTGGGCAACTTCGCCATCGACCTGCCGGAGGCCAACGTGGCCATCCAGATCTCCGGCACCTTCGGGTCGCGCCAGGAGGAGGCGCAGCGGCTGGGGCGCATCCTGCGCCCGAAGTCCGACGGCGCCGGCGCGGTGTTCTACTCCGTCGTCACGCTGGGCTCGCGCGAGCAGGAGTTCGCCGAGAAGCGCCAGCTCTTCCTTACCGAGCAGGGCTACGCCTACGAGATCGTGGCGGCCGAGACGCTCGTGCCCGAGGCGGCGCCCGCCGGGGGCGACCCGGAGGTGGCTCGATGAGCCCCCGCGACGCGGGCGGGTCGTCGCGGTCGACCCGCAAGGGGGGCGCGAAGTCCTCGCGCGCGCGCGGCTCGCGCGGGGCCTCGACCAACGGCCGCGGCGCGGACCGGCGCGCCAAGGCTCCCGCGCGCGTCTCGGCGCGGGACGCGGTCGGCCGCCTGCCCGACGGCGACCTCGAGGAGGTCTACCGCTTCTGGGGCGGCCCCGACGCCGAGGCGCCGCCGTCGAAGCCCGCCGAGGTGCGCGACCGGGTGCTCGCGTGGATGGGGGACCCGCAGGTCGTGGACGAGCGCGTGCGCGGACTCGGTCGGCGCCTGAACCAGATCCTGGGGCTGCACTTCCGCTCGCCGGGCTTCCACGTGAGCCACCACGAGCTCGCCACGGACCGCGAGCTGAACTACCTGAGCCCGTACGACCTCGAGGCCGGGCTGACGATGCTGTCGCGCCGCGGCCTGGTCGTCGAGACGGTGGACCGGCGCTTCAAGAGCTTCGGCGGCCGCGCCTGGACCGTGCCCCACGACCTCGCCGAGACGTTCCTGCGCTCGCGCCGCGAGCGCAAGCGCGGCGTGTTCCACTCGCTGACCCTGCGGGGCTGGCTCGAGCGCAGCTACGACAAGCCGGGGCGCCGCCGCGCGACGCCCACGCGCCTGCGCGAGACGTACAAGATGTACTCCAGCCCGACCGCCGCCGTCGCGCGGGTCGAGCGCCTGCCCGAGGACGTGCGCGGCCTGGTCGAGAAGGCCGTGCTGCAGTTCGGCGGCATCCTGCCGCGCTCGCTGTACGAGCGCATGGACACCGGCGACGTGGCCTGGGACGGCAAGCACTGGGGCGAGGTCCTGCGCGAGAACCTGGTGGGCACGGTCGAGCGCGTCGAGCTGGCCCGCTACGGGATCCAGCACGCCGACGAGACCCTGGTCGTCTTCAACGAGGTCGCCCTCGCCTGGCTGAAGCGCGTCGCCGTCCCCGGCGACCCCGATCGCCCGCACGTGGAGGCCTCGCTGGGCGTCGACCTCGTGTCGAACGTGTCCCGCTTCATGGGCTTCATCGTCGAGCACAACGTCCGCTTCACCGTGCGCGGCGAGATCTTCAAGACGACGGAGAAGCGCATCCTGCAGGAGCTGATCCCCAACCCGGGGCGCGAGCTGACCCGCTCGGAGGTACTCTCCTTCATCTACGGCTTCGCGCGGACCTCGCGGCTCATCGAGAGCACCGGCGAGCGCACCTTCGCGCTGACCGCCGCGGCGCGGGAGTGGGAGCAGGTCGACCTCGACGGCAAGCTGCGCCGCCTGCTCGACCACGCGGTGGCCGAGTCCGACGGCAACGGCGACCCGTTCCACCAGACGCGCATGCGCAACCTGTTCCTGCGCATGCTGAAGCGCGTCGAGCCGGAGACCTGGTACGACCTGATGTACCTGCCGTTCCTGGCGCGCAACACGTACCTGTCCAGCCTCGACGAGCTCGGCATCGACCAGAGCTTCGCGCAGCGCTCCCAGGGCGGGCACTACGCGCCCATGGAGGACCCGCAGCGGCTCGCGTGGAACCTGGCCAAGTGGGTGCGCCAGCGCGTGTACCTCCTGGGCATCGTCGACCTGGGCTACGACGCCGGCGACCGCCCCGTGGCGCTGCGCCTGACCCGGATCGGCGCGCGCATGCTGGGCCTGCCGGACCTGGACCCGACGCCGACCGGCGGCCTGGGCAGCCTGATCGTCACGCCCGACTTCGAGGTCGTGCTGTTCCCGAACGGGGACGACGCGGACCTCGTGCACGAGCTCGACCGCTTCTGCACGCGCGAGAAGGCGGGCCCGCCGATGCACTTCCGCATCAGCGACCGCTCCGTCCAGCGCGGGCTCAGCGAGGGCGTCTTCTACTCGCGCATGGTCGCCACGCTGACCGGGCACTCGCGGACGCCGGTGCCGCAGAACGTGCTGTACTCGATGCGCGACTGGGCCCACCGCGCCGGGCTGATCCTGCTCGACGCGAAGGGGATGGTCACGTGCGAGGACCCCGAGCTGCTGAAGCGCTTCCGGCAGGACCCCGCGGTGCGCGGCCACGTGCGCGAGGCGGTGGACGAGAAGCGCGTGCAGCTGAAGGGCCGCTACTCCGTGAAGCGGATGCAGACGCTGCTGCGCGAGCTCGGCTTCCTGGTCGAGCTGGCGGAATGAGCCCCGCCGAGCCGCCGCCGCTGCTGGCGCTGACGCCGGGGCGGCTGGGCCCGGGGGACGCGGGCGGGGGCGCGTCCGGCGGAGAGGCTTCCCGGCTCGTGGCGGCCGTGCGCGCGGCGGTCGACGCGGGGCTGCGCGGCGTGCTGCTGCGCGAGCCGGGCCTGGCGGACCGCGCCTTCCTCGACCTGGCCCTGCGGCTGCGCGAGGTCCTCGGGGCCGACGGCTGGCTGGGCCTGCACGACCGCCCGCACCTCGCGGCCGCCGCCCGCGCGGAGGGGGTCCACCTGGGTTTCCGCTCGCTCGGCGTCGCGGCGGCGCGCGCGGTGGCGGGGCCGGAGGTCGCCCTGGGGCTCTCGACGCACGCGGGGGACGATCCGGCGACGTGGGCCGGGGCAGACTACCTCTTCCACGGCCCGGTGCGCGACACGCCCTCGAAGCACGGCCTGCTCGAGCCCGTCGGGCCCGCGGGGCTGGCGCGGGCCTGCGCGGCGACGGACCGGCCGGTCTGGGGGCTCGGGGGGCTGCGGCCCGAGGACGCGCGGGCCGTCCGGACGGCAGGCGCCCGCGGGATGGCCGTGCTCGGCGGGCTGCTGGGCGACGCGCGCCCGGCCGCGGCCGCCGCGGCGTACCGGGCCGCCTGGGCGGAGGCGGAGACCGGCGGCGGGGCGGGAGCCGGGGGCGGCGAGCGGTAGCATGCCCGCCTGCCCGCGCTCCGGTCTCCCGGAGCGGCCGCGCTCGCCGGACCGGGGGGCGCCCCGCGGGCTCGCCATGAGCTGGAACGAGGACCGCCTGCACCGCTGGATGGCCGGGTACCTGGCGCCCGGCGGCCCGCTCCTGAGCTTCGGCGACGACGCCGCGCGCGTGCGCCCGCTGCGCGGGAGCCCGGTCGTGTGCCTGGACCAGACGGTGGCGGGCGTCCACTTCGCGCCGGGGACGCCGCCGCGCTCCAGGCCGCGGGTGGCGGCGGAGGCATCGGGGTCCGGGCCCACATGTTCCAGCGCACGGAGCGCGCCTACATCCGCGATTTCGAGGTCGAGATCGCCCAGGCCGCCGCCGTCGCGAACCCGATCGTCGGCACGGCCGCGAGCGGCGTCGTCCTCGACGTGCGCGTCGCCGGCGTCTTCGGCAACCACCGTGCGATCGT
>JAUIDW010000445.1 GCA_030428395.1 bacterium | reverse complement strand
CGGCTCGGCGCCCGCGGACTGCCACGGGCCCGGTCCGGCGTCGCGCAGCGACCAGCTGTCGGCGGTCAGCAGGCCGTCGCGCGGCAGGTCCCGCTCCGGGTCCCAGTCGTCGGCGTACAGCTGGTCGTCGAGGAGCAGCTGGGACAGGCCCTCGCCCCAGTCCGCCAGGAACCGCGGCGCGCGCGCGCGCAGGTCCTCGAACCACGCGCGCCGCTCGGCCGGCGGCAGCGCGCGCGCCGCGGCGGCGACGTCACCGAAGCAGCGCAGGCGGCGGCCGTCGCGGTCGGTCGCGTCGAAGCGGACGTCGAGCAGGGCGGCCATCTCGCGCGTCAGGTCGCGCCCGGGCGCCTCGTCGGGCAGGCACCAGGCCAGGTCGAACACGGCGGGGGAGAGGCGCTCCCAAGCGAGCGGCGCGGGCTCGACCTCGAACCCGGCGCTCCCCTCGGGGGTCGGCGTCGCGACGGGCGCGGCGGCCGCGGCCAGGGCCAGGGCGGCGAGCTTCACCGCGGGTCCTCCCGGGCGGCGAAGAAGCGGTTCATCGCGCGGATCACGTCGGCGGGGCGCTCCTCGTGCGGGTAGTGGCCGGTCCCCTCCAGCACGACCAGCTCGGCGTCGGGGACGTCGTCGGCGAAGCGCTGCGCGTACACCTCGGGCGGGTAGGCGACGTCGTCGGCGCCCCACAGGACCAGGGTGGGCGCCCGCATGCCGCGCAGGTCGTCCTGGCGCGTGCCGTTCTCGTCGCGGGCGAGGTCGATCATGGCGCCCCAGTTGTGCTTGTTCTCGCAGACGAGGAAGAACTCCTCGACGCGGTCCGGCGGGATCTCGCGGAAGTGCGGGGCCAGGGCGGACTCGATGCGCTCGCGCGAGTTCAGCATCCAGCCGAGGCCGGCCAGGGAGTTCTCGCGCATGACCTCCTCCTCCGAGAGCCAGTCCTCGTCGCGGCGCGCGTAGCCGGACGCGTCGAGCAGCACGACGCTCGCCACGCGGTCGGGCTCGTTCAGCGCCAGGCGCCAGGCGAACTCGCCGCCGTAGGAGCTGCCGGCGACGTGGAAGCGCTCGAGGCCCAGGGACTTCACGACCTCGCCGGCGAAGCGGGCGCAGCGCTCGAACGTGTACGGACCGGCGTCGCCCGGGGCGATCCCGTGGCCGGCGATCTCGATCGCGTACACGTCGCGCTCGGCCCGCAGGCCCTCGAAGTCCGCCCCGCCGAAGATCAGGTCGGTCCACGCGAACAGCGTCGAGGGCGTCCCGTGGATCAGCACGACGGGCAGCGTGTCGTCGGGCGCGTCCGCGGCGCGCGGCGCGTACAGGTACACGATCTCGTCGGCGACCACCTCGCCGTCGAGGGTGACGGGGGTGGCCTTCCGCGTCAGGCCGACGGCCGCGGCGGGCGCGTTCTTGCCGAGCTCGAGCAGGCGGGCCTCGAGCTCCGGCTTGGAGAGCGAGGAGCAGCCCGCGGTGGCCGCGGCGAGGGCGCCGCCGGCGAACACCAGGCCGGCGACCCATGCCCCCCGGCGGGCGGAACCGTGGGCCCGGGGGGTGAAGGTGCGCGGCGGCTCGGAGGGGCTCGTGGGCGTCTTCGAGGGTGCCATCGAGGGGGTTTTCGCCCTGCCCCGGGCCCCGGATGCAAGTTCGACACTCCGTCCGGATCGGGGCATCCACGGCGGTGCGGAGGGCGAACAGTGCCCCGTGCAGATTCCTTCCTGGACCCTCCCGCTGCTCGGCCTGCTGGCCCTCTCCGCCGCCATGCTGATCGCCTGGCGCCGGCAGCTGCGGACCCGCAACGCCGGCGTCGTCGACGTGCTGTGGACGGCGGGCCTGGGCGCGCTCGCGCTCGCCTACGCGGCCGCCGGCGACGGCTGGCTGCCGCGGCGCGTTCTCGTCGCGCTGCTGGCCGGCCTGTGGTCGGCGCGCCTGACGTGGCACCTGGCCCGGCGCGTGTCGGGCGAGGACGAGGACGGCCGCTACGCGCAGTTCCGGCGCGAGAAGGGCGCGGGCTTCGACCGCTGGGCGCTCGGGTTCTTCCAGGCCCAGGCGGTGCTGGCCGTGCTGCTGTCGCTCGCCTACCTCCCGGGCACGGTCGCCGACCAGCCGGGCTGGCGCCCGCAGGACGCGGTCGCGATCGCGCTGTGGCTCGTCAGCCTGGTCGGCGAGGGCGTGGCCGACCGCCAGCTGGCCGCGTGGCGCGCCGATCCGCGCAACCGCGGGCGCACGTGCCGCAGCGGGCTGTGGCGCTACTCGCGCCACCCCAACTACTTCTTCGAGTGGATCCACTGGCTCGCCTGGCCGGTGCTCGCGCTGGGGCTGCCCGGCGGCTGGGCCGTGTGGCTGGCGCCGGCCGCGATGCTGTTCCTCGTGCTGAAGGTCACCGGCATCCCGCCGACCGAGGAGCAGTCGCTGCGCAGCCGCGGCGACGACTACCGCGCCTACCAGCGCACCACGAACGCCTTCTTCCCGGGCCCGCCGAAGGCCGGCTCCGACCGCCTGCTGGAGACCTCATGAAGACCGCCATCCGCCTCGTCGAGAAGGGGCTCGTCCCCACGCCCCTGGTCCGCCGCGGCATCCGCCGCCTGCTGGACGAGCGCCTGCGCGAGCAGGCCGCGATCTACGGAGCGGGCCGGGACGCCGCCCTCGACGCGTGGGTCGACCGGATGCGCACGAGCCCCGTCGCGCCGGTGCCCGAGCTGGCGAACGAGCAGCACTACGAGGTGCCGCCGCGCTTCTTCGAGCTCGTCCTGGGCGCCCGGCTGAAGTACAGCAGCGCGTTCTACCCGTACGGGCACACGACGCTGGACGAGGCCGAGGAGCACATGCTCGCGCTCACCTGCACGCGCGCCGACCTGCGCGACGGCCAGGACGTGCTGGAGCTGGGCTGCGGCTGGGGCTCGCTGTCGCTGTGGATGGCCGAGCGCTATCCGAACAGCGACGTCGTGGCGGTCTCGAACTCCGCCCCGCAGCGCCGCTCGATCGAGGAGAAGGCCGCCGCCCGCGGGCTCGGCAACCTGACCGTGCTGACGCGGGACATGAACGACTTCTCGATCGACCAGCGCTTCGACCGCGTCGTGTCGGTCGAGATGTTCGAGCACATGCGCAACTGGGAGCAGCTGCTCGGACGCGTCGCGGGCTGGCTGCGCGACGACGGGCGGCTCTTCCTGCACGTCTTCGCCCACCGCCGCTACGCCTATCCGTTCGAGGTGCGCGACGAGTCCGACTGGATGAGCCGGCACTTCTTCAGCGGCGGCATGATGCCCACGCCCGACCTGGTCGACCGCGTCGACGTGCCGTTCGAGGTCGACGAGCGCTGGGAGGTCCCCGGCACGCACTACGCACGCACCTCCGAGGACTGGCTGCGCAACCTCGAGGCGCACCGCGCCGAGGTCCTGGAGCTGTTCTCGTCGACCTACGGCGCCGGCGAGGCCGAGAAGTGGTACCAGCGCTGGCGCGTCTTCTTCCTGTCCTGCGCGGAGCTGTTCGCCTACGCCGGCGGCTCCGAGTGGATCGTCTCGCACCAGCGCCTGCG
>JAUIDW010000444.1 GCA_030428395.1 bacterium | reverse complement strand
CCGCGGGACTGGACGCCGTCAGCGGAGCGCGCTTCGCGCTGTGGGAGGACTTCGACGGCGACGGCGCGGTCGACCTGTTCGTCGGCACGGGCTCCGGGCCCTGCCAGCTGCTGCGCAACCGCGGCGGCGCCTTCGTCGACGTCACGGCGAGCTCCGGCATCACCGCCACCGGGCTCGACCACGCCGCGCGCTGGATCGACTACGACGGCGACGGCCGCCGCGACCTGCACCTCGTCAACGCGAACGAGAACACGATCTACCACGCCCTCGAGGGCGGCGCGTTCGAGCCCATCGAGCTGCCGCGTCTGGCCCCCGCCGCCGGGGGCGCGTTCGGCCTCGCGTCCGCGCTGGACGCCGCCCCGGAAGGCGACGACGCCGCGACGAGCGCCGGCGCCCCGCGCGGCGCGGCGGCCCCGAGCTCCGGCGCCGGCGCGACGCCGCGGTCCGCGCGCGAGCGCGGAGAGCGCGGCTCCGGCTCGCTGGAGGCCGGAGCGTCGCTCGGCGGCGTCGTGCGCGGCCCCGGCGGCGCCGTGGCCGGCTCGGCCTCCGGCTTCTGCGCCGGCAGCCTCGAGGACCAGGGCAACCCCGGCACGTGCCTGCAGGCCAGCTCCACCCCCACGCTGGGCATGCTGTATCCGATCTCGAGCGACCTCTTCGTGGCGGGCACGGGCCAGGTGCTGCTGAACTCGACCACGCCCTTCGGCGTCGGCCAGCTCGAGATCACCACCGACCCCAGCGACGGCGGCAGCACGCGCACGGGCGTCTTCGCCGTGGCGGGCGACGTCTCGAACGGCTTCGACAGCTTCGGCGGGGACGGCGGTCGCTTCGTCGGCGGCAGCATCCTGCCCGGCACGACCATCGTCTCCGAGGCCGGCAAGGGCGTGGTCGGGATCGGCGGGTCCGTCCTCGACGGGCTGAGCTTCCCGGGCGCCGGCGTCGAGGGCATCGGCGGCGGGGGCAGCGGAGCCGGCGTCGTGGCGCGCGGCGGCCAGCCGAGCGGGACGGCGCTGTTCGGCTTCGGCGGCTCCGGGGACGTCTCGACGCCCGGCGGAGACGGCGCGTTCTTGACCGGCGGCGTCGAGGCCCGCGGCCTCTACGTGTTCGGGGGCGGTTCGTTCCAGCCCTCCGGCACCGGCGGCATCGGCGTCGAGGCCACGGGCGGCTCCGTCAACCAGAGCCTCGCCACCGGAGGCATCGGGCTTGTGGGCACCGGCGGCGACGCCAGCGGGATCGACACCGACGCCGGGCGCGGCGCGATCCTGCGCGGCGGCCAGGGCACGGCGCCCAACACGACGGGCGGGGAAGGCGCGCAGATCCTCGGGGGCTCGACGTCCATGGGCGGCGGCTCCGGCGGGAACGGCCTGTTCGCTGCGGGCGGCAACACGCTGGGCGGCGGCAGCTTCCCCGGGGGCCACGGCGCGGTCGTCGTCGGCGGGTCCAGCCCGACGTGGGTGGGCGGAACCGGCCTGATCGCGACGGGCGGCAACGGCGGCGAGGGCGGCCCCGGCGTCGTCGGCACCGGCGGCGTCTCCAGCGGCGGCCCCGCGGCGACCTCCGTCGGCGTGCTCGGCTACGCCGGCGGCGACGCGGCGGACGGCGTGCAGGGCGAGACGGCCTTCACCTTCGGCGCGGGCGTCCGCGGCAAGGCCTCGTCCGCGACCAGCGCCGGCGTGGTCGCCGAGCACTCCGGCGGCGGCACGGCGCTCTTCGCCGACGGCGACACGCGCGTCGGGACCGCGATCAGCACGCACCGCCTCAACGTCGAGTCCACCGACCAGGAGACCCTGCGCCTGGTCGGCCCGCTCGGCAGCTTCGGCCACGGCGCGCGCCTCAACTTCGGCGACATCGACCTCAGCGGGCTCGGGTACGTCTACGTCCAGGAGGACGTCGACGACAGCCTCGAGATCCACTCGACCGGCCGCACCGCGCTCACCGGCGGCAACGTCGGCGTGAACACGCTGACGCCGACCTTCACGCTCGAGGTCAACGGCTCGGCGGGCAAGCCCGGCGGCGGGTCCTGGTCGGTGTCCTCCGACGCGCGCCTGAAGAAGAACGTGCGCGACCTCGAGGGCGCGCTCGACACGCTGCTCGCGCTGCGCGGCGTGACCTTCGAGTACGAGGACCCCGCGGCCCTCCGCGAGCTGCCCGGCGTGCGCACCGGCTTCATCGCCCAGGAGGTCGAGGAGGTCCTGCCCGACTGGGTCGACGAGGTCGGCGGCTACAAGCGCCTCACCGTCCGCGGCTTCGAGGCCCTCGCCGTCGAGGCCCTGCGCGAGCTGCAGGTGGAGAACGACGCGCTGCGCGCCCGCGTCGCGCGGCTGGAGGAGCTCGAGGAACGCGTCGCGCGGGTCGAGGACCTCGAGCAGGACCTGGCCGCGCTGCGCGCGAGCCTCGCCAGCCTGCTCGAGACGCGCTGAGGCGCAGGGGGTCCGGGAGGGATCCGAGGTGCCGGGCGCGGCCCCCGCCGGGGCCGCGCCCGGCTTGTTCCCGCCGGCGGCTCAGCGCGCGCCGGTCGCACCGGGGACCGCGGACGCGCCGGGCGGAGCGAGCCCGGCGGCGCGCGCGTCCCAGACCTTGACGGACGCGTCGCCGGACGCGGTCACCAGCCGCGCGCCGTCCGGCGTACAGGCCAGCGCGAAGACGTAGCGGTCGTGCGCGCGGAAGGCGCGCCGCACGGCGCCGGTGGCGGCGTCGACCAGGCGCAGCTCGCCGCCCTCGTCGCCCACCGCGAGCGTGGTGCCGTCCGGCGACCACGCCACGGCGTAGCCGCCGCGCTCCCACGACAGCACGCGCTCCCCGCCGCCGGGCTCCAGGACGCGCAGCGAGCCGCGCGACACGACGGCGATCCGGTCGTCCCCGGGCGCGACGGCCAGCCCCTCGCCGTGCACGTGCGCCGCGACCGCGCGCCAGCGCTCGCCCGGCGGTACGTCGAGGCCCTCGGGCGGCCGCAGCGCGACGGGCGTGCCGTCCGCGAGGAGCGCGGCGCGCCGCCCCAGGCGCCGCGACCCGCCCGCGCCGTCGAGCCGCGCGGCCACGCGGTCGAGCCACGCGAGGTGCGTGGGGTCCAGCAGGCCGGCGGGCAGCTCCTCGACGGTGCTCGCGCCGCTCGCGAGGTCCCAGGCGATCAGCCGCGGCGGGGCGGCGCCGTCGCGCGCGGTGGCCAGCAGCGTCCGGCCGTCGTCCGCGAACGCGAGCAGGTGGTCGCGGTTGTCGCCCGCGCCGCTCGTGCCGGCGGCCTTGTCCAGCGTCGCGACGGGCTCCCCGGTGGCCAGGTCCCACACGCGCAGCAGCGGGTCGCGCACCGCGAGCGAGGCGGCGAGCCGGCCGTCGGGCGACACCGCGACGGCGTAGACGTAGTCGGTGTGCCCGCGGAACGTGACGAGCGGCTCGACCTCGTCGCGCGCCGCACCCGCCTCGACCGGCGCGCTCGGCGGCGGCGACGACGCGCGGCGCCGCTCCAGGGCCACGCGCACGAGCGCGCCGCGCTCGGCGTCGGAGCTCGCCGCCTCGAAGGCCGCCGGGAGC